>NZ_SSMZ01000334.1 GCF_004799395.1 Phenylobacterium sp.
CAGAAATGGCCGACGACCGTGGTCTCCCCTGGCTGACGTGATTCAAGTCAGCCAGGACGGGGTCTAGGCGCACGGCGCGCTGGGCGTGCTATCACTCCGCCCTTCGCCGCTGGAGACGTGAAACTTGCCGCAAGCCGTGATCGCCGCCACCGGCCTCTACACGCCGCCGTACAGCCTCTCGAACGCCGAGCTGGTTGAGACCTTCAACGCCTATGTGGCGCGCTTCAACGCCGCCAACGCCCAGGCGATCGAGGCCGGCGAGGTCGCCGCCCTGACGCCCTCCTCGGTCGAATTCATCGAGAAGGCCTCGGGCATCAAGGCCCGCTACGTGGTCGACAAGACCGGCCTGGTCGACCCCGAGGTGATGCGGCCGAACATCCCCGAGCGCACGAATGAGGAACTGTCGGTGCTGGCCGAAATGGCTGTCGCCGCGGCGAAGCAGGCGATCGAACGCTGGGGCAAGCCCGCCAGCGAGATCGGCGCGGTTATCTGCGCGGCCTCCAATATGCAGCGCGCCTACCCGGCCATGGCCATCGAGGTGCAGCAGGCGCTGGGCATCGAGGGCTTCGCCTTCGACATGAACGTCGCCTGTTCCTCGGCCACGTTCGGCATCAAGACCGCGGCCGATTTCGTGGCCTCGGGCTCGGCCAGGGCGGTCTTGATGGTCAATCCGGAGATCTGTTCAGGCCACCTGAACTTCCGCGACCGCGACAGCCACTTTATCTTCGGCGACGTGGCGACCGCCGTGATCGTCGAGGATGCGGCCCAGGCGACGGGCGGCTGGGAGATCCTCGGCGCCCGGCTGAAGACCCAGTTCTCCAACAACATCCGCAACAACTTCGGTTTCCTGAACCGCGCCGCGCCCGATGGGATCGGCGCCACCGACAAACTGTTCGTGCAGGAGGGCCGCAAGGTGTTCCGAGAGGTGGTGCCGATGGTTTCCGAGATGATCGTTGAGCACGCCCACGACATCGGCCTCGACCCGTCGGGGCTGAAACGTCTCTGGCTGCACCAGGCGAACATCAACATGAACGAGATGATCGGCAAACGCGTCCTCGGCCGCGATCCGGCGCCGGGCGAGAACGTGATCATCCTGGACGAGTTCGCCAACACATCGTCCGCCGGCTCGATCATCGCCTTCCACCGGGCCAGCGACGACTTCGCCCCCGGCGAGACCGGCCTGATCTGCTCCTTCGGCGCCGGCTATTCCGCCGGCACGGTGTTCGTCAGGAAGCGCTGACCCCTGAGCCGCGTGTCCCGGCGGAAGCCGGGATCCATCGGGCCAATCGAATTCAGTGGGGAGCTTCCGACTGGGCCTGGGACCCGGTGTCCGCCGGGGCGGCCGCAGTTGGCGGGTGCGAGGCCTTCCAGTCCATCATCGCCCGCACGCGTGCGCGCACAGACGGGTGGTCGTAGAAGATGAACTCCTCGATCTCCGAGGGGCTGTCGGCGCGGTATTCCAGCGTCTTCACCAGGGCTTTGGCCAGGCCATCGGGCTCGTTGAAGTGGACCACCGAGAAGTGGTCGGCGTCGGCCTCCACCCAGCGGCTGAAGGTGTTGGTGACCGGCGTGGCCAGCAGACCCAGCACCGCCGCGAGGATCGAGATCACCGGCAGACCCGCGGGATCGGCCAGGCCGGTCACGCCCTTGGCGCCCAGCACCCGCGTCGCCCACGGGAACAGGCGGCCGATCAGGAGGAGCCCGACCAGCACGGTCAGGCCCTGGAAGACGGCTCCCGCCAGGACATGCTTGCGAACATAGTGGCCCATTTCGTGGCCCACGACCCCGCGCACCTCGGCCTGGTCGGCGTCCTTCTTGAACATCACGTCGCTCATGGCGACCCGGCCGAAGCCGAAGATGCCGCCAGCGTTGGCGGTATAGCGGTTGGACTGCTTCGAGCCGTCGTAGATCAGGATCTTGTCCGAGGGCATGCCCACCTGCTTGGCCATCGCGACCACCTCGTCGCGCACGGGCCCCGGCGGCGCGGGCTTGTAGGTGTTGAACAGCGGCTCGATCAGGAAGAGCTGCAGAATGAAGAAGACAATGCCGAAGACGGCCATCCCCAGGCCGGCCCATAGCCAGAAGGTGTTCGGGAAGCGGCGGAAGAGCCAATAGAGCAGCGAGAACACGATGGCCGCGGCGATGAGGCCGATCGTCATCTGCAGGAGGTGCTCGCCCAACCAGCCGCCGAAGGCGCGGTTGGTGAAGCCGTAGGCCTTTTCCCGCCACCAGCGGGAATAGGCGTCCCAAGGGACGCCGATCACAGCCTCCGCGATCCCATCGACCACCAACACGACCAGGACCGCGAGCCAGGGGCGCGGCTTCTTCGCTTCGACGCCATCGCGCAGCCGCACGAGAATCCCGCTCTTCAGGACGATCCAGGACGCCAGGATGCTGACCAGCGTCGTCCACAGCAGCACCCAGTGACCGCCTTGGGTGTAAGCCGTGGCCTTGGCGTGGACCTCCGGCGGCAGCGTCGCCAGATAGGCCGCCGTCGCGGCGGCCGGATCGAATCCCTGGGCCATTTCGGCCTCCCCCCGCTTCTCTTGTGCGACGAGGAGGCCAGAGATTGCGACGCTTGTCAGGCCCCGATGCACACGGACGAAGAAACCGCGCTAATCTGCGGTGAAAATTCGGGGAGTCGCCCATGAAGTCTTACGTCGCCGCGTCGCTGGCCGTGCTCGCCGCCACAGCCTGCCTCGGCGCGGCCAAGGCGCCCGGCTATGACATCGTCATCCGCGGCGGCGAGATCCTGGATGGCTCCGGCGGCGCCCCCATCCATGGCGACCTGGCGATCAAGGGCGACCGCATAGCCTATGTCGGCCCGCACGCGCCCGGCCACGGCAGGCGTGAGGTCGACGCCCATGGCAAGGCCGTCGCGCCCGGCTTCATCAATATGCTCTCCCACTCCGAGGACAGCCTGATCGCCGACGGCCGCGGCATGTCGGAGCTTCGCCAGGGCGTGACCCTGGAGGTCATGGGCGAAGGCTCCTCCATCGGCCCGCTGACGCCGAAGATGGCCAAGCTGACCGAACAGCGGGAACACGACGTCAAATATCCGGTGACCTGGACCACGCTCGACGGCGGCCTGCAGGCGCTCGCCCAGCACGGCATCGCGCTGAACGTCGCGTCCTTCGTCGGAGCCGGCACGATCCGAGTCAACGTCCTCGGCGAGGACGACGCGCAGCCGACGCCCGCCCAGCTGGATCAGATGCGCAAGCTGGTCGACCAGGCCATGGAAGACGGCGCCATGGGCGTGGGCTCGGCTCTGATCTACGCGCCTTCAACCTTCGCCAAGACGCCCGAACTGACCGCGCTCGTCACCGAGGCCGGCCGCTGCGGCGGCATCTACATCAGCCACATGCGCTCCGAAGGCGATCACCTGTTCGAGGCCACGGATGAGCTGATCGACATCTCCCGCCAATCCGGGACCCCGGCCGAGATCTTCCACATGAAGACCGCCGGCAAGGGCAATTGGGGCAAGGAGGACGCGTTCATCGGCAGGATCGAAGCCGCGCGCGCGCGCGGCCAGCGGGTCACCGCCGACATGTACACCTATGCTGCCTCCTCGACGGGCTTCGACGCGGCCATGCCGACCTGGGTGCAGGCCGGCGGCCTCGAGGCCTGGATCGCGCGGCTGAAGGACCCGGCCACGCGCGCCAAGGTCATCGCCGAGATGCGCGAGGAGCATCCCAAGGACTGGGAAAACGCTTTCCGCCAGGCCGGCGGCGCGGAGGGCACCCTGCTGGTGGGCTTCAAGAACCCGAAGCTGAAGCCGCTCACCGGCAAGACCCTGGCCGAGGTCGCCAAGGAACGCGGCACGAGCCCGGAAGACACCATCATCGACCTGATCATCGAGGACGGCACCCGCGTCCAGGTTGTCTATTCCTCGATGAACGAGGCCAATGTCGCCCGGCAGATGGCCCTACCCTGGGTCAGCTTCGGCTCCGACGCGTCGGCCCAGGCGCCGGAGGGGGTCTTCCTGTTGTCGTCGACGCATCCGCGCGCCTACGGCAACTTCGTCCGCGTGCTGGGCAAATACGCCCGCGACGAGAAGCTGCTCACCTTGCCCGAGGCGGTCCGGCGGCTGGCAGCCCTGCCCGCTCACAATCTCGGCCTGCACAATCGCGGAATGCTGAAGGTAGGCTATCTCGCCGACGTGGTGGTGTTCGATCCGGCCACGGTCGCCGATCACGCCACCTTCGTGAAGCCGCAGCAGTACGCGACGGGCGTCACTGACGTCTGGGTCAACGGAATCCAGGTGCTGAAGGACAGCGAGGCCACCGGCGCGCCGGCAGGACGCGTGGTGCGCGGGCGAGGCTGGAAGGGCTGGAAGGACGGCGGCTGCCGCGCCTCGGCCAGGGCCTGGACCTGGTAGCACCATGGGTCGTCTGATCGCCCTGGCCGCCGCTCTAGCCGCCGCGCCGTTCACGGCCCTCGCCGCCGCAACCCCGACTCAGTTGCCCGCGGGCGTCGAGCCGGTGAGCTACGACCTGACGATCGCTCCCGATCCGGAGAAGCTGACCTTCACCGGCCATGAGACCATCGCCGTCGAAGTCAGGCGCGGGACCGATCGGGTGGTGCTGAACGCCCTCAATCTCACCTTCGACAGGGCCCAGATCGACGGCGCGCCCGCCACGGCCGCGGTGGACGCCAGGACCCAGACCGCCGCCTTCGCCACGGGCCACAATCTCGCGCCCGGCCATCACATCCTGACCCTCGACTATTCAGGCAAGATCGCCGACAGCGCGACGGGCTTCTTCCACGTGGACTATGCCGGCGGGCGCATGCTCACCACCCAGTTCGAGCCGGCCGACGCGCGCCGCTTCCTGCCGGTGTTCGACGAGCCGTCGAAGAAGGCGGTCTTCACCCTGCGGGCGGTCGTCCAACAGGGCCAGATGGCGGTCTCCAACATGCCGGAGGCCTCCAGCGAACCGCTGGGCGGCGGCCAGAAGAAGGTTTCCTTCGAGCCCACGCCCCGGATGAGCAGCTATCTGCTGTTCTTCGGCGTCGGCGACATGGAGCGGCTGAGCCGCGAGGTGGACGGGGTCAAGGTCAGCGTCGTCGTGCGCAAGGGCCAGACCGCCCAAGCAACCTACGCGCTCGACACCGCCGTCCAGCTGCTGCCGTTCTACAATGACTACTTTGGCCAGAAATACCCCCTGCCCAAGCTCGACCTGGTGGCGGCGCCTGGCGACGTTTCCGGCTCGATGGAGAACTGGGGCGCCATCCTCTTCAGCCAGACCAACGTCATCTTCGACCCGAAGCTCTCCAGCGCCGGCGACCGCGAAGTGGTCTACCGGGTCATCGCCCACGAGATGGCGCACCTGTGGTCCGGCGACCTGGTCACCATGGCCTGGTGGGACGATCTCTGGCTCAACGAGGGCTTCGCCTCCTGGATGGCGACCAAGGCCACCGACCACTTCCATCCGGAGTGGCGGTCGTTGCTGACGGCGCTCGGCGACAAGGACGAGGCCATGCTGCTGGATTCGCGGACTGGCGCTCATCCGATCGTGCAGCGCGTGGCGACCGTGGCCCAGGCCGAACAGGCCTTCGACGCCATCACCTACAAGAAGGGCGAGGCGGTGATACGCATGCTGGAGGCCTATTCAGGGCCCGACGCCTGGCGGGCCGGCGTGCGCGCCTACCTGGCCGAGCACGCCTACGGCAACGCCACCAGCGACGACCTTTGGCGGGCCATCGACGCGGCGGCCGGCAAGCCGGTGTCCCTGGTGGCCCGCGACTTCACCGCCCAGCCGGGCGTGCCGTTGGTCCACGTATCGTCGAGTTCGGCGGGCATCATCCTCACGGAGACCCGACTGACCGACGATGTCGTGGTCCAGGGTGTGAATATCGCCGCCAGCCGCATGGACCTGGCGGCCATGGACGCACGCGTGCTGTCCTGGCGCGCGCCGATCAAGTTGCAACCGGCCGCCGGCGGCCCGATCCGCGAGCGGTTCATCTCCCGCACCTCACCACAGGGTGGATACGTCGGCGACATCGTGAACGCCGGCCAGCTCGGCTACTACCGGGTGGTCTACGACGGCCCGTCGTTCGCGCCGCTCGCCGACGCTTTCGCCCGTATCGGCGCGGCGGACCAGCTGGGCCTGCTGCAGGATGGCCTCGCGCTGGGCATGGCTGGCCAGGCGCCGATCGCCAACTACCTGCGGCTGACCGCAGAACTCCCCAGCACCGCCGATGCGGTGGTCTGGCGCGGCCAGGCGCGCACGCTCGCAGGCCTCGACGGCTATTACGCGCCCGGGCCGCGCCGCGCCGCCTACCGCGCCTGGGCCTCGGCTGTGCTCGCCCCGGCGCTCAAGCGCGTGGGGTTTGACGCCCACGACGGCGAGTCCGCCGCCGACGCCCTGTTGCGCGAGACCCTGCTGCTGGCCTTGAGCCAGCTCGACGACCCCAAGGTCGCCGCGGAGGCCCGCCGCCGTTTCGACGCCACGCAGAACAACCTGACCAAGCTATCTGCCGGCGAGCGGCGCTGGGTGCTGGTGGGCGCCGCCCGCGCCGCCGATCCGCAGACGTTCCAGGCGATCCGCGCCCTGGCCCGGGCCGCCCGCGACCCGCTGGAGCGCAACGACCTCTACGTCGATCTCGCCGCGGTGGAGGACGAGGCCCTGGCCGAACAGGTCTTGGCGCTGTCGGTCACCGACGAGGCGCCGACCAACCTGGCGCCCACCCTGGTGCGCGAGGTCGCCGCCGCCCATCCGCAGCTGGCCTGGCGCTTCACACTGGCCAACCTGCCAGCGATCACCAGGACCCTGGACACGCTCGGCCGCTCCACCTTCGTGCCACGCGTCGCGGAGGGCTCGAACGATCCCAGGTTGGCCGAAGAATTGCGGCTCTTCGCCGCCAAGAACATCCCGCCGGACGCCCAGGGCGAGGTGCAGGTGGCGCTGTCGCGCATCCGCAACAACGCCGACATCCAGAACAGGCGCCTGCCCCAGGTCGACGCCTGGATCGGCCAGCACGCCGGGCGTTAGGACCTACCTAGCGGTCCTTTTCGCGCTCGCCGATGGCCGCCTGCGCCGCAGCCAGCCGGGCGATCGGCACGCGGTAGGCCGAGCAGGAGACGTAGTCCAGGCCGACGCTCTCGCAGAAGGCGATCGAGGCCGGGTCGCCGCCGTGTTCGCCGCAGATGCCGAGCTTGACGTCCGGCCGCACCGCGCGGCCGCGCTCGGCGGCGACGCGGATCAGGTCGCCGACGCCCTCCTGGTCGAGGCTGACGAAGGGGTCCTTCTCGAATATGCCCTTGTCGATATAGGCGTTCAGGAATCGGCCGCTGTCGTCACGGCTGATGCCGAAGGTGGTCTGGGTCAGGTCGTTGGTGCCGAAGGAGAAGAACTCCGCGTTCTCGGCCAGATCGCCCGCGCGCATGCAGGCCCGCGGCAGTTCCACCATGGTGCCGACCAGGTATTCGATCTCGCGGCCCTTTTCGGCGATCACCTGCCTGGCGACGCGATCCGTCAGTATGCGGAGGAATTTCATCTCCTCGCCCTTGGCGACCAGGGGATGCATGATCTCCGGGATCGGCGCGGGCCGGCCGGCGGTAGCCACTTCGCAGGCCGCCTCGATGATGGCGCGGACCTGCATCTCGTAGATCTCGGGGAAGCTCACGCCTAGGCGGCACCCGCGCAGGCCTAGCATCGGATTGACCTCGTGCAGGTCTTCCACCCGGCGCTTCAGTTTCTCGGGATCGAGCCCCGAGGCCGCAGCCACCGAGGCTATGTCTTCCTCCGTATGCGGAAGGAATTCGTGCAGCGGTGGGTCGAGCAGGCGGATGGTGACCGGCAGGCCCTCCATGATCCCGAACAGTTCAACGAAGTCGTCGCGCTGCATGGGCAGGATCTTGGCCAGCGCCGTGCGACGACCCGCCTCGTCATCCGCCAGGATCATCTCGCGCACTGCCTGGATGCGGGTGGGGTCGAAGAACATGTGCTCGGTGCGGCAAAGGCCGATGCCCTCGGCGCCGAACTGACGCGCCGTCGTCGCATCGACCGCCGTCTCGGCATTGGCGCGAACCTTCAGGCGCCTGACACCATCGGCCCATTCCATCAAGGTCGCGAAGTCGCCGGAAAGCTCCGGCTCGATCATCTTGACGTCGCCAGTCAGCACCTCGCCGGTCGAGCCGTCGATGGTGATGATATCGCCGGCCTTGAACGTGCGGCCCCTCGCGCGCATCTCGCCGGTCTTGGCGTCGATGTGGATCTCGCCGGCGCCGGAGACGCAGGGCCGGCCCATGCCGCGGGCGACCACGGCGGCGTGGCTGGTCATGCCGCCGCGGGCCGTGACGATGCCGCGCGCGGCGTCCATGCCGCGGATGTCCTCGGGCGAGGTCTCCTCGCGCACCAGGATCACCGCGCCGACCGAGCCGCCCTGCAGTTCGGCGTCCGCGGCGGTGAAGACGATCTTGCCGGTGGCCGCGCCGGGCGAGGCCGGCAGGCCGGTGGCGATGACCTCGCGGTTTGACGCCGGGTCGATGGTCGGGTGCAGCAGCTGGTCGAGGGACGACGGCTCGACGCGCATCACCGCCTCTTCCCGCGTGATCAGCCCCTCGGACGCCAGGTCGACGGCGACCTTCAGCGCGGCCTTGGCGGTGCGCTTGCCGTTGCGCGTCTGCAGCATGTAGAGCCGGCCCTTTTCGACCGTGAACTCGATGTCCTGCATGTCGCGGTAGTGGGTCTCGAGCTTTTCGACGACCGCTTTGAACTGGACGAAGACGTCGGGCAGCGCCTCCTCCATCGAGGGGTTCTTCTCGCCCATCTCCTCGCGGGCGATCTTGGTCAGCGCCTGGGGCGTGCGGATGCCGGCCACCACGTCCTCGCCCTGGGCGTTGATCAGGAACTCGCCGTAGAGCCGGTTCTCGCCGGTGGACGGGTTGCGGGTGAAGGCGACGCCGGTGGCCGAGGTCTCGCCCATGTTGCCGAACACCATCGACTGGACGTTGACCGCCGTGCCCCAGCTTTCCGGGATGTCGTGCATGCGGCGGTAGAACTTCGCCCGGTCGTTCATCCAGCTGGCGAAGACCGCGCTGACCGCGCCCCATAGCTGGGCCTGCGGATCCTGCGGGAAGGCCTGGCCGAGCTCGCCCTCGACCGCCTTCTTATAGTCGCGGACCACGGCTTCCCAATCGTCGGCGGAAAGCGCGGTGTCGACGGTGACGTCGAGCCGCTCCTTATGTTCGTCGAGGATCTCCTCGAACATGTGGTGGTCCAGATCAAGGACCACGTTGGAGTACATCTGGATGAAGCGGCGGTAGCTGTCGAAGGCGAAGCGGCGGTCGCCGGCCAGCTTGGCCAGGCCCTCGACCGTCTGGTCGTTGAGGCCCAGGTTCAGCACCGTGTCCATCATGCCGGGCATCGAGGCCCGCGCGCCGGAGCGCACCGAGACCAGCAGCGGATTGGCCGGGTCGCCGAAGGTCTTGCCGGTCTGTTGTTCGACGATCTTCAGGGCCGTGGCCACCTCGCCCTCGAGTTCGGCCGGATAGCGCTTTTCGTTGCCGTAGTAGTGGACGCAGGCCTCGGTGGTGATGGTGAACCCCGGCGGCACCGGCAGGCCGAGCGACGACATCTCAGCCAGGTTGGCGCCCTTGCCACCCAAGAGGTTCTTCATCGAGGCGTCGCCATCCGCGCGCCCGCCGCCAAAGGCGTAGACCCAGCGCGTCTTGGTCATCGTCTCGGCCGGCATCGTTGTCCCTCGTCGTCTGGTCTGGCTAGCCGGTGATCTGGCCGAAGTCCGCCACGCGGCCCATCGCGTCGCGCACCTTGATCAGAAGCCGGAGCCGGTTTTCCCGTTCCGCAGCTACATCGGAGTTCACTAAGACCTTGTCAAAGAAGGCGTCCACCGGCTCGCGCAGGAGGGCAAGCTCGCGCATGGCCGCGGCGTAGTCTTCCTTGTCGAGCGCCTTGCCGACCTCGACCTCCATATGGCCGACGGCGTTGGTCAGCGCGCCCTCCTCGCCCGGCGCCGAGGCGTTGGGCTCGCCGGTCGGCAGTGGTCCCTTCTTCTCCTCGGCCTTGAGGATGTTCACCGCGCGCTTGTAGCCGGCCAGCAGGTTCTTGCCGTCCTCGGTCCCGAGGAAGCCGGACAGCGCGTTCACCTTGGAGACGATGCGGACGATGTCGTCGTCGCCCAGCGCGAACACCGCATCCACGAGGTCGTGGCGCTCACCCTGCTCGCGTAGAAGCACCTTCAGCCGGTCGGCGAAGAAGGCGATCAGGTCAACGCCGGCGAGCGGGCTGAGCGGCAGGCGCGTGCGCGTCGCCAGCAGGATGCGGATCACGCCCAGGGCCGCGCGGCGCAAGGCATAGGGGTCGCGGCTGCCGGTGGGCTTCTCGTCGATGGCGAAGAAACTGACCAGCGTGTCGAGCTTGTCGGCCAGCGCCACCGTGGCGGCCACCGCTTGCACCGGCACGTCGTCGTTGGGGCCCTGGGGGCGATAGTGGCTGCGGATCGCGTCGGCGACTTCCGGATCGAGGCCTTCCTTCCCCGCGTAGTAGCCGCCCATGATCCCCTGGAGTTCAGGGAACTCACCGACCATTCCTGAGCCCAGGTCCGACTTGCAGAGCCGCGCCGCGTGCTCGGCCAGCGCCTTGTCGGCCCCCGTATGGGCCGCCAGTTCGCCGGCCAAGGCGGTGATCCGCTCCACCCGCTCGTACATTGTCCCGAGCTTGGCGTGGAAGGTGACGCCCTTCAGCTTCTCCAGCCGGTCTTCCAGGCGGACTTTCAGGTCCTCGTCCCAGAAGAACCGGGCGTCGGAGAGCCGCGCCGACAGCACCTTGGCGTTTCCCGCCGCGATGGCTTTGCCGCCGTCTGCCGCTTCGACATTGGCCACGGTGACGAAGTGGGGCGCGAGGAACCCCGACCGCGGATCGCGCACGGCGAAATACTTCTGGTGCGTGCGCATGGAGGTGCGGATCACCTCCGGCGGCAGGTCCAGGAAATCCGGGTCCATGTCCCCCAGGATCGGCGTCGGCCATTCGGCGAGCCCTGCGACCTCGTCCAGCAGGCCTTCGTCCTCCACGAGATCGAGGTTGCGCGCGAAGCAGAGGGTGCGCGCCGCATCCATGATCCGCTCCTTCCGCTCCTCGGGATCGAGGACCACGAAGTGGCTGCGGAGTTCGTCGTCATATTCGTCGAAGTTGCGCGCCCAGAACGGCTTGGCGCTGCCCATGAAGCGGTGGCCCTCGCTGGTGTCGCCGGACTGGACCTCGTCGATCCAGAACGGGACCACCTGGCCGTCGAAGACGCAGAGGATGCGCTTCAGCGGCCGCACCCAGCGCAGGGTCCCGCGGCCCCAGGTCATCGACTTGGGCCACGGAAAGGTCCGCACGATGCCGTCGACCATCTCGGCGACGATCTCGGCGGTAGGGCGTCCGGGTTTGTGCAGGTGGGCGAAATAGACGCCGTCGCGCTCGGTGAGCTGGTCGCGCGTCAGGCCCGTGGAGCGCAGGAAGCCCTCGATCGCTTGGTCGGGCGAACCCACGCGGGGGCCTTTGCGCTCCTCGTGCCGGTCGCTCTGCGCGGCCGGCAAGCCCTCGGCGATCAGGGTCAGCCGCCGCGGGCCGGCGAAGGTCTTCAGCGCCTCCGGCAGCAGCCCCTCGGCCGCCAGACGCTCACGCGCCATCCGCTCCAGGTCGCGCGCCGCATTGGCCTGCATTCGCGCAGGGATTTCTTCGGAGAACAGTTCGAGCAACAGCTGCGGCATGGTCAGCCGTTCCCGCCTTCGTTGGCGACCCAGGCTTCGGCGCACATCCTGGTCAGGTCGCGGATGCGGCCGATGTAGCTCTGGCGCTCGGCGACGGCGATGGCGCCGCGCGAATCCATCTTGTTGAACAGGTGGCTGGCCTTCAGCACGTGGTCGTAGGCCGGCAGCACGATCGCCTGGCCCTGCGGCCCCGTGAGCGCCAGCAGGCGCGGGACCTCTGCCTCCATATCCTCGAACTCGCGCTTCAGCATGTCGACGTCGTAGCCGTGGAAATTGGCCTCCGACTGCTGGCGTTCGTTCTCCAGGAAGACGTCGCCATAGGTCATCGGCGCTGGACCGTCAGGGTCGTTGAACGCCAGCTGCGTGAAATGGTCGACGCCCTGCAGGTACATGGCCAGGCGCTCCAGGCCGTAGGTCAGCTCGCCGGCCACCGGCCAGACGTCCAGGCCGCCCACCTGCTGGAAGTAGGTGTACTGGGTCACCTCCATCCCGTCGCACCAGACCTCCCAGCCGAGGCCCCAGGCGCCGACTGTGGGGTTTTCCCAGTCGTCCTCGACGAAGCGGATGTCGTGCAGGCGCGTGTCGAGGCCGATGGCGTTCAGGCTGCCCAGGTAGAGATCCTGCAGGTTGTCGGGGTTCGGCTTCAGGATCACCTGGTACTGGTAATAGTGCTGCAGCCGGTTGGGGTTCTCCCCATAGCGGCCGTCGGCCGGACGGCGCGAGGGCTGCACATAGGCCGCCCGCCAGGGTTTGGGTCCCAGCGCCCGAAGCACCGTCGCCGGGTGCAGAGTTCCCGCGCCCACTTCAATGTCGTGCGGCTGCAGGATCACGCAGCCTTGCGCCCCCCAATATTCGTGCAGCTTCAGGATCAGGTCCTGAAACGAAAGCGGCTTGTCGGGCATGGGGCTGGGCTGGTTGAGGCTTGTTCGCAGGCGCAAAAAAAGTCGGCGGACCATAGGGCCCGCCGACCTCGGCTTCAACCCGCCCTAAGAGGCGGAAATCGAATGCGTTTGCTTAGTTGCCCTTGGGCGCCGTGCGCTTGCCGGCCTGCGACATGGGCTGGCCGTATTTGGCGCGGTTTTCCTTGGTGTCGGGCACCGGGCCGTTGGTGGTGAGCGTGTTGGTCACCGAAGCGCCGGTGGCCGGGTCGCTCGTGGTCACCGAGGTGGAGATCGCCGCGCCGGTGGGGGCCGCCGTGGCGTCGGTCGTGGCCGTCGCAGCCGGCGCGGGGGGCGCGGCCGTCGTCGTGGTGGTCGTGGTCTGCTGCGCGTACGCCGCGCCGCCGATGAGGGCGGTCGCGGCGACGGCGGTGATCAGGGTGGCGATCTTCATGGCTGGGTCTCCGGTTGCCTTCGTCAGCAACTAGAAAGCCCCACGCCGGTGAAGGTTCATTTCTTCTTCTTGGTCGGCGGAGCGGCCGGAGCCGGTTCCGGCGCGGCCGCAGCGGCCTCCGGCGGAGGCTCTGGCAGGGTCTCGGGCACCGAGCCCGCGACCATCAGGGCGTCCACCACGTGGATGACGCCGTTCGAAGCCATCACATCCGACTGGATGATGGTGGCGTTGTCGGCCTTCAGCGTGCCGTCGGCGGCGGTGCCGTCCACGACGATCTTGTCCCCCGCGCCGCTGGGCAGACCGCCGTGCGCGCCCTTGATCTTCGAGGAGTCGATCTTGGCGTTGATGATGTAGTGCAGCAGGAACTTCTGCAGGCCCGGCTTGTCGGACATCATGCTGTCGAGCTTCGACTGCGGGAACGCCGCGTCGGTGGGCGCGAACACCGTCAGGCCCGGGCTCGACTTCAGCAGGCTGGACAGGTTCGTGGCGTCCAGCGCCTTGGTGAACACCGTGAAATTGGGCGAAGCGCGCAGCGTGTTGCTGAGGTCGCCGTTCGGGACGAGCTTCGCCACCGCGGCGGTCGAGGCGGCGGGCGGCGCGGCGGCGGGCGGCGGAGTCTGAGCGACGGCGGCGCCGGCAAGCAAGGAGACGGCCGCAGCCGCAGTCAGCAAACGATGGATCGGCATCAGGTCCTCGGTCTGAATTCAAACAGGTCTTGGGAACGCGCACGTACCATGAGGGTTCGCCGTGTCCTACGCGTGTCGGAGGCTAGGTTTCCAGGTCACGCGTTCGTGAAAGCGGCGTTCACACGCCAAAACTAGCGGGCTGGACGGTCCAATCGCTCAAATTCCAGGCAACCCGCCCCAGGGTCGCCCACAGATCGGGCGCCGGCCGCCTTCTTGCTCAGCTTCCCTACCCCATCGGGCCGCGCCTGGGCCCCGCGCCGATAGCGTCTGACGACCGCTGCGAGACGGGGATGGGGACAATTCGCAGCGGCGCCAAAGTCAACATAGACGGCCGGTCCAGCCTCAAGGACCGCGCGGGAGCGAGCGGATGAAACTGATCATGGCGATCGTCAAACCCTTCAAGCTGGATGACGTGCGCGAAGCGCTCGTCGGCGCCGGTGTCGAAGGCCTGACGGTTTCGGAAGTCAAAGGCTACGGCCGGCAGAAGGGGCAGACCGAAATTTACCGGGGCGCTGAGTACCAGGTGAACTTCCTGCCCAAGGTGAAGCTGGAGGCGGTGGTCGATGACGCCGCCGTCGGCAAGGCGGTCGAGGCGGTCAAGGCCGCCGCGGCCACAGGCAAAATCGGCGACGGCAAAATCTTCGTCCTCAATGTCGAGGACGCCGTGCGCATCCGGACCGGCGAAACCGGCGCCGCGGCGCTCTAGCGGTCAAAATTCAAGGGGACATGACAGCCATGAAGCTTATCGGATTGAAAAGGCTGGCAGGGCTCGCGCTCGCCGCCGCCGTGATCGGGGGTCCGTTCGCCGGATCCGCGCTCGCGCAAACCCCCGCCGCGCCGGCCGCTCCGGCGCCCGCCGCCGCGGCTCCGGCGACACCTGCCGCACCTGACGCCACCGCTGCGGCGGCCGCTCCGGCCGCGGCTGCGCCCGCCGCGGCTCCGGCCCCGGTGAAGATCGACACCGGCGACACCGCCTGGATGCTCACCTCGTCCTGCCTGGTGCTGATGATGACCATCCCGGGCCTGGCGCTCTTCTACGCCGGCATGGTGCGCAAGAAGAACATCCTGGCGACCCTCGCCCAGAGCTTCGGCGCGACCGCGCTGATCACCGTGCTCTGGATGATCATCGGCTACTCGATCGCCTTCACCGACGGTGGCAAGAACAACGCCCTGATCGGCGGCGTGAAGTACCTGCTGCTCGGACCGATGGGGCTTAACGCGACCAGCACGCTGGCCCCGACGATCCCCGAGTCCGTCTACATGTTCTTCCAGATGACCTTCGCGATCATCACCCCGGCCCTGATCGCCGGCGCCCTGGCTGACCGCATGAAGTTCTCCGCCTTCCTGGCCTTCATGGGCGCCTGGCTGTTGTTGGTCTACTGCCCGATCGCCCACTGGGTGTGGGGCGGCGGCTGGCTGGGGACCATGGGCGCGCTGGACTACGCCGGCGGCACCGTCGTGCACCTGAACGCCGGCACCGCGGGCCTCGTCGCGGCCTTGATGCTCGGCAAGCGTAAGGGCCTCGGCGTCGAGAACATGGCGCCGCACAACCTGGCCTACAGCGTGATCGGCGCCTCGCTGCTGTGGGTTGGCTGGTTCGGCTTCAACGCCGGCTCGGCAGTGACCTCCAACGTCAACGCCGGCATGGCCGCCGCAGCGACCCAGATCGCCACGGCCGCCGCGGCGCTCGCCTGGATGTTCGCCGAGTGGATCATCTCCAAGAAGCCGTCGGTCCTGGGCATGGTCTCAGGCGCCGTGGCGGGCCTGGTGGCGATCACGCCGGCGTCCGGCTTCGTGAACCCGGTGGGCGCACTGATCATCGGCCTCGCGGCCGGGGTGGTCTGCTACATCTCTGCGGTCCACGTGAAGAAGATGATCGGCTACGACGACGCCCTCGACTGCTGGGGCGTGCACGGCGTCGGCGGGGCTCTGGGCGCCCTGTTGACCGGCGTCTTCGCCAGCAAGCTGATCAATCCCGGATCGGCGCCGAAGGGCGGCCTGCTGGAGGGCAACCCCCACCAGATGGTGCTGCAGTTCTACGACGTGGGCGCGACCTTCCTCTACTGCGGGGTCGTGACCTTCGTGATCCTGCTGGTGATCAAGTACACGATCGGCCTGCGGGTTTCCGAAGAGGTCGAGGTCGAGGGTCTCGACATCAACCTCCACGGCGAGATCGTGCACGGCTAAGCACAACCCGACGAGAGCGGGAATACGGAACGGGGGTCCTTCGGGGCCCCCGTTTTCGTTTGGCGATTCCTCCCCTTCGGGTGTCCCGAAAGGCCGGAGGGGCTTCCGCTCAAACCCAGGGGGACGCCTCGGTCAGCCTTGCTGACAGGTCCTCCGATGGGGAGCGACTTGGCTTAGGCCGGATCGGGCCACGGCCCACCCAGGCGGCATCGCTGGACCCACCAGTCCGGCGCCATGGCCTCCAGCCGCTCGGCGAGGCCCTCGGCCTCGATGTCGCCGGCGCATAGGGCGAAGCAGGTCCCGCCGGAGCCGGACACGCGCGCCAGCAGGGTTTCCGGCTCGTCCGCCAGGGTTTCCAGCACCGCGCCCACCGCCGGCGCCACGGCGATGGCCGCAGCTTCCAGGTCGTTGCGCAGGCCCGTCAGCCAGGCGGCCAGCTCCGTGGCGTCCTCGAAGGCGCCCGGCGCGGCCGGCGGCGTCACGTCGCTGAAGCGGCCTTGGGCGTCGTAGCGCCGATAGACCTCGGCGGTGGACACCGGCACGCGGGGATTGACCAGCACCGCGTCCAGCACCGGCAGGCCCGGCGCGGCGCTCAGCCGCTCTCCCCGCCCCTGAGCGGTCGCCGGCGCGCCCCACAGGCACGCCGCGCCGTCCGAGCCGAGCAAGGCCGCCAACGCCTCGAGCCGGTCATCGCCGACCGCCAGGCCGAAGGTTTCACGCAGCAGCCGCAGGGCCGCGCCCGCGTCGCTGGAGCCGCCGCCCAGGCCCGAGGCCACCGGCAGGCGCTTGTCCAGGCTGATCCCGATCGGTGGCAATGGCCCCATGGCCTCGGCGATCAGGGCGCGGGCCGCCCGCATGACCAGGTTGTCCTCGCCGGCGTCCAGGCTCTGCGCAAACGGCCCGCCGACGCTCAGGCTCAGGGCCTCGGCCTGGAAGGTCGAGACCCGGTCGCCGACGTCTGCGAAGGCCATCAGGCTGCAGATCGGGTGAAAGCCGCCCTGCGGCGCTCCGACGTGCAGGTACAGGTTCACCTTGGCGGGCGCGAACGCCGCTCCAGTCATGGCCTATTTGTCGGCGAGTTTGGGCGTCGGGCCGTCCGGGCCCAGCCCCGAGGCCAGCTTGGTCTCCGCGCTGGCCTTGATCTTGTCATCCGGCTTCAGCGTCAGCACGCGGCGCCACTGGAACTGCGCCTCGTCACGCCGCCCCACTTTCCAGTAGGCGTCGCCCAGGTGGTCGTTGATTTCCGGATCGCCGGCCTCGAGCTCGACCGCTTCTTCCAGCTTCTCCACCGCCTGCTTGTAGTCGCCCATGCGGAAATAGGCCCAGCCCAGGCTGTCGACCATGGCCCCGGAGCGCGGATCGGAGGCCACGGCCTTCTGCACCATGGCCAGCGCCTCTTTCAGGTGCTCACCCCGGTCGATCCAGGAATAGCCCAGATAGTTCAACAGCTCCGGCTCGTCCGGGTGCGCCGCCAAGGCCGCCTGCAGGTCGGCCTGCGCCTCCGGCCAGCGGTTCAGCCGCTCTTCGGTGACGCCGCGCGAATAGAGCAGCCGCCAGTCCGGCGTCTTGGATTGCGCGATCAGCCCGTCCAGCACCTTCGCCGCCTCGCCGTACTGCTCGTCGGAGCGCAGCAGATCGGCCAGGGTGACGCGCGCGTCGGTGTCGCCGCCGGCCGCTGCGGCGCGGGCCAGCTTCAGCGCTGTCTCCTTGTCGTCGGCGCCCTGGTAGGTCCAGGCGAGCTTGGCCTGGGCCGTGGAATATTCCATCGAGCCCGGCTTCGGATGGGCGTAAGCCGCGCGGGCGGATTCGGTGTCGCCGCCGCCGGTCATCAGGTCGCCGACCATCACCCAGGCCTCGTCGCGGGCGGGGTCGAGCCGCAGCACCAGCCGCAGATAAATCAGCGCCAACTGGGTCTGCTTGGCGGCGATCATGGTGGCGGCGGGAGCCAGCAGGGCCTGGGCGGCGCCTTCACGGATCGTCGGCATCGGGGGCACGGACTTGCCCGCCGAGGCGCGCGCCTGGGCGGCCTTCACCGCGATCGAATCCGGCTCGCGGGCCAGCGCGTCGCCGTAAAGCGCCAGCGCGTCGACCCGGCGGCCGCGGCGTTCCAGGAAGCCGCCATAGGCCAGCACGGCCATCTCAGTCGGCTGCTCCACCGAGACCACCGCCTTGAAGTCGGTCTCCGCCTCGTCATAGCGCTTGGCCCGCTCGAACAGCGCGCCTTGGGCGAGCTGCCCGAAATAGTCCACCAGCCGGTCGCCGCGGACCGATGGCCGGGCGATCGAAGCTTCAGTGTCGCCGGCCTGGGCCGCCGCCCAGGGGGCCAGGAGGGCCGCAGCCGGCTTGTGCGGGAAGCCGATGGCCGGATCGTTGAACAGGGCCAGGGCTTCCTTGCCCTTGCCGTCGGCGAGCGCCTCGACGGCCACCACCAGCTTGCCGAGCCGCTTGGAGGCTTCTCCAGCCTGGTCGCCGGTGGGCGCCAGGGCGGACGCCTTCTGGATTTCGCCGGCCAGCAGGGCGGCGGTGAAAGCCCGCTCGGCGATCATGGTGTCCCCGCTCCCCGCCCGCGCCTGGTCGAAGAACTTCGCCGCCTCGGCCGAACGGCCGTTGTTGAGGGCCTGCTCGCCGGCCAGGAACTTGCCGTAGGAGGACGTGTTGGCCAACTGCTCGGCCGCGGCGGGCGACCCCGCGGCGCCGGCCGACGGGGAACCTGCCGGCGCTGTGGCGCAGGCGGCCATCAGGACCAGGGGAGCAGCGGCGGTGAGCAGTCGGGGCAGGCGCATGGGCGGACCTTCGGCTCTAAGGATGGCCACGGCAAGGCGCCGTGCTCTCGCAAAGCCTACGCACAGTTACATGTTCGGATAGTTAGGACCGTCGCCGCCCTGGGGCGTCGTCCAGTTGATGTTCTGCGACGGGTCCTTGATGTCGCAGGTCTTGCAGTGGACGCAGTTCTGGAAATTGATCTGGAACTTCGGGTTATTGCCCGCCTCGTCGTACAGCACCTCATAGACGCCGGCGGGACAGTAGAGCCGCGCCGGCTCCCCGAATTTCGGCAGATTGATCGAAATCGGCACCGCCGGGTCGCTGAGTTTCAGGTGCGCCGGCTGGTTCTCGTCGTGGTTGGTGTTCGACAGGAAGACGCTGGAGAGCTTGTCGAACGAGAAGACACCGTCCGGCTTCGGATAGACGATCGGCTTAAAGTCCTTGGCCAGACCCGTGGAGTCGGCGTCGCTCTTGCCGTGCTTGAGCGTGCCGAACGGCGACCAGCCGCCGAAGATGGTGGCGATCATCGCGTCCATGCCGCCCAGGACCAGGCCCGGGATGGTGCCGAACTTCGACCACAGCGGCTTGAAGTTACGGACGTTCCACAGCTCCTTGGCGATGGAGGACGTGGCGTAGGCCTCTTCATAGGCCGTCAGGTCGTCGCCCGAGCGGCCGCCCTGGATCGCGGCGAACGCGGCTTCCGCGGCCAGGATGCCGCTCTTCACGGCGTTATGGCTGCCCTTGATGCGGGGCACATTGACCATCCCGGCCGAGCAGCCGAGCAGCACGCCCCCCGGGAAGTAGAGCCGCGGCAGGGATTGCGAACCGCCTTCTGTAATGGCCCGCGCGCCATAGGCGATGCGCTTGCCGCCTTCGAGATAGCGCTTGATGGACGGGTGGGTCTTGAAGCGCTGGAACTCGTCGAAGGGCGAGAGCCAGGGGTTCTTGTAGTTCAGGTGCAGCACGAAGCCGATGGACACATAGTTGTCCCCGAAGTGGTACATGAACGAGCCGCCGCCGGTGGCGTTGTCCAGCGGCCACCCGAAGGTGTGCTGGGTCAGGCCAGACTCGAAGGCCGCATCCGGAACCTGCCACAACTCCTTGATCCCGATGCCGAATTTCTGCGGATCCCGGTTCTCGGCCAGGCTGTACTTGGCCTGCAGCTGCTTGGCGAGCGAGCCGCGGACGCCCTCGCCGATGAAGGTGTATTTGGCGTGCAGCTCGATGCCCGGCTGATAATCGGGGCCGGGCTTGCCGTCCTTGCCGATGCCGAAGACGCCGGCTACGACGCCCTTCACGGAGTCGTCGGCGTTGTAGACCACCTCCGAAGCGGCCATGCCGGGATAGATCTCCACGCCCAGGCTCTCGGCGTGCTGCGCCAGCGAGCGGCAGACGTTGGCCAGCGAGGCGATGTAGTTGCCGTGGTTCAGCATCCACTTGGGGAACGGCAGCCAGGAGATGTCGAGTTCGCCCTGCGGACCCAGCATGACGAACTTGTCGCGGGTGACCTGGGTCTCCAGCGGGATGCCCAGCTCTTTCCAGTTGGGCAGCAGCTCATTGATGCCGCTTGGATCGACCACCGCGCCGGACAGGATGTGCGCCCCGACTTCGGAGCCCTTTTCCAGCACCGCGACTGTGATCTCGGCGCCGGCCGCGGCGGCCAGCTGCTTCAGGCGGATCGCGGCCGACAGGCCCGACGGCCCTGCGCCCACGATGACGACGTCATATTCCATCGCCTCGCGTTCGATCGCTTCGCTCATGCCCCGGCGCTCCGTTGATCCCTGGCCCGACTTATCGGAATGTCACACGGCGGCGGTCAAGCAAGAACCCTGCGCCGAAATCGGCGCGACAGGTCGCGTTGGGGAAGAAAATCATGCGTCTGGCCATCCTCGCGTGCGCATTTGCCCTCGCCGCCCCCGCCGTGCAGGCGGCCCCCGCCCACTGGATCGGAAGCTGGGGGGCCTCGCCGGCCTTGCCCATGGCTGCGCCCCCGAACAATCCGGCGCGCGGCACGCCCACGTTCAGCAACCAGACGATCACCCAGGTGGTTCGGCTTTCGGCGGGCGGCCCCAAGCTGCGCATCCGGCTCTCCAATGAATACGGCGCCAAGCCGCTGCAGATCGGCGCCGCGCGGGTCGCCCTGGTGGGCGCGGACGGCGCCGTCGTCGCCGGCAGCGAGCGGACGGTGACCTTCTCCGGCGCGGCTGCGGCGCTGATCCCGCAGGGCGCGCCGATGCTGAGCGACGCGGTCGCACTGCCGACCAAGCCGCTCGCCCGCTTGCGCGTCAGTCTCTTCCTGCCAGCCGACACTAACGGCTGCACCTGCCACATGACCGGGATGGATCTGATCTCGATAGCCCCCGGAGACGCCACGAAGGCGCCGCCGGCCCCTGCCAAGGGCGCCGGCGACTACCGCGCCTTCCTGACCGAGGTGGATGTGGAGACCGCCGCGCCCTCCGGGCCCGTCATCGCGACCTTCGGCGACTCCATCACCGACGGCTACCGTTCGACGGACGACACGAACCACCGCTGGCCCGACCGGCTCGCCGAGCGCCTGGCGGCCGGCAAACAGCCCTTCGCCGTGGTCAACACCGCGATCAGCGGCAATCGGGTGCTCGCCGAGGCCCTGCCGATCTTCGGTCAGAACGCGCTCAGCCGTTTCGATCGCGACGTGCTTTCGGCGCCCGGCGTCACCCACGTGACGGTGCTGGAGGGCGTCAACGACCTCGGCATGACCAAGCCCACGCCCGCCGCTGCCGACATCATCGCCGGCTATCGCCAGCTGATCGCCCGCGCCCATGAGCACGGGCTGAAGATCATCGGCGGCACGATCCTGCCCTATGGCGGCGCGGCCTATTTCAGCGCGGCCGGCGAGGCCGAGCGCCAGAAGATCAACGCCTGGATCCGCACCGGCCACGAATTCGACGGCGTCATCGACTTCGACGCCGCCATCCGCGACCCCGTCAAGCCCGAGCGCATGCGCGCCGAGCTGCAGTCCGGCGACTGGCTGCACCCCAACGACGCCGGCTATCGGGTGATGGGCGACGCCGTCGACCTCAAGCTGTTCCGCTAGGCGGCCTGATGCCCGGCTGGGACGCTTCTTCATGACCCAGGTGGGCGCCTCGGCGGGACTGGCGGGCCTGGTGTTCGTCGGCGTCTCGCTGAACCTGACCAAGATCCTCAGCTGCGGCTACCTGCCGAACCGGGCGCAGGAGGCGCTGCTGGCATGGGCCAGGTGATGGCGATCTCCATCTGGATCGCGGGCGCGGTGCTGCTCTGGCGCGGCGCGGTCGGGGTCTACTGGCTCGTCCCCGGCCTGCTGCTCAGCTACGTCGTGGCGCTGGCCAACGCCTGGGCCCTGACAATCGAGATCAACCGCTAGCCTTCGCCGGCGTAGGCGGCTTCCAGCTTCGCGACGTCGAGCTTGACCATCTCCATCATGGCCGCGGTAGCCCGTTCGCGGCCGGCGGGGTCCGGGCCGTAGATGGTTTCGAAGAGCTGTTTCGGCACGACCTGCCATGTGAGACCGAAGCGGTCCTTCAGCCAGCCGCATTGCATGGGCGCGCCGCCGTCCAGCAGCTTTTCCCAATAGTGGTCGAGCTCCGCCTGGTCCTGGCAATCGATGAAGAAGGAAAAGGCCTCGCTGAGCGTGAAGTAGTCGCCGCCGTTCAGGGCCGTGACTCGCTGGCCGTCCAGCTCGAAGTCGATGGCCAGCACCCCCGGCGTGCCGTCGGTCTTGGCCTGATCGCCTAGGATCTTCGAATTGGGGAAGACCGAGACGTAGAACTTCGCGGCCTCGACCGCCTGGTCGCGGAACCACAGGAAGGGGTGGATCTTCGGCATGGCGTGCTCCTTGTCGTCTCCACCCGAAGGACGATCGACCGCGCCCCGATCCGACAGGGTCGGGCGCTTTTTTCCAACCTAAATCCCGCGAAGCGCGATAGGCCAGCCTGATGGAGCGCCTACGCCGCCTGATCGACCTGCCCGGGGTCAACGACCTCGAGTACCGCGCGATCCTGAAGCGCGACTTCGCCGAGCCCGAGGCCCGCGCCGAACACCCCGAGATCGACGAATGCTCGGTGGCCAACTTCGGCCTTACGGCCGATCAGGCCGAGGACCACCCGCGCCCCGCCGGCTGGGACAGGCCCGAGCGCCTGCCGATCCCGGCCCAGGTCACCGCCTTCGAGGCGGAGGGCTGGGACGTCACCGACGACAAGCGCCGGCCCTTGCGTGTGCTGGGCCATTTCAATCAGCAACTCTGGCTCGCCATCCGCGGCGTGGCCGGCGCGCTCCCGTTCGCGCCGGAGGACAATCGTCCCGATCCGTGGGGCGCGTCCCTGGCGGCCGAGGCCAAACGATTCCGCAAACGCTAGGACGTCCCAAAGCATGAAACCCCCGCCGAAGCGGTTCGCCGACCTGAAGCCCGCCCCGGCGCCCGCCGGGGTCTATGCCCCGCCAACGCCCAGGGTCTCGCGCCAGAAGAAGGCCAAGGTGCTGACGCCCGCCGAGAAGGCCGCGTTCCTCGCCTCGCGCCCGGACCTTAAGTCCTAGGGCTTTTCGAACGCCACGATCAGGTTGTTGGCCGGCATGGCGAGGCGTTCCGAGAACGCCAGGCCGTTGGCGGTCGCCAGCCCCTTGATGTCGGCCAGGTCGCGCAGGCCCCAGGCCGGATCGCGCGCCTTCAGGCTTTCGTCGAAAGCCTGGTTGCTGGGCGCGGTCTCCACGTCGGCCTCGATGTAGGGCCCATACAGGAACAGCCGGCCGCCGGGCGCCAGCACGCGACCCGCGCCGGCCATCAGCCCTTCGCTCGCCGCCCAGGGCGAGATGTGGACCATGTTGATGCAGACCACGGCCTCGAACGGTCCAGCTGGCCAGGAAGCCAGGTCCGCGGCGTCCAGGCGGATCGGCGCGGCCAGGTTCGGCGGGCCGGCCGCGGCGCGCCACGCCTCGATGCTGGCGAGGGCCTCGGGATCGCGGTCGCTCGGCCGCCAGCTCACGCCCGCCAGGGCCGAGGCCAGGAACATCGCGTGCTCGCCTGCCCCGCTCGCCACTTCCAGCACCCGCGCGCCGGCCGGCAGGCGAGGCCGCAGGACCTCCAGGATCGGCTGGCGATTGCGCGCCGTGGCGGGAGAGGTCCGCGCGCCGTCGGGGACATTGTCGTTCATGGCCCCGAGCCTAGACCGGAACGCCGCCCAGCGCTGCTCATGGCGCGGCCACGGCTTCTGTATTGCCCCGGCCCGCGCAAAGCGGTTCTGTGCGGCCGCTTCTACGACGGGACGAGGACACCACCATGGCCAACGGAAATCCGGGCTCCGGCCTGCAGCTGCGCTCCCTGATCAAGGCGAGCGGCGAGCTCGAAGTCTCCCTGGCGAGCGTCGACATTCCCGATCCGGCGCCAGACGAGGTGCTGGTCCGCATCGAGGCCTCGCCGATCAATCCTTCGGACCTTGGCCTGCTGCTGGGCGCCGCCGACCTGGCGAGCGCCAAGGCCAGCGCCGGACCCACCCTGACCGCCACCGTGCCCCAGGGGCTGATGCGCGCCATGGCCGGCCGCCTCGATCAATCCCTGCCCGTCGGCAACGAGGGCGCTGGAACCGTCGTCGCCGCGGGCTCCGACCCTGCCGCCCAGGCCCTGCTCGGCAAAACCGTCGCCGGGATCGGCGGCGCCATGTACGCCCAATACCGCACCTTCAAGGCCGCCGAGGTCCTGCCTCTGCCGGCGGGCGCGAGCGCTGCTGACGGCGCCTCGTGCTTCGTCAATCCGCTGACGGCGCTGGGCATGGTCGAGACCATGAAACGCGAAGGCCACACCGCGCTGGTCCACACCGCCGCGGCCTCGAACCTGGGCCAGATGCTCAACAAGATCTGCCTCGCCGACGGCGTGCCGCTGGTGAACATCGTACGCAGCCGCGCCCAGGCCCACATCCTGACCGACATCGGCGCGACGCACGTCGTGGATTCCAGCTCGCCCGGTTTCCTGGCCGAGTTGACTGACGCGCTCGCTGACACCGGTGCGACACTGGCCTTCGACGCTATCGGCGGCGGCAAGCTGGCCGGCCAGATCCTCGGCGGCATGGAAGCGGCCATCAACCGCAAGGCCACGGTCTACAGCCGCTACGGCTCGGCGCAGCATAAGCAGGTCTACATCTACGGCGGTCTGGACACCGGCCCGACCGAGCTCGTGCGCAGCTTCGGCATGGCCTGGGGCGTCGGCGGCTGGCTCCTGACCTATTTCCTGATGCGCACGCCGCCGGCCGAGGTCCAGAAGCTCCGCCAGCGGGTCGCCGACGAGTTGAAAACCACCTTCGCCAGCCACTACACCGCCGAGATCGGCCTGGCCGAGGCGCTCGATCCCAAGGTTGCCGCCGCCTACAACCGGAAGACCACCGGAGAGAAGTACCTGATCAACCCGACCAAGGGCCTCTAGCTGACCGCATCGCCGCCCTCTCCGCCGTCCATGGGGCCGCCGTCCATGGGGCCGCCGTCCATGGGGCCGCCGTCCGCGGGACCGAACGAGGCCAAGATCCGGCGCGGCCTTGGCTGGCTACAGGATCACCTGCTCAACCATGCTGAGATCACCTTCCGCGAAGTGCTGGCCCGGGAACCGGACAACGCCACGGTGCGGCGGCTGCACGGCATAGCTCTCTACAAGCTCGGCCGTCGCGAGGCGGGCGTCGCCGCCATCGCATCGGGAGCCGAGCAGGAAGCGTCCAACCCGCGCGCCTGGGCGGACCTGGCCGTCGCCCTGCGCGACGCGGGCCGCGCTGCGGAGGCCGAAACCGCTTACGCCCGCGCGGTCGCTTCGCAGCCGCCCGGCGCGTCCGCCCCGCCGCTCTCGGCCCAGGTGTTCTGCACGGAGCTGGCGGTCCACGACTTCAAGCTGATCGACTACGACTACCGCGCCGAGATCCGCTATGGCGCGGGCCGGCCGGCCCATCCGGAACTGGCCGCCCTGATCGGCGCCGGTCGCGACCGCTACGCCGCCTTCTTGGCCGAGCTCGGGGCGCTGCAGGGCGACTTCGCCGACGTGCCGATGGGCGGGACCTACGAGTCCGCCACGCCCTTCTGGCTGAACGCCTGGTTCGCGCCCCTCGACGCCATCGCCCTGACCGGCATGCTGAAGACCCACGGTCCCACGCGCCTGGTGGAGGTCGGCTCCGGCGTCTCGACGAAGTACGCGCGCCGCGCCATCGGCAAGTACGGCCTGCGAACCCGCCTCACCTCCATCGACCCGGAACCGCGCAATCAGGTTGACCGGCTCTGCGACGAGGTCATTCGCCTGCCGCTGGAGCGGGTGGATACGGCGGTCTTTCAGGGCCTGGAGGCCGGCGACATCTTCTTCCTGGATTCCTCGCACCGCAGCTTCCAGGGGTCGGACGTCACGGTCTTCTTCCTGGAGATCCTGCCCCGGCTGAAGCCTGGCGTCATCGTCCACATCCACGACATCTATCTGCCGGACGACTACATCGCCGGGCACGTGCCACGGCTCTGGAACGAGCAGTACCTGCTCGCTACCGCGCTGCTGTTCGGCGCGGATCGCTTCGAGATCCTGTTTCCCAGTTGGTTCGTCGGGCGCGACCCGGAGCTCAGGGCCGAGGGCGAGGCCCTGTTGCGCAGGGACGCCATGGCCGAACTGGACCTCTACGGCGCGAGCTTCTGGCTGCGGGTCCGTTAGCAGCCTTGGACAAATCCGCGCCGGGCGGCCAAGATTTGGGCGTGAGCGCCGCCGCCAATCCGATCGCCGAGTCCCTGCTGGCCTTCTGGGCCGACGCGGGCGTGGACGCCATGCTTCTGGACGAACCCCTCGACCGGATCGCTGCCGGGCGGATTGCCCCGCCGGCGCCCGCGGCGCGCAAGGTCGCGGCCGCCGCGGCGCCGGCCCCGTCGCCGGGCCGCCCTGCTCAGCCCGACGTCTCGGCCGTCGTCGCCCAGGCCCGGACGCTGGCGGCGCAGGCCGAGACCCTGGAGGCGCTCAGCGCCGCCATCGCCGGCTTCGACGGCTGTCCGCTGAGGTTTGACGGCGCCGCCTCGCAGGCTGTGGTCTGGCGCGGGGATGCCGCCGCCCCGCTGATGGTGATCGGCGAAGGGCCGGGCCAGGACGAAGATCGCCAGGGTCAGCCTTTCGTCGGTCGAGCGGGCCAGCTTCTGGACAAGATGTTGGCCGCCGCTGGCCTGAGCGGCCGGGTGATGATCACCAACACGGTCTTCTGGCGCCCGCCCGGCAACCGCACGCCGACACCTGCCGAACAGGCTGTCTGCGCCCCCTTCGTCGAGCGCGCCATCGCCCTCGTGCAGCCCAGGATGCTGCTGCTGGTCGGCGGCGCCTCGGCCAAGGCCATGCTCAACAAGGATGAGGGAATACTCTCCATGCGCGGACGCTGGCACGAGTGGCGCTCGGCCGACGGTGCGATGGAGCTTCCGGCGCTGCCGACCCTGCATCCGGCCTTCCTGCTTCGCCAGCCGGCGGCCAAGAAACGCGCCTGGGCGGACTTGCTGACGCTCACCGAACGACTTGACCGACCTGAACGCCCGGCACCTTGAGGACGCCCGCCATGCCTGTACCGACTCTTCGCGACCAGCGCGTCGTCATCATCGGCGGCAGTTCGGGAATCGGCTTCGCGGTGGCGGAGGCCGCGTTGGCGGAGGGCGCGCGGGTGGTGATCGGCTCCAGCAGCGCCGCCAAGGTCGAGGCCGCTGTGGCCACGCTTGGTCAGGCCGCGTCGGGCGCCGCGATCAATGTCCGCGACGAGGCCAGCGTCCAGGCATTCTTCGCTGAAGTCGGCGCCTTCGATCATCTCGCCTACACCGCCGGCGACTGGGACCGGACCCCGACCGGCGCGATCGCAGAGCTCGATTTCGCCGCCGCGGCGGCGAGCTTGGAGGTCCGCTTCTGGGGCGCGCTCAGAGCCATCAAACACGCGCTTGCGCGTCTGTCGCCGAAGGGCTCGATCACCCTGACCGACGGGACCATGACCCACAGGCCGATGAAGGGCCGGCCGCTGTCGTCGGCATTCGGCGCGGCGATTGAGCATTTGGCTAAGGGTCTGGCGGTCGATCTGGCGCCAGTCCGCGTCAACGCTGTCTGTCCGGGCCTGATCCTGACCGAAGTCTGGAGCGGCACGCCGCCGGAGCGCCTGGCCAAGATGACCGAGCGGTTCCCGGCGCCAAGGGGCGGCGAGCCGGCGGAGGTCGCGCAGGCCTATGTCTATCTAATGAAGGCCGGCTACACGACCGGCCAGGTTCTGGTGGTGGACGGCGGCCTCATGCTGACCTGAGGCGCCTGCGGCCAATCCACCCGCCGAAGTCGGTTTGGGGTTGATCGGTTCAGACGTCGCGCATAACCCTTACGTCCGGGGACTTCGAGAAGAGGACTGCGCACCGCCCACGAGACGATGGGCAAGCGCGGAAGAGACGGCATGACGCTGAAAAAGCGCCTGTGGGCCGGGGCTATCGCCTTTGCCTGCTCCGCCTCCATCGCCGCCGCCGCCGCGGCCGAAGCGCCTGCGGCGCTGTCGAGCGACGACGCCCGCGCCTATGCGGCGGCTTTCGACGCCACCGAGCGCGGCGATTTCATCGACGCCCAGATGCAGAGCGCGGCGGTCAAGGACCACTCCCTCGACGGCTATCTCAGCTTCCACCAACTGATGCACCCGACGGCGCACGTGGCGGCCTTTGACGAACTCTCCGCCTGGCTGGGCAAGTTCCGCGACCTGCCCGTGGCCGACCGCATCTTCGCGCTGGCCGCCAAGCGCAAGACTGACCCCAGCGCCGACGCGGGCCCGAGGCCGATGGCCATGGGCGACGGGCCGCTGATTTCCAATCCACAGCTCTCCGAGAAGGCTCGCCGTGGCCGCGAGGCGTTCTACGCCGGCGACCTGAAACGGGCCCTGAGCCTGGCCACCGCTTCCGGCGACCGCTGGATCGCCGGTCTCGCGGCCTACCGTCTGAAAGACTACGACCACGCCCGCGCCAGCTTCGCCGACCTGGCCCGCGACGGCGAGTGCGACGCGTGGCTGCAATCGGCGGCCGCGTTCTGGGCCGCCCGCTCCGCCCTGGCCCAGAATGACAGTGTGGGCTCGGCCCAGCACCTGCGGATCGCCGCGCGCAACGGCGAAACCTTCTACGGCATGCTGGCTGCCCGGCAGCTGAAGCTGGCCGACCAGGCAAGCCTCGCGGCGACCGACGACCCATTGGCCCGGCTGCTGCTGGCCGCCTACACTGTGCCCGCCGCCGATCAACCGTCGGCAGACCTCGTCAGCTTCGTGGCCACCGACCCGCGCGCCCACCGCGCCGCGGCGTTGGCCCAGATCGGCCGCGGTTCCGACGCCATCCAGGAGCTGCGCGCGGGCATGGCGCTCGCCCGCACCAGCGCGGATCAGGCGCGCTGGAAGGCCCTGACGCTGGCCATGGGGACCTCGCTCGCCGACCGGGCCAGCCCGCCGCGCAGCGCCGATCTCGACTACCCGACTCCAGAGCTCACCCCACTCTACGGGTTCACCCTCGACAAAGCGCTGGTCTACGCCGTGGTCCGCCAGGAAAGCCGCTTCAACCCGCAGGCGGTGTCGCCCGTCGGCGCGACCGGGCTGATGCAGGTTATGCCGGCGTCGGCCGCCATCGCCGCCGGCGACGACAAGCTGAAACGCGATGCGACCCCGCTGTTCGATCCGGGCTTCAACCTTCGGGTCGGCCAGGACTACTTCACCTGGCTCCTGGAAAAGGGCGTCGGGCACGACCTGATCCGCGCGGTCGCAGCCTACAACGCCGGCCCCGGGCCGGTGCTCAAGACCGCTCAGGTCCTCGGTCCTGACGCCGATGGCCTGCTGATCATGGAATGCCTGCCCGCGCAGGAAACCCGCACCTATGTCCAGAGGGTGCTGGCCGGCTACTGGACCTATCGCAGAATGTGGGGACAGCCCACGCAAAGCCTCGACGCCCTTGCCGCCGGCGGCCGGGCCGCCGATGAGCGCCTCGACTACCTAGGCCAGCCGAGCCGCGCCACGACCCAGCTGGCCTCGCAGGCGCTTCAGATCGGGATGCGTTAGGGCCACAGCCGGCGCGCGCCCGATCAGCACGCCGAAGGGTTTTTCGCCGAAGAAACCGCCCTCGCCGATCAGCAGGGCGTCACCGCCGCCGCTTCGCAGATGCTTGGCCAGCAGCTCCAGCCAGCCGGGCTTCAGCCGTATCTTCGCCGGTATGACCAACAACCGGTCCGAACGCGCCGCCGCGAGCGCCGTGGCCAGGTCGTCGGCCAGTTCGGCGCCGGTCTCCTCGCGCAGCACGGCCAGCAGCTCCGGCGGACCGCCGCCGGCGATCAGCACTTCGCGCACCAGTCCCTCGACCGCCAGCGACGTCAGCGCCGACAACAGCGCCGGCAACCGGTCTCCCGCGTCGGCGGTCTCGACGATCACGCTCAGCATGGCGGCAGAAGCCCTGCGTTGGCGGCGAAGGTCAACCGTCGACATAGGCCGCCGGATGTCCGACGCTGCGGCAAAACAAAAGACTGGGGGAAAAACGATGGACCGCCGCACCCTGCTCGCCGCAGCGCCATTCCTGGCGTTGTCCGGCCTTGCCCTCGCCCAGGAGCCTGCCGCGCCCACGCCGCGGCCGACTCCGCCGCCACCCAGCTTCCCGCCGCCGACCCTGGCCATGACCACGGTGGCGACTGGCCTGCATTTCCCCGAGGCGCCGGTGGTGATGAACGACGGCTCGGTGTTGTTCGTTCAGATCGAGGCCAAGCAGGTCAGCCGGCTGAAGCCGGACGGCACGGTGGACCTGGTCGCCCAGCTCGACGGCGGGCCCAACGGCCTGGCGATCGGGCCGGACAAGGCGCTCTACATCGCCAATGACGGTGGGCGCTTCAGCTTCAACCGGCGCGGCGCGTTCAACTACCCGGGCGCCATCCCGGCGGATTTCGCGGGCGGCTACATCCAGCGCCTCGACCTGAAGACCGGCAAGGCGGTCACCCTCTACGATAGCTGCGACGGCAAGCGGCTGGTGGCGCCGGACGATCTGGTCTTCGACCATCACGGCGGCATGTGGATCAGCGACTACGGCAAGGTGAAGGGCGACGCGGGCATCTACTATGCGCGCGCCGACGGCAGGGGCATCAAGCAGGCCAAGGGGGGCATGAGCGCGCCGAACGGCATCGGCCTGTCGCCGGACGGCAAGCAGCTTCACGTCAGCGAGGGCCGCCAACTCTGGACCTTCGACATCAAAGGTCCGGGCGAACTCGGACCCTCGACCTCCTACCCCAACGCCGCCCACGCCAATCTGCGCGAACGCTCGGTTGCCGACAGCCTGAAGGTGCTGGCCGATGGCAAGGTCTGCGTCTGCACCCTGATCGCCGGCGGGATCAGTATCTTTGACGCTGCCGGCGGGACGGAGTTCATCCAGTTCGACGACCCGATGACCACAAATCTGGCGTTCGGTGGGGCGGATATGCGCGATGCCTGGATCACCTCCTCCGGCCTCAGCCGCATCGTCAAGGTGCGCTGGCCATATCCCGGGCTGAGGCCGGCCTATTCCACTTAGAAGTTCTTGTTTTGTTCTCATGCGGGCGTTAGCGTCAATGGGTGACCACCTTCACCCAGCAGATCACCGTCGTCCGTGGGCGAGGCGCCCGCACCAATGGCAGCGGCCGCTATGAGGCCGAGGCGCGCGATGCCTTCGACGACGGCTGGACCCCGGACGACATCGAGCCGGCGCGACTGACCACCACCGTCTCGCCCGAGAAAGCGAAGGTGATCATCACGCGCAACGACAGTCCCGATGTGGGGTTCTCCGCCTCGATCAATCCCTACCGGGGCTGCGAGCATGGCTGCATCTACTGCTACGCGCGCCCTGCCCACGCCTACATGGGCCTCTCGCCTGGCCTCGACTTCGAGTCCAAGCTGTTCTTCAAGCCGGACGCCGCGCGCCTGCTTGAGCGGGAGCTGTCGAAAGAAACCTACGTCCCCGACGTAATCCATATCGGCGGCAACACCGACCCCTACCAGCCACAGGAACGGCGCCTCCGGATCACCCGCCAGGTCATCGAGGTGCTCGCCCGCTTCAACCACCCGTTCTCGGTGATCTCCAAATCCGGCCTGATCCTGCGCGACCTCGACCTGCTGGCGCCCATGGCGGAGAAGAACCTGGTGCGGGTGGCGATCTCGATCACCACGCTGGACCGCAAGCTCGCGCGGTCCATGGAGCCCCGCGCCGCGACCCCGGAAAAACGCCTCGACGCCGTCCGCCGCCTGAGCGACGCCGGCGTGCCGACCGTGGTGATGTTCGCGCCCGCCATCCCCGGCCTCAACGACCATGAGATCGAGGCGGTGCTGGAGCGCGCAGCGGGCGCCGGCGCGCGCGGCGCGGGCTATGTGGCGCTCCGCCTGCCGATGGAGATCGCCGACCTCTTCCAGGAGTGGCTGGCCACCGACCACCCCGACCGCGCCAGCCGGGTCATGTCCCTGGTCCGCCAGATGCGGGGCGGCAAGACCTACGACAGCCAGTGGGGTAAGCGGATGAAGGGCGAAGGCCCCCTCGCCGCCCTGATGTCCCGCCGCTTCGCCGTCGCCAAGCAACGCCTGGGCATCGCCGGCAAGCTCCCGCCGCTCGACCTCAGCCTGTTCCGCGTCCCGCCTAAGCCCGGGGATCAGATCGATCTGTTTGGATAGCAAGAGGAGAGGAAAAGCGAGTGGATCCAAGACCTCCCCCATTCATGGAGAAGCGCTTGGGGAAGCTCACCTCGTGAACACCCCCACCAGCTCGATGTGGGGCGACCAGAGGAACTGATCAACTGGCAGGACGCGGTCGAGGGTGAAGCCGGCGTCGATCAGGGTGCGGGCGTCTCGGGCGAAGGTGGCCGGGTTGCAGGAAACCCCGATGACGCGCGCGACCTTGGAGCGCGCCAGTTCGGCGGTCTGTTCGGCGGCGCCGGCGCGCGGCGGGTCGAAGACGGCCAGGTCCGTCTTCTTCAGCTCCTCGGCCAGGACCGGGCGGCGTACCAGGTCGCGGGCCTCGGCGGTGACGCCGTGCAGGCCGGGCGCGCTCGCCATGGCGGCGCTGAGCGCGCGGATGGCCTCGGGCGCGAAGTCGGCGGCGTAGACCGGGGCGATCCCGGCCAGGCGAAAGGTGAAGGTGCCGACGCCGCAATAGAGGTCGGCGATCCGCGCCGCGCCCGCCGCCTCAGCCGCCACGAACGCCGCCATGACGGCTTCAGCCTGAGGCGTGGCTTGCAAGAAGGCGCCGGGCGGCAGGGCGACCGTGGCGGGCCCCAGGCGCACCTGCGGCAGGCGCGCCTGGTAGGCGACCTCGCCGTCGATCGTCACCCGGGCAAAGGCCGCCTCCGCCGCGCGGTCGGCCAGCAGCACGCGGGCGTCGGCGGAAAGGCCGCCCGACTTGCGCTCCACGCCGGAGATGTCGATGTCGAGGCCGCTGTCGGTCAAGGTCACGTGCAGCGTCGGCGCAGACTTCGGATGCTCGAACAGTGGCGCAGCAAGGCGCTTGAGCGCCGGGATCGCCGCGGCGATGGCGGGGTCGGAAATCGGGCAGACGTCGATGTCCACCAGGTCCCAGGACTTGCGCGCCTTGTAGCCCAGCTTGGCGGCCTCGCGGTTGCCCCGGCGGGCGTGAAGGGCGACCCGGCGGCGCGCGCCCAGTTGGGCGGCGAAGGGCGGCAGAATCTCTGTCTCGATCTGCTGGCGCGCCAGGGTTCCCACCAGGCGCTCAACCTTCCAGGCCAAGTACGGGTCGGCCGCCCAGTGCTGTAGGGCGCAACCGCCGCAGGTCCCGAAGTGCGGGCATGGCGCCGCCACCCGCTCGGCGCTGGCCTCCAGCACCTCCACCAAGTCTCGCCGCTCGCCGCCGCCCGCCGCCAGCACCCGCTCGCCCGGCAAGGTGAACGGCACGAAGGCGGGGCCGCGCGCCATGCCATCACCCTCGCCGCCCAATGACTCGATGGTGAGCTCGACGGGCGGCCCTGTGGGGCGCGCCGGGCGGTCCGGTGCGCGGCGGTGGCGCGGGGGCGGTCTCATGGTCGGACAGGCGTCCTCGCGCGAAGGCGGTCAGGAAGATGAACGAAGATGAACGGCCCGCTCAAAATTTGTTCAGCTTGGTTGGGCGAAAGGAGTCCTCGAAGCCGCCGAACAGGCCGCTGCAAAGATTCGAGAGAGGGATACCCATGACCAAGTCTTCGACCTTCGCCAAGGGCTGCGTGGCCGCATCGGTCGGCCTCCTGGCCCTGGGCGCGGCGGCCGCGGCCTCCGCGCAGCCGGCGCCGGCCTACAACAACTACGACCCCTGCCAGCGCGACGCGAACGGTCGCGGCGTCGCCGGCGCCCTGCTCGGCGGAGCCGGCGGCGCGGTGATCGGCTCTCAGATGGCGGCCGGCGGCCACCGCACCGACGGCTCGTTGCTGGGCGGCGTGGTCGGTGCGATCGCCGGCGCCGCCATCGGCCACTCGACCGCCGCCTGCACCAACGGTCCGCCGCCGCCGCCGCCGGGCCAGGCCGGCGAAGATGGCCCGCCGCCGCCCGGCTATCAGCCCGGCCCGCCGCCGCCGCCGGGCTATGGCGGCGCCTACTACGCGCCGCCCCCGCCGCCGCCGGGTTATTACCCCCAACGTGAAGCGCTGTTCGTCTACGGCCGCCACGGCGTGCGTTATCGGGTGGTCGAGGAGCGGGTCGGTCCGGACGGCTGCACCGTCGCCGAGAGCCCGGTCTACTTCCCCGACGGTCGCGTCGACCGCCGCTTCGTCCGCGTCTGCCCGGACTATCGGGGCAGGTACTTCATCGTCGGCTAAGGCCTTCTGTCGCCCGTCCTTGGCCGATGCCAGGGCCGCCCGCATTGCCGCGGGCGGCCCTTTTCCTTGGGATCAGCCTTTGCGCGCCCAGAGCAGATATTCGCGGGCGCCATCGCCGCCCTCGACCGGGCTGTCGGCGGTCTCGCGGACCGTCCATCCGACGCCCTCCAGGAACCCCCGCACATCGGCCAGGGCTTCGGCGCGCGCCGCCTCGTCCTTCACGAGGCCGCCCTTGCCCACCCGTTCCGGCCCAACCTCGAACTGCGGCTTCACGAGGGCAACCAGGTCCGCGCCCCGCGCGGCGAGCCCCAGCGCGACCGGCAAGACCTTGGCGAGGCCGATGAAGCTGACGTCGCAGACGACCATTTGCGGCGACTCGGAGATCTCGGCCACGGTCAGCACCCGCGCATCGACGCCCTCCAGCCGCACGACACGCGGATCGTCCGCCAGGCTGTCGTGAAGTTGGCCGCGTCCAACGTCCACCGCGTAGACCCGCCGCGCGCCCGCCGCCAGGCAGACCTCGGTGAAGCCGCCGGTGGAGGCGCCGACGTCGAGGACGATCCGGCCCTCGACCGCGATCGGCCAGAGCCCCAGGGCGTATTCCAGCTTGAGCGCGCCGCGCCCGACCCAAGGATGCGCCGCCGTAGCCGCGATCAACGCGCCCTCGTCCAGCAACTCCGCAGGCTTCAGGACCGGCCGGCCGTCAGCGGTGACCCCGCCGGCCTCGATGGCGGCCCGGGCCTTGGCGCGGCTCTCGAACAGGCCGCGCGCAACCAGCAGGAGATCGGCGCGGGTCTTCACCGGCCGCCCTAGGCTGACGCCTTCTCGTCCTCGAACAACTTTTTCAGTTCGTTCTTGAGGATCTTGCCGTTGGCGTTGCGGGGCAGCACCTCAGGCCAGAACTTCACCGCCACCGGCACCTTGAAGGCCGCCAGCCGCTCGGCGACGTGGGCGCGTAACTCGTCTTCGGTGGCTTGCGCCCCGGGCTTGAGGGTCACCACCGCGCCAGGCTCCTCGCCCAAGGTGCGGTGCGGGATGCCGACCACGGCGGCGTCCATCACCGCCGGGTGGTCGTAAAGCGCGTTCTCCACTTCGATGCAGTAGATGTTCTCGCCGCCGCGGATCAGCATGTCCTTGGCCCGGTCGATGATGTAGCAGAACCCCTCGCCGTCCAGCTTGGCCAGGTCGCCGGTGCGCACCCAGCCGTCGACGAAGGTCTGGGCCGTCGCCTCCGGCTTGTTCCAATAGCCCTTCACCACCTGCGGCCCGTTGGACCACAGTTCGCCCACCGTGTTGGCCGGCAGGACGGTGACGCCGTCGGCGGGATCGCGGATCTGCAGTTCGGAGACCGGTACAGCCACCCCGCAGCTCTCAGGCCGGTTCCAATAGTCCTCGGCGCTGTTGCCGGTCACCGTGGCGCAGGTCTCGGTCATGCCCCAGCCCTGGCCAGGTGAGGATTTCGGGAAGGCTTCGCGGAGCGCGGCCACCAGTTCCTTAGCCGACGGCGCGCCGCCATAGGCGACGGATTCCAGCGACGACAGATCGTAGTTCTTGCGCGCAGGGTGCTCGATCAGCTGCCAGGCGATGGTCGGCACGCCGCCGGCCAGGCTCACCCGCTCGCGCTCGATGAGTTCGAAGGCGCGGATCGGCTCCCACTTGCGCATCATCACCAGCTTGGCCCCGCCGAACAGGCTCGGGTTCAGCACGGCGAAGCAGCCGGTCACATGGAAGAACGGCACAGAGATCAGCGAGGACCGCTGCGGCGCGTCCGGATCGGGGGCCGGCGGCTGTTCGCCGCGCCGCAGGAACGCCCGCGCGCCCCCGCAGATCGCCGCCATGATGTTGGAGTTGACCCCGCGCTGGGTGCCGAGCGCGCCCTTCGGCTTCCCCGTCGTCCCCGAGGTGTAGAAGATCGTGGCGTCGTCGTCGGGGGCGATCTCCACTGTCGGCATCGCAGTGTCCGGCAGATCCTTCCAGGCGCCAGGACTCCCGATCACATCTTCCAGCTTGGTCACCAGCGGGTGGGCGATCTCGTCGCGTTCGCGGGTGACGTAGACGCGCACCAGGTCGGGGCAATTGGGCAGGTGCTGGGTCATGCGCTCATAGCGCTCACGGTCCGTCAGCACGACCTTGGTTCCCGAGTCGGTCAGGCCGTATTCCAGCTCCGGTCCGGTCCACCAGGCGTTCAGCGGCGTCACTACCGCGCCGACCGAGGCGGCTGCGTAAAAGGCCACCACCCATTCGGGGATGTTGCGCATGATCACCGCGACCCGATCGCCCTTGACCACGCCCTGGGCGGTCAGCTCAGCCGCCAACGCCGCCACCGCGCGGTGGAAGGCGTCGAAGCTGACCCGCTCATCCTCATAGACCAGGAAGATCCTCTCGCCGTGGGCGCGGGCGCCCTCGACCACCGAGCGCAGGCTTGGCGGCAGGTTCTTCCAGACCTTGGTCCGGATCCCGCGGATGGTCTCTTCGCCGACCTCGGTGGGCATGCCCGGACCTGACAGGATCGCGTGGGCCTGCTGGATCGACATGGCGGGCCAGCCCGGCGGCAAAGGGGCTTCGGACATCGGATGATTCCCTAAGTCTCGCGGGGCTTCTCAAGCGGGCCTCGCGTCCTGGGTGAACAACCATAACCCAGCCCGGGAGGCAAATTCCGACCCGCGTTCGTCAGCCCTAGGACGGTTCCCGCCGCCAGACCAGGCGGCCGCGACCGGCGCGGCCAGGGAACAGGGGATGGTCCTGATTGGCCGTCACCAGGGACAGCAGGTCGCCTTCGATCTCGAAGAAGCGGGTCTGGGCCGTGCCAATCCAGGCCGGCGACCAGGCCAGATCAACCTCGGTGACGAAGTGGTCGGCCTCGACGCGATAGGCGCCGGAATAGGCCATCATGCCACGGAACAGCCCCGCCTCGTCCTCCGCCGCCGAGCGATCGCCGCAGGTGATCATCGCCGACATCCGGCCGTCGCCGGTCAGGATCAACCGCCCGAGCGGCGCGGCGCCATACATCGGGATAGGCTCCGCGGCGTCCGAGAACTCGTACTGGGCCGAAACCAGCCGCCAGCTTCCGACCAGGCTGCTCAATGGACCCCGAAAACCTGCATCACGTCGGCGCGGAATGACGCCTGGCTGGCTGGCCTTGAATAGAACATGTGGCCGCCCGGATAGATCGCCAGCTTCACCCGGCTGGCATCACCCGAGATCGGCATCTGGTCGATCACCAGCCGCGAGACGAAATAGGGGCACGACAGATCGTCGTAGCCGTGGGCGATCAGCACCTTCATCCTGGGGTCGGCGGCGACGGCGTTGCGCAGATCGGACGTCGCGTCGACCAGTTCGACGCCCTTCTCCCAGTTATCGCCGACCTCATAGCTGAGCGCGTTGAACCGGCCCTCGGCCTTCCAGCCGACGATGCGGGTGTCGAAGTCGACCATGGCGCTGGTGGTGGGCGCGATGATCGCGTCCAGGATCGGGTCTCCTCGCCGCCCCTGCGGCGACCAGGGGAAGGGATCCTCCTGGGTCACGTTGGAATCGTAGACGCTCGCGATGCGGCCCTTGTCGCGATAGAGCTCGCGCAGGAAGGCGCCGACGTCGATGCGGCCGCCGGAGCGCTGCACGAACTCCCGATCGAGGCCGGTGTAGGTCGTGACCTTGTCCACCACCCGCGCCACAGCGGCGGGGTCGCGGCGGCCCTTCATCAGATCCTCGGTGAATTCGCCGCGGGTATAGTCCTCGACCTCCTTCATCAGGGCCGGCGAGAGCGGCTTGCCCTGCCGCTCGTAGTTGGCCGCGGTCATCGACGGTAGGGTCGTGACCCAGTTCATCGGCGAGAAGTCCGGGTCGTTGTTCATCCCCGGCTCAAGGTAGGGCGAAACCATCACGATGCCGCTGACGCCCACGCCGAGCTGGGTCTGCAGGTAATAGGTGATCTTCGGCGCCCGGAAGCCGCCGTAGCTCTCGCCCGCCACGTACTTCGGCGAGGCCATCCGACCGTTCTTCAAAAGCCAGTCGTAGACGATGCGCGACAGGTACTCGATGTCCGGCTTGATCGAATAGAACCGCTTCTTGGTCTCGTCCTTGTCCACCAGGGATCGCGAGAAACCCGTGCCCACCGGATCGATGAACACCATGTCGGTGAAGTCCATCCAGGTGCCGGGATTGTCCGCCAGCACCGCCGGGTCCGAGGGCCCGTCGCCCTGGGCGCCGAACTGCACGCGCTTGGGCCCGATGGCGCCCAGGTTCAGGTAGACCGAGGCCGCGCCCGGGCCGCCGTTGAAGGCGAAGGTCACCGGGCGATTGGGGTCGCGCGGGCCGTCGAGCACATAGGCGGTGAACACCACCTCGGCGACCTTCTTGCCCTTCTCGTCGCGCACCGGCAGGGCGCCGACCGTTGCGGTGTAGTTCAGCGTCTTGCCAGCGACGTGGGTCACCTGCTTGACGCTGGCCTCGGCGGGGAACGGCGGCAGGTCGATGTCGGACTTCTTGTCCTTGTCGCCGTCCTTCTTGGCCGCATCGGCCTTGGGCGGATCGTCCGCGGCCCAGGCGCTGACCGCCGAAAGGCCGAACGACAACGTCACTGCGGCTGCGGCCGCGATCATCAGTCTACGCATGCAGGATTCCCCGTCGATCGCGGCAGGATGGCCGAGTTGCGGGCCGCCGCAAGTTAAACCGGCGATAGGTCGGCGAGCGCCCTAGACCACCGCGGTGAGGCGGCTGAGGGCGGCCTCGAGCTTGGCCTTGGCAGCCTCGGCGTCGGCCAGACGTTCGCGGTTCTCCTCGACCACTTCCTCCGGCGCTCGGGCGACGAAGTCGGCGTTGGCCAGCTTCTTGGCGGTGCGGTCGATGTCGGACGCCAGGTTGCCGACCTCCTTGCCCAGCCGAGCGCGTTCGGCGGCGACGTCGATGAACTCGGCGACCGGCAGGGCGAGCGTCGCGCCCTCCACGACGTAGGGGATCGCCCCGGCCGGCGGCGAATCGACGATCTGCACCGCGGACACGCGCAGCATCTGCTGGATCAGCGGGGCGGCGTCCTGCAGCACGCCGCGCTGCGCGGGCGTCGCATCGACCACCAGCAACGGCGGGCGGGCGGAGTTGGGCACATTCAGCTCGGCGCGCACCGAGCGGCCCTCGGCAATGGTCTCGACGATCAGGCCAATGGTTGCGTCGGCCGCCGGGTCGATCAGGCTGTCGGGCAGATCGGGCCAGGGCGCGGTCATCAGGAAGCCCTTGTGACCCCGCGCGGCGCCCAGCCCTTGCGTCTGCGCCCACAGTTCCTCGGTCAGGAACGGCATGACCGGGTGCAGCAGCTTCAGGATCACGTCGAGAACCCAGGCGGCTGTCGCACGGGTTTCGTCACGCGCAGCCTCGTCGGCGGAGGGCTCGTCGGGCTTGCCCAGCACCGGCTTGGCCAATTCCACGTACCAGTCGCAATACTGCCGCCAGACGAAGCGGTAGAGGCCGTCGGCGGCGGCGTCGAAGCCGCAGGTGTCCAGAGCCGCGGTCACCGCCTTCGCTGTTCGCGTCGTCTCACCGACGATCCAGCGGTTGAGCGGCAGCTTCACCTTCGCCGGATCGAAGCCCTCGGCGCGCGCCGCGCCGTTCATCTGGGTGAAGCGCGTGGCGTTCCACAGCTTGGTGCCGAAGTTGCGGTAGCCCTCGATCCGCTCGCGGGAGAGCTTGATGTCCCTCGCCTGCCCCGACATGGCGGTGAGCGTGAAGCGCAGCGCGTCGGCGCCGTAATCGTCCACCAGCTCAAGGGGGTCCATGACGTTTCCCTTGGACTTGCTCATCTTCTTGCCCTCCGCGTCGCGGACCAGGGCGTTGATGAAGATGCGCTTGAAGGGGACCTCGTCCATGAAATGCAGGCCCTGCATCATCATCCGGGCGACCCAGAAGAAGATGATGTCGAACCCGGTGATCAGGGTGTGCGTCGGGTAGAACCGGGCGAGGTCGTCGGTCTTCTCGGGCCAGCCGAGCGTCGAGAACGGCCACAGCGCCGAGGAGAACCAGGTGTCGAGGACATCCTCGTCCTGGCGCAGCGGTTCCTCCCGGCCGTAGTGCTCCAGCGCCTGCGTCTTTGCCTCGGCCTCGGTCTCGGCGACGAAGATCTTTCCGCCCGGCCCGAACCAGGCCGGGATGCGGTGGCCCCACCAGAGCTGGCGCGAGATGCACCACGGCTGGATGTTCCGCATCCACTCGAAGTAGGTCTTCTCCCAGGCCTTGGGCACGAAGACGGTGTCGCCCTGCTCGATCGCCCGGATGGCCGGCTTGGCGAGCACCTCGGCGTTCACGTACCACTGGTCCGTCAGATAGGGCTCGACGACCACGCCCGAGCGGTCGCCGTGCGGCACCATGTGGCGGGTCTTCTCGATGCCGCGCAGCAGGCCCAGCGCTTCGAACGCCTCGACCACCTTCTTGCGCGCGGCGAAGCGGTCCAGGCCGCGGTACTCGGCGGGCGCGTTGTCGCTGATCTTCGCGAAGTCGTCGAAAATGTTGATCATCGGCAGGCTGTTGCGCTTGCCGACCATGAAGTCGTTGAAGTCGTGCGCGGGGGTGATCTTCACCGCGCCGGAACCCTTCTCGGGGTCCGCATACTCATCGGCGATGATCGGCACCGGGCGACCCACGATCGGCAGGCGCACGGCGCGCCCGATCAGATGCTGGTAGCGCTCGTCCTTGGGGTGCACGGCGACGGCGGCGTCGCCCAACATGGTCTCCGGGCGAGTGGTGGCGACCACGATCTCGCCGGTTCCGTCTTCCAGCGGATAGGCGAAGTGCCAATAGTGGCCGTCGACCTCGCGCTGCTCGACCTCCAGGTCGGAGATGGCCGTCTGGAAGTGCGGGTCCCAGTTCACCAGCCGCTTGTCGCGGTAGATGAGCTTTTCCTTGTAAAGGGTCACAAAAACCTTGCGGACTGCCGCCGACAGACCCTCGTCCAGGGTGAACCGTTCGCGGCTCCAGTCGCAGCTGGCGCCCAGACGCTTCAGCTGGTTGGTGATGGTCCCGCCGGACTTGGCCTTCCATTCCCAGACCTTGGCGACGAACGCGTCGCGGCCCAGGTCGCGGCGGCTCTGATTGCCGACCTCGGAGAGCTGGCGTTCGACCACCATCTGGGTGGCGATGCCGGCGTGGTCGGTGCCGGGCAGCCAAAGCGCCGCCTTGCCCCGCATGCGCTCGAAGCGGATCAGCACGTCCTGCAGGGTGTTGTTCAGCGCGTGCCCGATATGCAGCGAACCGGTGACGTTGGGCGGCGGAATGACAATGGAGAAGGGTTCGGCGGCCGGGTCGCGGATCGGCGCAAAGTCGCCCGAGGCCTCCCAGGCGGCATAGAGGCGCGGTTCGGCGGATTTGGGATCGAAGGTCTTTTCAAGCATGGCTGGGCGGTGCTTACACGTTCCTCCCCCACAGGGGGAGGTGGCCCGGCGGGCCGGAGGGGGTTTCCGCTCAAATGGTTCGGAAACCGCCGGGGGAGACCTCGGAGGAAGCCCCCTCAGTCAGCGTCGCTGACAGCTCCCCCGGTGGGGAGCAACTCGGCCTAGCGTACTCGCCCGCGGGCGATGCGTTCGACTTCGGTCTCGACGGCCTGCTGGACGATGGCGGGCAGGTTTTCGTCGAGCCACTGTTGCAGAAGCGGACGCAGCAGTTCGCGAACAACGTCCTCCAGCGTGCGATCGCCGCGCGGCATGGCGATAGCGGCCGACAGCGCGCCGAACGACGAGGCCGCAGCGGTGGCCGCGCGCTCGCTCACCAGGCTCTCGATCGGCGGCGGAGCGGCCGCGGGCTCGGCTGCCGGCGCGGTGAATACGTCGAGGTCGCCGAGGGTCTCCACCTTGTCGGTCAACTCCAAGGCCTCCTCCTCCTCGACTGGAGGCTCCGGTTCGGGCTCCGCGGCGGCGACAGGTTCCGG
>NZ_SSMZ01000335.1 GCF_004799395.1 Phenylobacterium sp.
TGGTCGACGCGCTCAACAAGGCCAAGCCGTCCGGCGCCAAGGGCGTCTACATCAAGAAGATCAGCCTTTCGTCGACGATGGGCCCGGGCTTCAAGGTGGATACGGCCTCGGCCGGCGCCTAAGCGCTTCCGATAGATCGAGAAAATCGGGGGAGCTGCGGCGACGCAGCTCCCCTTTTTCGTTGCAGGAGGCCGCCATGGCCGACGTCACCGTGGAAATCGCCGAGCCGCAGCAGCGGCCGGCCCTGGAAAGTCTCTGCCAGCTCTACGCCCATGATTTCTCCGAGTTCTGGGCCGGGCGGGAGGAGGGCGAACTGCAGGAGGACGGGCGGTTTGCGCAGTACATCTATCTGGACAGCTATTGGACCGAGGCGGACTGCACGCCGCTGCTGATCCGGGTCGAGGGCTTCCTGGCGGGCTTCGCCCTGATCAACAGTTTCTCCCATTCCGGCCTGCCCGTGGACCACGCGGTGGCGGAGTTCTTCGTGGCGCGCAAACATCGCAGGTTCGGCGTGGGCCTGGCCGCGGCGGTGAAGATCCTCGGCCACCGGCCCGGCCAGTGGGAGATGGCCGTGGCGCGCCGAAACCTCGCCGCCCTGCCGTTTTGGCGGCGTGTCGCCGCTGAGGTGGCCGGGCCGGCGGTGGAAGAGGTCGACCGCGACAACGATCTCTGGAACGGCCCGATCGTACGCTGTCGCGTCTAGTTTCCGATCAGCACCCGCGCCGAGATCAGGCGGCTGATCAGCACCGTGTGCGGATAGGCGCCCAGCGCGCCGTACTTGCCGGCCTCGGCCGTGCGGCGGCCCACGAAGCGGATGTGGTAGCGCCGCATGATGCCGCCCCCGTCGCCGGGGCGATCCTGCCAGCCGGAGAGCCACATGGTCTCACGCGTAGGCGTGCTGTCGGCGTGGAAGACGCTGGTGTCGAAGTCGTTGGAATAGTCGCCTTCGAAGATCTGCTCGGGACCCATCTGCAGGCCGCGCCAGGTCATTGGCGTCGGATCGAGCGCGTCTTCGGCGAGCGCGAGCCCGGACGCCAGCAGAATGCCGATGAAGGCCGCGGCCAGGGTGGCGATGAGCCGGTAACGCATGGTCCACCTCGCCGAGGGCGTCGGTCGCCTTTGGAGCCTTGAAGGCGCCGACGTCACGCCGTCTCCAGCGCCTGGGCTCGCTGGATGACGCTGGTCACGTAGTCGCGCCGCGCATCGTGCTCCTTGGCGATGGTGTCGTCGCTGTCCTGCAGCGCCTGCACGTCGGCCTGGGCGAACCCGAGGATGCCCATCTGATCGTAGCCGTTGCGAATGGTGTCGCCCCACAGGCCGATGTCCTTCACGATCGGCACGATGCGGGTGAACAGCGACGAGCGGAACATCGCCATGAAGCCCGAGTCGTACATGTGCTCGGCGCAGCGGGCCGGGTCGAGGCCCAGGGTCTTCCAGACCTCCACGGCGTCGAAGCGGTCGCGCATCAGGTAGCAGGCCTCCAGCAGGAACTCCTCGCGCTCATTGCGCTCGGCCTGGGTCAGCTGCGGATAGAAGTCGCGCAGGGCGAGGCGGCCGAAGGCCACGTGGCGGCTCTCGTCCTGCATGACGTAGGCGTTGACGGCGGCGGCCAGCGGGTTCTGGGCGTGATCGCGGATCTGCTGGAAGGCGGCGAGCGCCAGGCCTTCGATCACCACCTGCATGCCCAGGTAGGTCATGTCCCAGCGGCTGTCGCGCAGCACCTGATCGATGAGCTCCTGGAGCGGCGCGGTCATCGGATAGGCCACGCCGAACTTCTCGAGCAGTCGTTTGTAGCTCTCCACATGCCGCGCCTCGTCGATCACCTGGGTCGAGGCGTAGAACTTGGAGTCCACGTCCGGCACCTGGGTGACGATCTTGGCGGCGCAGATCAGCGCGCCCTGTTCGCCCTGCATGAACTGGCTGATCTGCCAGCCCTGGAAGTGGCGGCGCACGGTGGCCTTCTCCTTGGACGACATCTTTTCGTATTCGGCCATGCCGGAGATCGGCAGCATCTCTTCGGGCAGTTGCTCGGGGTTCTCTTCGTCGAGCTCCTGGGTCCAGTCGATCCGCGTTTCCGCGTCCCATTGCATCTCCACGCCCTTGCGGTAGAGGCCCATCATGGTTTCGCGGCCGTCGGCGTAGTCCCAGTTGAAGACCACGTCGAAATCCTGCGGCACATGCCACACGCTGCCTTCCGGCGCGGGGAACGGATAGCGATCGCTGAGCTTGCCCATGGTTTGTCTCCCTCGCGCCCTGGCGGCCCATCTCCTGGCGGACCTTGGCGGCGCCCGGCTATCTGACGGCAAAACAGCGTTTCAGACAAATGGAGAGATCGCTCGTCGCGCCCACCCGGTTGAATTCCCCGGCCGCATCCTGTAAAGGCCCGCGCTCTTAGAGTTTTCGCTTCGTTTTCGGACGGGGCGACGGATGGGGCGCAGACTATGCGCGTCCCTCCTGTCCAAGAACTGCGTAGCCTTCGGGGTCACCGGGGGCCGGAACGTGAAGGCGGGCCCGCCTTCAGCCGCAGGGAGACGGGAAGATTGAGGTTTCTCCGGCCATCCATTGCGATGGGCGCGAGGCCGCGGCTTTCCACATCGGACAGGTAAGTAACCGGCGTGCGCATTCGCGTGCGTCGAACCTGAGTATGGAGACCGCAATGGACCGCGCTCAAAAGCAGGAAGCCATCGAGACGCTCAAGGGCGTGTTCGACGGCGCCGGCGCCGTGGTCGTGACCCACTACATGGGTCTGACCGTTGCGGAAATGACCGATCTGCGGGGCCGTCTTCGTGTCGAAGGCGCCCAGCTGCAGGTGGTGAAGAACACTCTGGTGCAGAAGGCCTTGAACGGCTCGGTCGGCGAAGCGGGCGACGCCCTCTTCAAGGGCCCGGTCGCGATCGCCTATGCCCCGGACGCCGTCTCCGCCGCCAAGGTCGCGACCCAGTACGCCAAGGACAACGAGAAGTTCACCGTTGTCGGCGGCCTGATGGGTCAACAGGTGCTGGACCAGGCCTCGATCACCGCGCTCGCGCGGCTGCCGTCGCTGGATCAGCTCCGGGCCAAGATCATCGGCCTCCTGCAGGCGCCCGCGACCAAGATCGCCGGCATCATGCAGGCGCCCGCGGGTCAGCTGGCTCGCGTCGTCGGCGCCTACGCCGCCAAAGACGCCGCCTGATCGTCAATTTCGCAAACAAGCCAACACGAACCTCAAAGGAACCCTCCCATGTCGAAACTTGAAAAGCTGGTCGACGAACTCTCGACCCTGACCGTCCTGGAAGCCTCCGAGCTCTCCAAGCTGCTTGAAGAAAAGTGGGGCGTCTCGGCCGCCGCGCCGGTGGCCGTGGCCGCCGCTGGCGGTGGCGCCGCCGCTGCTCCGGCCGAAGTCGCCGAAGAGCAGACCGAGTTCACCGTGATCCTCACCGCCGGCGGCGAAAAGAAGATCAACGTGATCAAGGAAGTCCGCTCGGTCCGTCCGGACCTCGGCCTGAAGGAAGCCAAGGACCTGGTCGAAGGCGCCCCGCAGAACGTGAAGGAAAACGTTTCCAAGCAGGAAGCCGAAGAAGTGAAGAAGAAGCTGGAAGAAGCCGGCGCCTCCGTCACCATCAAGTAGGCGTCGCACCGTCCAAGCGGCGGTACGGAATGCGAAGGGCCGGAGAGCGATCTCCGGCCCTTTTTCCATGAGCGCTCTGTAACTTGGGCGTGAGCCCGGGCGTGCTAACCTGCGCGCCGTGAGCGATCCAGCACTCCTTGTCGATACGCTCGTCCGCGGCATCGCAGCGGGCGCCATGCTGGTGACCGCACTCAGCGTCTGGCGCAGCGGCGTGAGCCGCGACGTGCGGATCGCCGCGCCACTGCTCTGCCTCAGCGTCGCGGCCTGGCTGGTCACCGAGGCCACGGCGCTCTGGAACGCCGTCGATCATCCCGCGCCGCTGATGCTGATGGCGATGCCGTCGGCAGGACTGTTCTGGCTGTTCATCCTGGTGGTGTTTGAGGATCGCCGCGTCACGCCCCTGACGCTCGCGCCGACGGCGGTTCTGCTGATCACCGGGGTCCTTCGATGCTATATCGCGCCACCGCCCATCGCGGTGGGGATCTGGGCCGCAAGCAACGCCTTCAGCGGCCTTCTGGCCCTGCACGCCGCCTTCGTCATCGCCCGAGGGTGGCGCGGCGACCTGGTCGAGGGCCGGCGGCGCCTGCGCGCGCTTTTGCTGGGCTCAGCGGCGCTGTTCTCAGTGCTTGAGGTGTCCCTGGCGCTGGTCAATTGGGTGGACCCGCTGGGATCCTGGATGCGGTTCAGCGTAGGGGAAGCGTACGGCGGCCTGATCATGGCGGCGATCTGCGTCGGCAGCGCGATCCTCTTCCTGCAGGCCCGTCCTGAGGTGCTGGGCGCGCCGCGCCGGGCCACGGTCGGCGGCGACGCCCGCCAGGACGCAGCGGACCGTCTGTTGATCCAGCGGCTTGATGGGGTGATGACGGCGGAGGGCTGGCGGCGCGAAGGGCTGACCATCGGCGCGCTGGCCGCGGAGCTGGATTGCCCTGAGCACCGCCTGCGCCGGCTGATCAACCACCGGCTCGGCCACCGCAACTTCGCCGACTTCCTCAATGCGCACAGGATCGAGGCGGCAAAGCACCGGCTGGCCGACCCCGGCGAGGCGAGAACCGCGGTCGCCGTGATCGCCTTCGATCTCGGCTATGGGTCGCTTGGTCCGTTCAACCGGGCCTTCCGGGCGGCGACCGGCGAGACGCCCACCGCTTGGCGGCGCGAGGCGATAGCCGCCTCGCCGGATTTGCGAAAAGCCGGCTGATTTCGAAATCGACGAGGGTTTTCCGCCCTCGGCGAGACGGCGGCGCGCCGGCGCTGTCCCTTGGGCGCGACATCAAGGAGTCGCCGTTCAATGGAAACCTGGCTGCACAACCTGCCGCAGATGTGGCTCTTGGGCGTCTTCATCGACACGCGCCGTTACGTGATCTTCGCCGTCGCGGTCTGGCTGATACTGTGGGTGGCCCTGGCGTGGGTGCTGCGCAACCGGCGTATACGTGAGGACCGCCCGCCAGCGCGGCAGATGGCCTTCGAATTCCTGTTTTCGATCCGCTCCATCGCCATCTTCTCGACGATGGGCCTGATGACCAATCTGATGAGCCGGCTCGGCCTCTATCGGCTGTCGGACATCGGCGCGACCTGGGGTCCGATCTGGTTCTGGGCCAGCCTCGTCCTGATGATCCTGGGGCACGACGCCTACTACTACTTCGTCCACCGGGCGATGCATCACCCGCGGCTGTTCCGCCGCTTCCACCGCCGCCACCACCGCAGCCACAACCCCTCGCCCTTCACGGCCTACAGTTTCGACCTGCGCGAGGCCGGGATGATGATGTCCTTCGTCGTGCTGTGGCCGCTGGTGACGCCGACGCCCTGGGCGGTTGTGCCGCTGTTCGTGCTGCACCAGATCTTCCGCAACACCCTGCTGCACTGCGGCTTTGAGCTGATGCCGGCGCGGCGTGACGGACGGCCGCTGCTGGACTGGATGACGACGACAACCCACCACGACCTGCACCACGCACACGCCGGCTACAACCACGGCCTCTACTTCACCTGGTGGGATCGCTGGATGGGGACGGAGCACCCCGACTACCACGCCCAGTACGCCCGGGCGGCCTGGCGGCCCCTGGGCGCGCCTCTGAAGAGCCCTGAGGCGACGACGGCGGCCTGAAACGGTCAGAACCCAATCCTGACGGCGCCGGCTTCTCCCCGTCGGCGCCGTGCTTTTTCTCCGCGCCGAAGCTCCTTAAAAATCGCCCGTGCCGGCTGAGTCACATTTTCTGCGGGCAGGGGGCTTCCATCCGGGCCTGAAAGGGCTTATCTCGGCACCTTCGCGACATCACCCGATTCCCGTGACGCACACGCATGCGCTCTCGTGAATCGGCTTTTCGCGCGTCAAATGTCTCGAGGCATGGTCCGCAGCCCTCCGACCATGCGAAGGGGCGCCCCTGGCGACACAAGGGGCATTCCAGCGTCCGGCCGTCCCTCGCGGGATGGTTGAGGGTGGACGCGGAACTCAAATGCTGACGCCGGGAAACCGTTCCCTGGCGTCCTCAAGGGACACAAATGGCGCAATCCTTCACCGGTAAGAAGCGGATCCGTAAGTCGTTCGGCCGCATCCCTGAAGCCGTGCAGATGCCGAACCTGATCGAGGTTCAGCGCTCCTCCTACGAACAGTTCCTGCAGCGCGAGACGCGCGTGGCTGACCGTAAGGACGAGGGCATCGAGGCGGTCTTCAAGTCCGTCTTCCCGATCAAGGATTTCAACGAGCGCGCCGTCCTCGAGTACGTCTCCTACGAGTTCGAGGAGCCAAAGTACGACGTCGAGGAATGCGTCCAGCGCGACATGACCTACGCCGCGCCGCTCAAGGTGAAGCTGCGCCTCATCGTGTTCGAGACCGACGAGGAAACCGGCGCCCGCTCCGTGAAGGATATCAAGGAGCAGGACGTCTACATGGGCGACATCCCGCTGATGACGGAGAAGGGCACCTTCATCGTCAACGGCACGCAGCGCGTCATCGTCTCCCAGATGCACCGCTCGCCCGGCGTGTTCTTCGACCACGACAAGGGCAAGACCCACGCTTCGGGCAAGCTCTTGTTCGCCGCCCGCGTGATCCCCTACCGCGGCTCGTGGCTCGACTTCGAGTTCGACGCCAAGGACGTGGTCTACGTCCGCATCGACCGCCGCCGTAAGCTGCCGGCGACCACCTTCCTGATGGCGCTGGGCATGGACGGGGAGGAGATCCTCTCCACCTTCTACAACACCCTCACCTACAAGAAGGTGCTTGAGAAGAAGGGCAAGACCGGCGGCTGGGCCACGGCCTACCAGCCAGAACGCTGGCGCGGGGTGAAGCCGGAATTCGCGCTGATCGACGCCGACACCGGCGAAGAGATCGCGCCCGCCGGCACCAAGATCTCCGCCCGCAACGCCAAGAAGTTCGCCGACGCGGGTCTGAAGACCCTGCTGCTGGCCCCTGAGGCCCTGACCGGCAAGTACCTGGCCCGCGACCTGGTGAACTTCACCACCGGCGAGATCTACGCTGAAGCCGGCGACGAGCTGGACCCGACCCTGCTGGCCGCCCTGGAAGCCCAGGGCTTCGACAGCCTCGACGTGCTCGACATCGACGACGTCACGGTCGGCGCCTACATCCGCAACACGCTGCGTGTCGACAAGAACACCGCCCGCGAGGACGCGCTGTTCGACATCTACCGCGTCATGCGTCCGGGCGAGCCGCCGACGGTGGAAGCCGCCGAGGCGATGTTCAAGTCGCTGTTCTTCGACAGCGAGCGCTACGACCTCTCCTCGGTTGGCCGCGTGAAGATGAACATGCGCCTGGAGCTGGACTGTCCCGATGACGTGCGCGTGGTCCGCAAGGACGACGTGCTGGCGGTGCTGAAGACCCTGGTGGGCCTGCGCGACGGCCGCGGCGAGATCGACGACATCGACAACCTGGGCAACCGCCGGGTGCGTTCGGTGGGCGAGCTCCTGGAAAACCAGTACCGCGTCGGCCTCCTGCGCATGGAACGCGCGATCAAGGAGCGCATGAGCTCGGTCGACATCGACACGGTCATGCCGCACGACCTGATCAATGCGAAGCCGGCGGCCGCGGCCGTTCGCGAGTTCTTCGGCTCCAGCCAGCTCTCGCAGTTCATGGACCAGACCAATCCGCTGTCGGAAATCACCCACAAGCGCCGCCTCTCGGCGCTGGGCCCGGGCGGCCTGACCCGTGAGCGCGCGGGCTTCGAAGTCCGCGACGTGCACCCGACCCACTATGGCCGGATCTGCCCGATCGAGACGCCGGAAGGCCCGAACATCGGCCTGATCAACTCGCTCGCCACCCACGCGGTGGTGAACAAGTACGGCTTCATCGAGAGCCCGTACCGCCGGATCAAGGACGGCAAGACGACCGACGAGGTCGTCTACATGTCGGCCATGGAAGAGGCCAAGCACGTCATCGCCCAGGCCAACATCAAGCTCGAAAACGGCATGATCGTCGACGAGCTGGTCCCCGGTCGGATCAATGGCGAACCTTCGCTGCTGCCCCGCGCCGACGTCGACCTGATGGACGTGTCGCCCAAGCAGGTGGTGTCCGTCGCCGCCTCGCTGATCCCGTTCCTGGAAAACGACGACGCCAACCGCGCCCTGATGGGCTCCAACATGCAGAAGCAGGCCGTGCCGCTCATCCAGACGGATGCGCCGCTGGTCGGCACCGGCATGGAAGCCATCGTGGCCGTCGACTCCGGTGCGGTCCTGGTCGCCCGTCGTCCCGGCGTCATCGAGCAGATGGACGGCACCCGCATCGTGGTGCGCGCAACGGAAGAGACCGACCCGACCAAGCCCGGCGTCGACATCTACCGCCTGCAGAAGTTCCAGCGCTCCAACACCTCCACCTGCATCAATCAGCGTCCGCTGGTGCGCGTGGGCGACAAGGTCAATGCCGGCGACGTGATCGCCGACGGCCCGTCGACGGAGCTGGGCGAGCTGGCGCTGGGGCGTAACACCCTCGTCGCCTTCATGCCCTGGAATGGCTACAACTTCGAAGACTCGATCCTGATCTCCGAGCGCATCGTGCGCGACGACATCTTCACCTCGATCCACATCGAGGAATTCGAGGTCATGGCCCGCGACACCAAGCTGGGTCCGGAAGAAATCACCCGCGATATCCCCAACGTCGGCGAGGAAGCGCTCCGCAACCTCGACGAAGCCGGCATCGTGGCGATCGGCGCCGAAGTCCTGCCGGGCGATATCCTGGTGGGCAAGGTGACCCCGAAGGGCGAAAGCCCGATGACCCCGGAAGAGAAGCTGCTGCGCGCCATCTTCGGCGAGAAGGCCTCCGACGTCCGCGACACCTCGCTGCGGCTGCCCCCGGGCGTCGCCGGGACGATCGTCGAGGTCCGGGTGTTCAACCGGCACGGCGTCGACAAGGACGAACGCGCCCTGGCGATTGAACGGGCGGAAATCGACCGTCTGGGCAAGGACCGCGACGACGAGTTCGCCATCCTGAACCGCAACATGACCTCGCGCCTGCGCTCGCTCCTGGTGGGCAAGGTCGCTGTCTCGGGTCCCAAGGGCCTGGGTCGCGGCAAGATCGAAGCCGACAAGCTGGAAGAGATCTCTCCCGGCCTGTGGTGGCAGATCGCGCTCGAGGACGAGAAGGCCATGGCCGAGCTGGAGGCCATGCGCCGTCAGTTCGACGAGGCCCGCAAGCGTCTCGACCGCCGCTTCGAGGACAAGGTCGACAAGCTGCAACGCGGCGACGAACTGCCCCCGGGCGTCATGAAGATGGTCAAGGTGTTCGTGGCGGTGAAGCGCAAGCTGCAGCCGGGCGACAAGATGGCCGGCCGCCACGGCAACAAGGGCGTGATCTCCAAGATCCTGCCCGTCGAGGACATGCCCTATCTGGAAAACGGCCAGCACGTGGACATCGTGCTGAACCCCCTGGGCGTGCCCAGCCGGATGAACGTCGGCCAGATCTTCGAAACCCACCTGGGCTGGGCCTCCGCGGGCCTCGGCAAGCAGGTCGCCGACCTGCTGGACGCCTGGCAGAACGGCGGCCAGCGCAAGGCCCTGATCGATTACCTCGCCGGGACCTACGGCCCCGAAGAGGAGCTGCCGGAAAGCGATGAGGAGCTGATCGAGCTCTGCCGGAACCTGTCGAAGGGCATCCCCTTCGCCACCCCGGTGTTCGACGGCGCCCACATCGCCGACATCGAGAACCTGCTGGAGAAGGCCGGTCTCGACCGCTCGGGCCAGTCGTACCTGTACGACGGCCAGACGGGCGAGCGCTTCAAGCGTCCGGTGACGGTCGGCTACATCTACATGCTCAAGCTGCACCACCTGGTGGACGACAAGATCCACGCCCGCTCGATCGGTCCCTACTCGCTCGTCACCCAGCAACCGCTGGGCGGCAAGGCGCAGTTCGGCGGTCAGCGCTTCGGGGAAATGGAGGTCTGGGCTCTGGAAGCCTA
>NZ_SSMZ01000336.1 GCF_004799395.1 Phenylobacterium sp.
GGATGCCCTCGACCCAGTCGCTGTTGTCGACATACCAGCGCACTGTGTCTTCCAGCCCGGCCAGCAGCGGCATGCGCGGCTTCCACCCCAGCTCGGCTTCCAGCTTGGAGGCGTCGATGGCGTAGCGGAAGTCATGGCCCGGGCGGTCGGTGACGAAGGCGATCTTGTCGGCATGCGGGGTGTTGGCCGGCGCCATGCCGTCCAGGTGCTCGCACAGCATCCGGATCACCTCGATGTTGCGCTTGGTGGCGTCGCCGCCGATGCAATAGGTCTCGCCCAGGCGGCCCTTCTGGATCACCAGCAACAGGGCCTCGGCGTGGTCGTCCACGTGCAGCCAGTCTCGCACCTGGCGCCCATCGCCATAGACCGGGATCGACTTGCCCTCCAGCGCGCGCGTGATCACCGTCGGGATCAGCTTCTCGGGGAATTGGAACGGACCGTAGTTGTTCGAGCAGTTGGTCAGCACCACCGGCATTCCATAGGTGCGGTGCCAGGCGCGGGCCAGGTGGTCGGCGCCGGCCTTGCTCGACGAATAGGGCGAATTGGGATCGTAAGGCGTGGCTTCGGTGAACTCGCCGTCCTCGCCCAGCGCCCCGAACACCTCGTCGGTCGACACGTGGTGGAAGCGGAACGCCGCTTTCTTGTCATCCGGCAGCCCATTCCAGTGCGCCCGGGCGGCCTCCAGCAGGACGGCCGTTCCCATCACATTGGTGCGCACGAAATCCAGCGGGCCCTCGATGGCGCGGTCGTTGTGGCTCTCGGCCGCCAGGTGCATCACCGCGTCGGGCTTGTGGCGGGCGAAGATTGCGCGCACCGCGGCCTCGTCGCAGATGTCCGCCTGCTCGAAGGCGTAGCCCGGGCTCTTGGCCACGCTGGCGACGTTCTCGAGGTTCGCCGAGTAGGTCAGCTTGTCCAGATTCACAACCTGGTGGCCGTCGGCGATCGCGCGCCGCACCACGGCCGACCCGATGAACCCCGCTCCGCCAGTAACCAGGATCTTCATGCGGTCTTTCTTAAGATCAACGACGCCCCAGGCGGCCCAGCTTTGGGTACACCCGAAATATGAGTGTCGTCTTACAGCGATACCGCACACGCTCAACCCCTTGCACCGGGGCAAGCGCGCCTTCAGTCAGGCTCAGATCGCCGCAGCCAGGCGCTTGTCACGGGCGATTGAGCCGGCCGCGACCAGGTGGGCGATGATGGCGATGACAATCACCGGCGCCAGGGCTGCATAGCCGACCAGCAGCGAATGGTCGCCATAGTGCGGCTTGGCCATATCACTGATCCGGCCCAGGAAAATCGGGCCGCCGCCCAGGCCCACCAGGTTCAGCACGAACAGCAGGATGGCGCCGGCCATGGTCCGCTGCCCAGGCGGCACGGCGTTCTGAACCACCGCCAGGGCGGGCGCGAGGTACATGTTATTGAGCAAGGCGGGGACCGCTATGAACATCAGCGCGATCTGCCAGGTCGGCGCCCAGATCAGTCCGGCCAGCGCGGGCAGGCTGAGGGTGAAGGCGATCACCGGGATCCAGGCGTACCAGCGCCGGTCGCGATGGCCCAGCTTGTCGGCAAGCCATCCCGCGGCGAACGTGCCGACCACGCCGGTGCCCCCGATGACCCAGCCATAATAGGCCGAGACCTCCTTCAGCGACGCGCCCTTCACCCGCATCAGCAGGGGGACGTTCCAGTTGAGCATCGCATAGCCGGCGAAGGCTGACAGGCCGCAGGCGATGGCCACGCAGGCCAGGGTCCGGTTGGCGAAGAAAGCCCCGATCACCTCGGCGGCCGGCGGCGCCGGAGCGTGGGCGTCGGCGCCAAGGGCCATCTCGTCCAGCCCGCCGCGTTTCGGTTCGCGCACGATCAACAGCATGAGGAGCGCCAGGACCAGCCCTGGCAGACCGACCGCGAAGAAGGCCACGCGCCAGCCGTGTGCGGCCGCGACCCCGCCTCCCAGGATCACCCCCATCATCGAGCCCAATGGCACGCCCAGGGAATAGATCGCCAGGCCGGTGCCGCGCTCCTTGGCCGGGAAATAATCGGAGATCAGCGAATAGGAGGGTGGCGAACCGCCCGCCTCGCCGGCTCCCACCATGATCCGCGACAGCGCCAGCTGGGTGAAGCTGGTGGCCAGGCCGCAGCCGGCGGTGAACAGGCTCCAGATTCCGCAGGCCGCCGCCATGATCCAGACCCGCTTGAAGCGATCCGACAGCCAGGCCACCGGAATGCCGAAGGTTGTGTAGAAGAGCGCGAAGGTCAGGCCGCCGAGGGCTCCCAGCGCGGTGTCGCTCAGGCCCAGGTCCTTGCGGATCGGCTCGGCCAGGGTCGACATGATCTGCCGATCCATGAAGTTGAAGGTGTAGACGACGGCCAGCAGGCCAACGACCAGATAACGATAAGCCGTCCCGGCTTTCGGCGCGGTCGTCGCAGCAGCTGTCATCGAGAGACCCCCCAGAGTTTTTGAGACGTCCCGCGCCAGCATTCTGGCTCCAAAACTCGGTACGTTTCCCTAGGGTCCATGTTGCACAGGGCCCCGAGGGTCGCCAAGCGCGGAGCTGTGACGGCGGCGAAACATGGCGGCGACGCCGAGCCCGCTCACCGGCGGACCCTCGGGCCTCCGGCGCGTCAGGCGTCCGGCAGCGCCAGGCCCAGGATGGCGTCGTGACGGCCGCGCCAGGAGTTGGCGCGAATGAAGGCCTGGCGCTCGGCCTCCTTCATCGGGCCGATCGCCAGCGCCTTTTCGACGCCCTCGGCGAACGCGCCGCCCTCGGGCACCAGCACCACATGGCTGTGGATGCCGCGCACGGGTGCGATGTCGGTGGTGGCGACCGGCCGGCCCGCCGCACAGTACTCATAGACCTTCAGCGGGCTCATCGACTCCGTGAGCGGGTTGCGCAGGTGCGGCATGATGCAGACGTCGACGCTGCGGGTGAGACCCGCGATCAGATGGCGTGAGACCGGGTCACGGACCTGGACGCCGGGGATCTGGCTCAGCCTTTGAGCCACCTCGGGATGGGCCACCGGACCGACAAAGAGCAGCGTGCCTTGCGGGTACTTCTGGGCCACCTGGCGAACCGCCGCCAGGTCCAGCCGGCTGTGGATCGCACCCGTATAAAGGATTGTGGGGCCCGGCAGCCCGTGGAACCAGTCCGGCACGCTCCACGGCGCCTGCCACTCCTCGGGCACAACGCCGTTCGGCACCACCAGGCCCCGGCCCGTCGGGTTGAGGATGTCCAGGAGATGCTGCGACACCGCGCAGACCCGATGCCCGCGCCGGCGGATCTCGGAATAGGCGTGCACGTAGTCGGGCCACCAGCGGGTGTGGCCGTCATAGGCCGCCCAGTCGTCGAAGGCGTAGTAGGTCACAGGCCCCGCCCAATCGAGCGCGCCGTAGGCGGCATAGAACGGATTGGTGGTGATGATCGCGGGCTCGCGCAGTCCCAGGTCTTTAGCCGACTGCCGAACGCGGGCGTCGTAGTCCACGTAGGATTGTCGCAGGGTCCCCTCACCGATCCCGTCCTGCCGCCGCAACCGGAATGGCGAGACGACGCCGGTCGGATAGGGCCGATCGGGAAGCGGCTCCGGCCGTCGACCCTGCAGCCTGCGAAGGAATTGCGTCGGCCCCATGCGGAACGGATCGGCCAGAAGCAGGCCGCGCACGTCCTCATGCTTCAGGAGCGTCGCCACCAAGCGGTCTGGGGTCATGTATTGGCGCCGGCGCGAGTCCGTCCAGGTTTCGTGCCAGAAGGTGAAGACCACGTCGCGCGGCGCCACGGCCGCCTTGCGGGCCTTGCCTTTCCCTGCCCGGGACTCCTCCGTGGCGATCGGAGCCTGCGCCGAACGGGCGTGGCTCGCGCCCTTCGCCGCCAGCGCTTCACGCGCCTCGCCGTAGCAGGTCTCCAGCCGCTCCGCCGCTGCGCCCCAGGTCAGCTTCATCCGGTCGCGCAGGACCGCCTGGCGAAGGCGCCGCAGCGCCTCGGGATGCTCGTCGAGCAGGGTCAGATGCCCGGCCAGGGCGTCGACGTCGCCCACCCGGTGCACGAGACCGGTCACCTGATCGACGCACATTGCGCCGACCGCGTCCGACACCAGCGGCACGACCCCGCAGCCTTGCGCCTCATAGCTGACCAGGGCGCTGCCCTCCTCGAACGAGGGCAGCACCAGGACGTCGTTCGCCCGCAGCACGCCTGGCGCGTCGGCGGTGAATTCGTGCATCGCCAGGCTCGGCTCGCTCAGGAAGGGCGCGATGATCGGCTCGTACCCCTCCTCGATCCGGCCATAGACCGAAAATCGGCCCGTGCGGCTGGCCGATGAGCGACGCCAGGCCTCCAGCGCGATATGCAGCCCTTTGCGCGGACCGACGCCGCCCAAGAACACAGCACGCAACGGCCCCGGCGGCGTTTCGGGCCCTGGCGCGAAGGTCTTCGGGTCGAATCCATATTGGTGACGAAGCAGCTTTTCCGCCGACACACCGCGCGCCAAAAAGGTGCCCGCCACATGGTCCGAGGGGACCAGCAGCCGGAACGCGGCGTCATATTCGGCCTGCTCCTTGGCGAGCCGGCCCACGTTCAACCGGTGGGAATTGTTGCGCTTGAGCTCGATCCCAAGCTCGGCGCAGAGGCGGCCGACCACATCGTAGGCGTTGGCGGTGTGGGTGTTGGGCACTTCGCGCAGGCACGGAACACCGATCGCCGCCGCCGCCTTGGCGGTGTGAAACGTCCCGCCCGGCCAGCTGTGCACGACGTCGAACGCTTGGGCGTTGCGCCGCAGGTGCGCCGCGACCCGCAGGTCGTGGTAGGCCATGGCGTTGTCCATGCCGATCACGCGGTGCGGCACCCGTACGCCGCCGGCCATCATGGTGGTGATGATCTTCGGCAGATCGTAGGACTTGTTGCGCGCGCTGGTCGCCATGACGGTCACGTCATGGCCCCGCTGAAGCAGGCCGACGACCTGGTTGACCGCGGTCGTCCCGATGCCCGGGGCGCCTATATCATGCGGAAAACTATAAAGAATTCTCATTCTACAAAATCCGCGGCGCCGGTGACATCGGGTCGAACCTCATACGCTCATCGGCGGAGGCCGCCGAAGATTGACCAACAGGGCGTGAACATTGGGTTCAGTCGGCCACCCGCCCTGCAGGTCTCGCCAGCGGGACGCCCTTCCATAGCTTAGGGGCTCGACGGCAAACAAGGATCACAGTGGTGTGAGTCCGGGCGGCTAGGCCCCTGCCCCACAAACCGGCACAGTCTGGCCAACAATAGGGGGCTGGGAGCGGGATATGGGACGGGACCTTACGGACGCTGACGCCTCGCGGCGCGCGGTGTTGGGCGCGGGCGTCGCCGCGGCGGGGCTGGGCGCGTGGCCGGTCCTGGCTCGTGCGGCGGCTGGCGGGCGCCAGGTGGCGGGTTTCGAGCCGAGCCTGGTCCCTTCGCCGGAAGCGCTCAGCCACTGGTTGTGGCGACTTCACAGCTTCGGGCCGATCCGCTTCACCGGCACGCCACAGGCCCGCCGGTTCGAGGACTTCCTGGCGCGGCAGTTCACCGATCTCGAATTCCAGGTCCAGATCGACAAGTACCGGCTGATGGCCTGGGAATGCGACCTGGCCCGCGACTGCGCGATTACTGTCACCGAGGACGGCAAGCCGCCGAAGACCCTCGATGTGGTGGCCTACTATCCGTTCGCGGCGACGACCCGCGGCAAGGGCCCGGTGACCGGCCGGGTGCTCTATGCCGGCGTCGGCGACGACGCCGTGAAGGCCCTGGTCGCCAGGACACCGCCCGCCGAACTCGCCCGGTCGATCGTGGTGGTCGACATGCCGCTCGCCAACGGCGGCGCCCGCGGTTTCCCCAAGCTGTTCCCCGGGACCTTCCCCGACCCCTTGCCGGCCGCCTACAACGGCCCCAATCCCGCGAGCCAGGGCGGGCGGCCCTCCATGGAGGCGGTCGAGGACAAGTGCCAGGCCCTGGTGCTCTGCTACACCGACGTCTCCAACGAGGCGGCGCGCTTCAACTGGCTGCCGTTCAGCGACAAGCACCGCAAGACGCCCGCGCTCTGGGTCGGCGCCGAGGACAGCCGCTATCTGGCGCGGGTGTCTGGCCAGGCCAGCCTGACCCTACGCTGCGACGCCACGCTGACGCCGGACGCCCGCGCCGACACCGTTGTCGCCACCCTGCCCGGCGCCTCTGACGAGGTGGTGCTGCTGACCACCCAGACGGACGGCCCCAACGAATGCAACGAGAACGGCGGCCTCGGCGTCCTTGCGCTGGCGACCTACGCCGCCCGACTGCCCCGCTCACGACGCAGGCGCACCCTCGTCTGCTGCCTGCCCACGGGCCACTACGCCGCCGGCGCCGTCGCCGACAAGGAAACCGGCTCGGGCAAGCCCGCCGGAACGCGCGGCTTCATGAACCAGCATCCTGAAATCGTGAAGAAGATCGTCGGGCACCTGTCGCTGGAGCAGATGGCGGCCATGGAATGGAGCGCGGCCGACATGAAGTGGGCCCCGACCGGCTTGCCGGCGCCGGAGATGTGGCTGCCGACCGCCACCGACGCCCCGGCCATGAACCGCATCTTCCACGCCGCCACCGCCGGTGAAAATCCCAAATATTCCCGCTCAGCCCTGGTCGAGAGCGGCTTCGCGCCGGGCGAAGGCGGTGCGCCGCGCGCCGCGGGCCTTCCGGGCCTCGGGCTGATGGGGGCGCCGCAATATTTCTTCCGCGCCGACCCGATGGGCGTCATCCACAAGCTGAGCCCCCGGGTGATGGCCAACCAGGTGGAAATCGCGACGAAGATGATGGTGCTGATGGACCGGCTGAGCGTCGACCAGCTCTATGGCCGTGCGGCGATCACCGACACCGACCTTTTCGGCTGAGCGCCACCTCCCCTGGCGCCGCCTGAAGAATTCCTGCGGGCCGTCCAGCTTGTCGGGGCGCCCGCGCGCCTCTAAGTCCCTCGGCGACCGTCGGGTTATGGGCGGCTTTCGTCATCTTTGTTGTAAGGTCCGCTGATGGACGCCCGCGTCGCGCCCGACCCCGCAGCCATCAGGAGCGCGCTCTCCGCCCCCATGCTCACCCACCTGCAGCGCCTGGAGGCCGAGAGCATCCACATCTTCCGCGAGGTGGTCGCCGAGTGCGAGCGCCCGGTGATGCTCTATTCCATCGGCAAGGACTCCGCGGTGATGCTGCGGCTCGCCCAGAAGGCCTTCTATCCGGCCAAGCCCCCCTTTCCGATGCTGCACGTCGACACGACCTGGAAGTTCCGGGCGATGTACGAGATGCGCGAACGCATGGCTCGCGAAAGCGGCATGGACCTGATCGTCCACCAGAACCCCGAGGCCCTGGCGCGCGGCATCAATCCCTTCGACCACGGCTCGCTGCACACTGACATGTGGAAGACCGAGGGCCTGAAGCAGGCGATCGACAAACATGGCTTCGACGCGGCCTTTGGCGGTGGCCGGCGCGACGAGGAGAAGTCCCGCGCCAAGGAGCGGATCCTCTCGTTCCGCTCGGCGCAGCACCGCTGGGATCCCAAGATCCAACGGCCGGAACTCTGGCGGCTCTACAACACCCGCAAAGGTCCCGGAGAGACCTTCCGGGCCTTCCCGATCTCCAACTGGACCGAGCTCGACATCTGGCAATACATCTACCTGGAGGACATCCCCATCGTGCCCCTCTACTTCGCCGGCGAGCGGCCGGTGGTGGAGCGCGACGGCAACCTGATCATGGTCGATGACGACCGCATGCGCCTGCTGCCGGGCGAGGTCCCGCAGCTGCGCTCGATCCGCTTCCGCACCCAGGGCGACTATCCGCTGACCGGCGCGATCGAAAGCACCGCGGCGACCCTGCCGGAGATCATCCAGGAGATGCTGCTGGCCACCACCAGCGAACGCCAGGGCCGGGTCATCGACCACGACCAGGCCGCCTCCATGGAGAAGAAGAAGCAGGAGGGCTATTTCTGATGGCCCACCCGTCGAGCCTCATTGCCGAGGACATCGAGGCCTATCTCGACGCGCACCAGCACAAGAGCCTGCTGCGCTTCCTGACCTGCGGCTCGGTGGACGACGGCAAGTCGACCCTGATCGGCCGCCTGCTCTACGACTCCAAGATGATCTTCGAGGACCAGCTGGCGGCGCTGGAGGCCGACTCAAAGAAGGTCGGCACCCAGGGCGGAGAGATCGACTTCGCCCTGCTGGTGGACGGCCTGGCCGCCGAGCGTGAGCAGGGCATCACCATCGACGTCGCCTACCGCTTCTTCTCCACCGACCGGCGAAAGTTCATCGTCGCAGACACCCCCGGGCACGAGCAGTACACCCGCAACATGGTGACAGGCGCCTCGACCGCCGACGCAGCCGTGATCCTGATCGACGCGCGCAAAGGGGTGCTCACTCAGACCCGGCGACATTCCTATCTGGTCAGTCTCCTGGGCATCCGGCACGTGGTTCTGGCGATCAACAAGATGGACCTGGTGGACTGGAGCCAGGACCGCTTCGACGAGATCGTCGCCGACTACCGCGCCTTCGCCGAGCAGATCGGCATCAAGAGCTTCACCGCCATCCCGATGTCGGCCCTGAGGGGCGACAACATCACCGAGGCCAGCGCGCAATCGCCCTGGTACCTAGGCCCACCCCTGCTCCGCTGGCTGGAGGACGCCCCGGTCGAGGACGACCTGCGCGGCAAGCCGTTCCGCATGCCGGTCCAGTGGGTGAACAGGCCCAACCTCGACTTCCGCGGCTTCTCCGGCCTGATCGCCTCCGGCGTCGTGCGGCCGGGCGACCGGATCAAGGCCCTGCCCTCCGGCCGCGAGAGCACGGTGGCGCGCATCGTCACCTTCACCGGCGACCTTCCCGAGGCGGTGGCCGGCCAGTCGGTGACCCTGACCCTCGCCGACGAGATCGACGTCAGCCGCGGCGACGTTCTGGCGGAGGCCGCCAGTCCGCCCGCCGTCGCCGACCAGTTCGAGGCCACCATCGTCTGGTTCGACGAAGAGGCCATGCTGCCGGGCCGGCCGTACCTCCTGAAGCTCGGAACCCGCACGGTCGCGGCCCAGCTGGCCGAGCCCAAGTACAAGGTGAACGTCAACACCCTGGAGCAGTTGGCCGCACGTACACTGGAGCTGAACGAGATCGGGGTCTGCAACCTGTCGCTGGACGCACCCGTCGCCTTCGATCCCTATGCCGAAAACCGCGACCTCGGCGGCTTCATCCTCATCGACCGGATCTCCAATCGCACAGTGGGCGCAGGGCTCCTGCACTTTGCGCTGCGCCGCAGCCAGAACATCCACTGGCAGGCGCTGGACGTGGACAAGCAGACGCGCTCGGCCGCCAAGGGCCAGAAGGCGCAGGTCGTCTGGCTGACGGGCCTCTCCGGCGCGGGCAAGTCGACCATCGCCAACCTGGTTGAAAGGCGCCTGCTGGCTGAGGGCCGTCACACCTATCTGCTGGACGGCGACAACGTCCGCCACGGGCTCAACAAGGACCTCGGCTTCACCGAGGCCGACCGGGTCGAGAACATCCGCCGCGTCGCCGAGGTCGCCAAGCTGATGGTCGACGCCGGCCTGATCGTGCTGGTGAGCTTCATCTCACCGTTCCGCGCCGAACGGCGGATGGCGCGCGAGCTGATGGCCGAAGGAGAGTTCGTCGAGGTCTTCATCGACACCCCGATCGCCGACGCGGAGAAGCGCGACGTGAAGGGCCTCTACGCCAAGGCCCGCGCCGGCGAGCTGAAGAACTTCACCGGCGTCGACAGCCCCTATGAGGCGCCCGAAAACGCGGAGATCCGCATCGACACCACCCAGTTCACCGCTGAGCAGGCCGCCGAGGCGATTTTCGACTGGCTGGGACGCGAGGATTAGCTCGCATCCCCATCGCGAGGCGTCACCCTTTCCGGCCGAACCTGATCGCGCACTCTGCCGACGATGCTGCGTCTTGTTGCAACGGGTTCGGTTATGGCGCCTCCGGTCAGGCCATCCAAAAGACGCCTGGCGATGATCCCGCGCGGCCCGCGGTCCCAGTGATCAGGACTGTTGTCCGCAGGAATCCAACCCGGAAGCGGTATCAAGAGGTAATTTCCCAACGCGACACAGACCGGCTCGTAAGTGGCGCGGATGGCCGACAGGATCTGCTCAGCCTCGGCGCCTCCGTTCCAACGGAGATTGGCCTCCTTGAAGGCCTGTAACAACGCTTCGAAATCCTGGTGACTCAACCGGTCGCAGTCGGTGGCGCGGCTGCTGGAGACGCCAAGCGAACGGGCCATTTCCAGGCACACATGTCGCGCCATGGCGAAGGTCATTCGCGCCTGTAGGGGGTGAACATCCTCCACCCCGATCAGCACCAGCGTACAGACGTCCATGATGGCGACCAGGGCGCCAAGCCACGATTGATCGTCATGTTGTGAACGGTAGTAAGCCAGCATGGGATAGGAGAGATGGCTTTCCAGCAGGTCCGCCCCCCAAAGCTCCCACGCCCGCAAAAGCTCGTCGACCCGATCCAGGCCACCGCTCTCGGCGTGCCGTTTGAGCATTGTCATGGCGGTTGGCGGCGAGCCGGCGCGGGCGTCGAGTTGCAGCACGTGCGCCTCCCTGCGGGAGAAGAGCTGGTAGAGCACCGGAAGGTAGCCGATCACGACAGCGATCAACCCAAATCCCGCGCCCGCCTCCAGCACGGCTACGACTTTTGCCGGGCCGGTGTGCGGAACGATGTCGCCGTACCCAAGGGTAAAGAAGGTGACGCCGCTCATATAGATCTGGTCGCCCAGGTCGGGCGGGGCATGCCCCTGCTGATGTTGGGCGGCCCACTGGATTAGCCCGAAGGCGAAGACCATCACCACCGACCACAGCGCAAACAGCAACGCCATCGATAGCGGGCCGAAGATGCTCAGCAGTCGTTCGCGCCGAGCCCCCGCCGATCGCAGGCGTCCGAAGGCTGACCAAACCCACCACAAGCCCTTGAAATACAGCTGCACGAAGCGCCAGCGCCGTTGAACCCGGCGCGGCAGCAGCATGACCTCGAATGCGTCCTGGAGGACGCAGATGACGAGGACGATGCCAATCGATAGCGCAAGCGCGGTCGTCACGAAGACTTGCCTGCGGGCCTCGAGGCGCGTGTTGAAGCCCGGCGTTTGGCCCGGCGCTTTGGTGGGCCATCGCCGCGAGCTGACTTCAGGGCGTCGCTGACGTCCTCGCCCATGTCGCGCATCATCTGCATGAGAATTTCGTTCTGATATTCAAGGTGGGTCAGGATGACCTCAATCTCGGCTTCGGCCTTTTCGTTCACCCTAAGATCGTAGTCCGCCCGCGCGTCCGCCGCGGCCCCCTGAACGGTCTGGCCGACCATGATCAGCGGCATCAGCAGAATCTGGATGACATTGGAGATGAAGAGCCACAGCACGAACGCCATCGGCGGATCGAATTGCAGGGCCTTTGGCGCAAGGCTGTTCCAGCCGAGCCAGATCGCCGTCCACCCAAAGATCAGCAGAAAGAAGCCCATGCTCCCGACCCGGATGGTGATCCAGACGGCGAGCCTTTCCATCGGCTTCAGGGACTTCAACCGCCTCTGATTGAAGTCGCGCAACGGTTTGTGCTTTGCCCTCAACTCCTCGAGGGTCATGGGAGGCTTTGGAATGGCCATGGATCACCTCTGATGCCGCCCGCTTAAGATGATGCCTGGTCGGACGGTTCCAAACGCAGCGGACCGCGTTGGGTCTTCAGCCTGGCCCCGGTCCGCCGCGTGTCCACGCACGCAAAGGACGCCCCAGGATCGAGCGATGAAGGAAGGCCGCCATGGCTCTACGGCTCATCCTTGCGTGGTCGTGGGGGCGGGTTGTAGCCGCTGACGCCCTCGTCGCCGACCAATGTGACCGACGGTCGCTCCCGGATTGGCAGCGCCATCAGGGCGTCGATATGTGCCGTAGTCTCGGCTTTCTTGGCAGCCGCCGCCTCCACCGAATTCGACGCAACCTTGCCGCGACCAAAGAGACCTTTAATTAAACGCCAGAACATTATGCCACGAGTACTTTTCATACGTCCAATAAACGCTGAAGGCTAACTTCGTTCCGCTGACAGTTGTTGAAAGCAAAACTTTGGCATTTGCAACGTTCGCCCTCAAACAATGACGCTCGTTGCTCGCAGCCCTACGTCGCCCCTGGACTCCAACTTTCGAGCAGCACCAGCCTCCAGCGCGTCTTCACACGGACCTCTCGCAGGGGCCGCAGCGAGGATACCGGATCGACGGGTTGACGCGGAAGATCGGCTCCAGGCACGACAACGCCGCCGATCCACAGACCGGCCGGCCTCGATAAATCGGCTGTCGCGAATGTTAGGCCGCAGCGAGACCAGACAGGTCACAGCGCGTGACCAAGGTATCGTCCCGCCAAACTTCCATAGCCACCCCTTCGGCCACTTCGAGCGCCTGAGCGAGCGCACACTGGTCGTCATCGGCACGGAAGGTTTCGGAGGACCTCGCGCCGTCGGTCGCGATCTCCACGAGGCGATAGGTCTGGCGGTGGCGCAGCGCGACGCCGGCAAGGCCGAAGCCGGCAAACATCAGCGCCCAGCTGGCCGGTTCCGGCACACCGCCAGCCGCTTCGGTGATCGAGATGTTGTCGATGATCGGCGAAGCCTGGCTCTGCGACGCTTGCGAAAGGACGAGGGTCGCCGAATTTCCCGTCGGCGTGAAATTGAAGGCGTAGGTCGTGCCTGGATTGCTCCCTGGAGCGCCGTCGATGCCGGACGCCGAGAGAAGTTGCGCGCCCTCGACGGAAGCGTTGAACACATAGGCCTGGCCGGGTTCGTTATCGCCCCAAAGCAGCAGGCTGAGCGTGTAGGTCTGCCCAGCGGTCAGGCCAATCAGCGTGGTCGCCACGCCGCCGTTTTCGTTGAGCAGCAGCGCACCGTCCGTGGTCCCGCTGTTCTGGGCCAAGTAGGCCCCGCCAGCGAAGGTCCAGCCGTCATAATTGTTGATGGTGAAATAGTCGGTGTTGGCCCAGTGATCGCTCGTCGCGCCGGCGCCGGTAAGGCCGAGGCTGGAGCCCACGAAACCCGCCGCATTGAAGTCTTCCGAATAGACGGCCGCGGACGCGGCTGAAGCGCCAAGCGTCACGGCGGCGGCGAGCAGGGACGCAAGGGTGGAGCGAAGCGACATGATACGACCTTAAGCCCTGTGCGCCGACAGCTGGAGCGTTTGAGGATTCTGGCTATAGGCCTTGCCGACTTGGAAAAAGCGGTTTCCCCACAGAGGCGAGGCGCGCTTGCGAATGCACAACTGGTGATGTTGGCGTGGATGGAGACGTTGGCGCGGCAGGACACTATGGCCCCGACCGGGCTGCGTTTGCGGAGCGTGCGGGGTCACGGCCGCCTCCGAACGGCAGGTTGCCGAGGCTCGCGCGCATGTCTGGACGGTTTTCGGCGCCTAGCGCGATGGAAAGTCAGGCTGTTGCGCCCGTTCCAACGACGCCAGGCCGTACATGGCTACCCGAACTATGCCTCCGACGCTGCGATGGCTTCGCGGAGCATTTCGACAGGCAACAGAAGCGTCCGCTCGCCCAGCGGCGGCGCTCTCCTGAAGCCAAAGTGCTGATAGAACCCGGCCGCCTCGTCGTCGATCGCATGGACCAGGACGCCTCGGACGCCGGCGATCGTAGAGGCGGCAGCACAACGACGCAGGGCGTCCGCCAGTAGCGCGGCGCCAAGGCCCCGGCCTTGGAAGGCGGCGTCGATCGCGAGGCGACCGATCAACAGAAGTGGGACCTCTTGCGGCGCGCCCTTACGCAACTTCGCGCTCGGTAGGGCGGCTCGGTGCGCCGCGGCCGTGGAGATTGCATAGTAGCCAACGACGACGTTTGCCGCCAGCGCCGCACAAATCACATAGGTGCGCGCTGAAAGGCCTTCGCTCAGCTGCGCGCGCCCTCTGAGCCATTCGTCGAGCGACGGGTGACGACCATTGCGGAACGCATCGAGCTGATGCTGCGGGCCAAGCGGCTCGGGCGGGAGAACCTCTGGCGCAGGCAACGCCTCAGGATTCCCAGGGGGCCTTGCGGCTCATCAACTCGACCAACCGCGTCTTCGGTTTCGTTGGAGCATTGAGCAGCGCCAGGAAGGCGTCATAGGCCTTGGCGTCGAGGGTGAAGACCCGCTGATCCAGAAGGGCGTCTTCCGCTTGTCGTCGCGCGCTATCGAGCATGAATTCCGAGAGCTTCTGACCGCGAAGCGCCGCAGCCCGGCTCAAGATCGCCTTGGTTTCAGCTGAGGCCCGAATCTGGATCACGTCATCCTTGCGAGGACTACGAGGCGCAGAAGAGGGTTGGCGAACGGCGGCGGGCATGACGGAACTCCTCGGCGCAAGATAGATATTGTCATGACGTTGTCAATACGATCCGGTAGCACCAAGAGCATCACTCTGTAGAGGAGTATTCGCCTCGCTCGCCTTGCCTTGGAGCCATGCCGTCGTTGGTCAGGACCCGCGAGCCCCGGCCGCTCCCGCCGACCCTTTCGCCTCGAACAGTTCCGGACCACTCGAAGCTGTACATCACGGCGGCCGCGGCTTCCGACCGAGCGACACAGCTCGAGTTGACGGTCGAATAGCGATAGTCCTCCACCATCTTCCAGCTTGCGGCCATCAGGGACGGTCGTGATGGGCCCATGTCGTGTCGCCCAGCGGTGGCGCTCGCCGCGCTAGCGTCTAGAAGGCGGAGCGATCCCCCAGGAGCAGCGGCGCGGTTCGCAGGACGATGGCCAGATCCCTGGCGAACGACCAATGGTCGATGTAGCGGTTGTCGGCTTCGATCCTGGCGATCAACAGGTCCGCGCTTGAGATCTCGCCGCGCAGACCGTCCACCTGGGCTTCGCCGGTAAGTCCGGGTTTTGCGCGAAACCGATGGTTGTAGGTCGGCACGAGTTCAGACCAGGCCGTGTCATGCGCCAGCGCGTGAGGACGAGGCCCGACCAGGGACATCTCACCGCGCAGGATGTTCATCAGCTGTGGCAGTTCGTCCAGGCTGAGCTTGCGGAGCACGCGCCCGACCCTCGTGACACGTGCGTCTCCACGACAGGCCTGCTGGACCGTGGCCGGCTCGGCGCTTGCGCGCATCGTGCGGAATTTGAGGATGTCGAACGGCTGGCCGTTCAAGCCTGTCCGTCGCTGGCGGAAGAGCGCGGGGCCTGGCGAGTCCAGCCGGATCACGGCCCACAAGAGCAGCAGGAACGGCAGGAGGAACCCCAGGGCCAAGGCTGCGACCGTGATGTCGAAGGCGCGTTTACGCCGGCTGGCGGCGACGGCAAGCCTGTCGCGGGCCCGCGACGACGTCACGCCGAGTGAAAGGCTCTCGGTGATGGACACAATGGCGCTCTACGAAAGGTTCTGATGGCGACCTCACGCTGGCGCGAGGTCTTTGGCAGACACGCCCAACCGCGAGACCGCGATTGGGCGTGACCACGCTTGCCCGATCGCTATGCGGCCAGGAGGCTGGCCTGGCGGCGCTTGCGGATCACGGCGCCGAGCCCACCGAAGCCAAGGATCATCAGGCTCCAGGAGGCGGGTTCGGGAACCCCGAGATTGATGTCGAATTCGCCGTCGCCCTTGCCGGTGAACGACAGCAGGGCCGCGCCGGAGCCGGTGCTCCCAAAGTTCGGCGTCACGTCCAGCAAGGTGTAGGCGAATTCCGGGTTGATCGCCGCATTGAGCGCGGGATCGACCGCAGACGTGAACGACATCGCCCCGCCGTTGCTGATCGACAGGTTGGTCGACCCGGACCCCCCATTGCCCTGGATCCAGGCATTGGTGAACGTGCCGCTGAGAAGGTTCTCGCCATTGGTCAGGGTATTCCCGCCGATCACCGTGCCGGTGGTCCCGGAGAAGGTGTAGCTGAATGTGCCGTCCAGACCGGTCTGCGTCCAAAGCTGGTTGGGCGACCCGGAGAAGGTCGCCGGGGAATTGGTGGCCGTCCCGGTGAAGCTGAAGGTCGCCGGCACGAACGTCACGCCGTTATAGGCCGGGCCCAGGTTCTCGAAGCTGAAGTCCGTGGCCCCCGAGCCGGCGAGCGTGCCGCCAGAGCCGGTGTCGCCCGCGCCGTTGTTGGTGAAGGTGAAATTCGACCCCCCAAGGGTGGTCGTCGTGGCGATGACGGTCGACGCCTGCGCCTGGGTCGCCAGCGCCGCAAACGAAAGCGCCGCGGCGGCGGCCATGGTCAGAATTTTCAAGGTAATAGCCTCCAGTAAATGTCCCCGAGCCGCTGAACACGAAGCCGCCATGTTTTGTTCCGGATGCAGTTTGCGCCTCGGCACTGCGCCCCTGCAGGAGGGTCAGTCCGCCAAGGCAGACCGCCCAAAAGGCGCGGGTCCGAGACGCCGCACTGGCGGACTTCGTGAGGTCAGTGGGTGCGACGTCCGGCGACGAGGGGGTAGACGATCAACACCCACGCCGCGCCCACGGCCGCCACGAGCATCGAATAGAGATTGAGGCCGGTCACGCCGGCTGCGCCCAAGCGCGTGAACACATAGCCGCCGACGAAGGCCCCGACGACGCCCAGCGGCAGGTCCATGACGAGGCCGCGACCCTGCGCGGTCGCAGGAGCCCAAAATCACAACCGGCTTCGAGAGGGTTCCGGGGATGGAAAAGCGACCGTCCCGAGTTACGGCCGGAACAAACTGTGGCGACGGCGTGTTTGATCCGAGACCTTAATCCGCCTGACACCGGGGACGTTCGGAATGCGCGATTACTCTCTATTCGTGATAGAGCGTTACCAATCTCGGGAATACGCGTCGTTCTTGGCCGATGACGACAATCAGGCACTGTCTATTGCCAGAGAATTGCTTCCGAATGGCGAATTTATTCTCAAGAGAGACAGCAAGGTGCTGGGGCGAGAGCAACCGACCGCCGCTCGCCCCGAGAGGCAACCCGCGATGTCTGGCTAAGACAATTTGAGTCGGTACGCGGGGAGGCTTGCCGCTATCGGCGGCGCGCAATTCGAGGGCATGGCGCATGCCTTCACCGCGGCGGTGGCGTTCGCGCCGACCCGGCGCCGCTTCATCTTTATACGGACGAGGTTGGCCAAGCCGTGGCCTCGCGCGACCCGGGACGGTTCAAACTCCACGCGAACGCAACGGACTGGGGGCGTTGCGCCTTTAACCGTCGAAGTTGGATGTTCGACGAGCGTGACATGGATCAGCAGGAGTCATTTGTGGGGTTCCGGACTTACGCGGATGACACGCCGCGCCGGTCGTTTTTCGACGAGCCTGACTTCGCCCATGACGTCATGTTTGACGAGGAGGACGCCCCGCACCACGGGGACACTGAACAGACCAGCCCAGCGGAACCCGAGGTCCCGAAGCCCAAACGCCGACCTGCCGCGATCATAGCTGCGCTTGCGGCGTCCGGCGTAGCCGTCGCCGGCATCGCCGTGCTTTACCCGTCCCTTTCTGGCCGCTCGCTACACCTCAACCCGCCCATCGACGCTGGCGCGCCGAAGGTCCATATCCAGGTTTCGCAAGCGGTTCCGTCCAGCCCGTTGGCGCCGGTCGAGGCGACGTCCAATCTTCAAAGCCTTCGCCTGGAAACGCTTCGTCCCGTGGCAGACGCAATGCGACACACCGCAGGCGCCGCCGTTTCAGGAATGGCCGCATCGCCGACAACGCCTCCGACATCGGCCGCTTCGGACGACGCGCGCCAACGTCCTCAATTCTCGACTCCGTCCGACGTTGTTGTCGCCCAGACGCGCGCGCCCCCCGACGCTTCACTTCCCGAGCCGGTCGCGCGCGCAGCCCCTTGGGCGCAAGCCGCAGACGAGCCGCAAAGGGTCAGGGCTCGCCTCCCCGCGCCGCTCAATTGCGGCCGACCGGTTTCTCCGGCGCAGGATGTGGTCTGCGAGGATCCGGGACTCGTGGAGGCCGACCGACAAATGGTCCTTGCCTACACACAGGCAACCGCCGCCGGCGCCCCAGCCGATCTCCTGTGGACCGAACAGGTGGATTGGCTGAATGCACGCGAGGCCGCAGCACGGCGTTCACACGGCGCCGTCGAGAGGCTCTATCGAGAACGAATCCGCGACTTGCGGGCGGAAGCAGGCCTCGGCGTCGATTAGAGCCGCCGCAGTAATGTGACACCCAATCCGCGGGGAAGCTCAATGCGCTTGCGCGCGCCCTGGCTTTAGCCGGACGACAGCGAAAGACGTCGGGCTCAACGGAGTCTCGCCGGGACCGGACGACCGGTTTCAGTGCGGGCCGTGACATGAGCCACGACGCGCCACTGCGCAGCCATTTCGCGGAAGACCTCTTGCAACGCAGGATCGAGCGCTTCCATGGCGTTCCTGTCGGCCTTGGCGGCCAAGTCCACAAACCTGCGGGAATTCAGCATGGATGGAGCAACGCCTCAGCGCGCTGATGGCTCCTCGGCCTTCTCGCCGCCGCTAGCCGGTAGCCCTGACCGCTGTTGAAACCCTTTGAGATTGCACCGGCGCCGGCCGGCGTGGCTGCAGGCGGAGCGTCGGGAGGCGTTAGAGGTGCGAGAGCGTGCCTTCGAAGATCCAGTCGCTGGAAAGGCTCGAAAGCGTGGTCCCCACCAACACCATCTCGCCGCCGCTGCTCATGGTGATGACCGTGTCGGCCCCGACCTGGGCGGTCGTGTAGACCGTGCCGGGGTCCAGCTCCACCCGGTCGCCCTGGGCGTAGGAGAAGTCCAGAACGTGCTCGACCCCCATGCTCACCGAGCCGTGGAAGATGTCCGCCCCGCCGCCGCCGCTGACGGTGTCGTTGCCCAGGTCTCCGGAAATATAGTCGTTGCCGGCGCCGCCCTGGATCGAGTCGTCGCCCTGGCCGCCACGCAGCACATCGCCGCCGTCGCCGCCGTGCAGGGTGTCATTGCCGAGGTTGCCAAGGATCAGGTTCTGCCCGTGGTGGGCCGTGATCACGTCGTCGCCCTGGCCGCCCACCAGCCAGTCGCTGCCGCCGGACCCGCCGTCGATGGTGTCGTTGCCCTTGTTGCCGTTGATGTCGTCGAAGGCCGCGCCACCCTGGATCGAATCATTGCCGTCATTGCCGCGCAGATAGTCCGACGTCGAGGCGCCGGTGATCGTATCGCCGCCGGACCCGCCCTGGACATTGGTCGCGGTGCTTGTTGCGAAGAGGACCTGCCCGGCGGTTGCGACCCCCGACGGCGCGCCAGCCGTGCCGCCCGTCGGCGACGCCGGGCTCAAGGTGAAGTTGTTGATGCTGATGTCGCTCAGCCCGCGCCCCTGCAGGATCACCGCATCGTCGACGCCGTTGTCGTTGCCGCTGTCGGCGAACACGATCACCTCCGAACCGACCGCGACGGCCACCACATCAGCCGTTCCGGCCGTGATCAGGCCATTGGCGGTGGTGGCGGCGGCGGTGAAGTTGGCGGCCGTCGTCTCGACCAAGTCCGACGCGCCTGTCGGGCCGTGGGCGAAGGTCAGGGTGTCGGTGGAGGCCCAGTCGGTGATGACGTCCGCACCGCTCGCCGTAGGCGCCGATTCTCCATGGCCGATGATGATCACGTCATGACCGCCGCCCGTGGTGATCACGTCCTGGCCGGGTCCGCCGTTGATCGTGTCGTCGCCGGTCCCGCCGTCCAGGGTGTCGTCGCCCGCGCCGCCGGAGATCGAGTCGTTGCCGCCGTAGCCGCGCAGCAGGTCGCCCAGCGGACCGCCGGTGATGGTATCGGCGCCGCCGAAGACCGCGTTCATCAGCGAGGCGTTGTCGTCGCTCGCCGCCCAGCTTTCCACCGAGGCGGCCGACACCGAAACACCGCTCAGGTTGAAGTTCACCGCGCCCTGATAGAGGTCCTGGATCGAGGTGATCGTCCCGCCCGTCGCGACGCCCTGGCCGTCGAAGGTCAGGCCGGCGCCGCCGAACACCAGCTGCTCCGAACCGATGGTGACCGTAAACCCGGTCGCGGTCTCAGCGCTGGGGACGCCGATGGCGATCAAGCCGACGTCGATCTGGTCCATGTCTGTGCCGGCCGGAAAGGCCGCATTCACAGTACCGATGGTCATTTACTATCTCCCGGACTAGGGAGAGACCTGCACACATCGAGATTAAACCGTGGTCAATCTACGTACTGAATCCCGCGTTTACCAATATGCCGCAGGTTTCCAAATCATTACTTCAACTGTTCATTAAGCCTGTCAGTAACGATGCGTCCGCGTCTTCGCGAGACTCAGCCGCGCCGGCCGATGTCCAGGAAGTCCTGACCGCTGAAATCCGCCGGGGCCGCCACCTCGACCATCGGGTCGTCCCGGTCGTCGAATTCGGTCCTGAGCGCACGGCTCATCACGGCGTGCATGTCGTAGAGGCAGGCGATGTAGGTGAGTTCCAGGATCTCCTCATCGGAGAGGAAGCTCTTCAGGGCCGCGAACACCGCGTCTGGCGTCCGCCCGGCCTGCAGCGCCAGGCAGTCGGCGTAGGCCAGGACGGCGCGCTCCTGCTCGTCGAAGCAGCCGGCCACCTGCCAGTGCGGGATGGCGGCGATCTTCTCTTCGGCCACGTGCAATCCCCGCAAGGATTTGCAGTGCTGGGAATAGACGAACTGGCTCGACTTGGCCCAGCCGACGCGGGTCTGGGCGAGTTCCCTCAGCACCGGATTCAGCTTGCGCTTGGGGCTGCGGTAGAGGGCGAACCCGCGGTTGGCGTGCTCCAGAATATCCGGCACCAGGGCGAAGACGGTCCACCAGTCGCCGGTCGTGCCGGTGGTGGTGCCCGGTTCGGCCACCGGATCGCGGTCGCCGAACAGGAGGTCGTAGGTCTTCAGCACCACCTCCGAGGTCGCCTCGGCGCGGGGGACCTGCCTCAGGCGCGGCACGTCAGGCGTCCGCAGCTTCGACGGCGCGCCCCGGCGTGTGGGCCACATCTTCCGGCCGGAAGTCCCGCAGGGTGGCGGCGAACTCCAGCATGACGCCGTTGGGATCGCGGAAGTAGACGGACCGCACCCAGACGCCCTCGTGCATCTCGCGCGCCACGCCCATCGCGCTGTCGTCGTGATTGACCACCACGGGCACAGAGACGTGCACGCCCGCGGCCTGCAGGCGCCCGATCGAGGCCTCCAGTTCGGCCTCGTCCATGTCGAAGGCCACATGGTTCATCGACCCCACCGCCGAGCGCGGCTCGACCGGGAAATCCTTCACCGAGGCTATGCCCGGCGCGGCGGGCGGAGCGTCTGGCCACCAGAAGAAGGCGAGCAATGAACCGCCGCCGCAGTCGAAGAAGAAGTGTTGGCCGCCGTCCGGCAGGGCCACGGTCTTCACCAGCGGCATCCCGAGCGCCTTCGTATAGAACTCCACCGTCTCGGCCATGTCCCGGCAGACCAGCGCCAGGTGGTTGATGCCCTTGGTCTTCATGGCGTCCTCCATCTTTTGGCCGAGCCTACGCCCGGATCAGAATTCCAGCACGATCTTCCCGAAATGCTCGCCGCCCTGCATGGCGGCGAAGGCGGCGCGGGCGTCGGTCCAGGGGAACACCTTGTCGACCACCGGGGCGATGCGATGCAGCTCGATCAACCGGCACATGGCCTCGAACATGTCGCGCGAGCCGACGGACAGGCCCTGTAGCCTGGCGGAATTGCCGATCAGGGCCGCGGTGTTGAAGCCCGAGCCCAGCCCTGCGACCACGCCGACGATGGCGATATGGCCGCCGATCCGGATGGCCTTCATGCTCTGCTCGATGGTGCCGCCTCCGCCCACCTCGATGATCAGGTCCGCGCCGGTCCCGCCGGTCGCCGCGCGCACGGCCTGCGACCACTCGGGCTCTGAGCGATAGTTGGTGACATGGTCGGCGCCCATCGCCTTGGCGCGGGCCAGCTTCTCATCCGAAGACGAGGTGATCAGGGTGCGCAGGCCCGCGGCATGGGCGAACTGCAGGCCGAAGATCGAGACCCCGCCCGTGCCCTGCAGGACGACGGTGTCGCCGGGGCGAAGGTCGGCGTCCTCGAACAGCGCCCGCCAGGCCGTCAGCGCCGCGCACGGCAGGGTGGCGACTTGCTGGTCGCTGAGGAACGCCGGGACCTTGGACAGCCCGTCCTGGCTGAACACGCCGAGCTCACGTCCTGCGCCGGGGATCGGCGAGCCCAGTGAGGACATCAGCTTCGTCGCCGTTGGCGGGCCGGAAATCCAGTTCTGGAAGAACATCGTGGCCACCCGGTCGCCAGGCTGGACCCGCGTGACGCCCGGCCCCACCGCCTCGACGATCCCGCAACCGTCGGAAAAAGGAGTGATCGCGCCGGACGTCGCCGGCATGCGGCCGTACATGCCGCCGACCATCAGGAGGTCGCGGTAGTTCAACGAGACCGCGCGCATTCGCACCAGCACCTCGCCGTGACCGGGAACGGGATCGGGCGCCTCGACGACCTTGATCTCGTCGAGGCCCCAGGGGGCTTGGACACTCAGCGCACGCATGACGGACCTCCGATGGGCCCGCATCTTTGCCGCCGCGGCGGCGGACGCAAGGCTGTCGCCGCGTCAGGCCCGCGCGCTGGGCAGCAGGGCCGCCTCGCCCCACTGGTCGGGATCGTGGCCGAAGATCAGGGTGGTGTCGGGCTCGCGCATCGCCAGCAGCCGGTCGAGCGAGGCGTTCATCGCCTCGGCCTTGGCGAAGGACGGAAAGGCGCGGGTCTCCACCACCTCGCCGTTGTAGCAGGCATCCGCGACCAGGATGTGGTCGCCCTGGGCGTTCCTGACCCGCAACGACTGATGACCGGGCGTATGGCCGAAGCTGGGGATGCAAACCGCCGAGCCATCGCCGAACAGGTCGTGCTCGCCGTCGACCAGCTGGACCTCGTGGCCGAGGTCGAAATAGCGCCGGCGCAGGAAATAACGCGCCGCGATATCCCGGTCGAAGCCCGCCTCCCACTCGCGCCGCTGCACCACCAGGGTCGCGTTCGGGATCTGGTGCAGTCCCCCGGAGTGGTCGAAATGCAGGTGCGACAGCACCACATAGCGGACCCGCGCGGGATCGATATCCAGTCGCTCCAGGTGCGCCGTGACGGTCTCATCCGCAGCGAAGGTCACGTCCTCGCCTTGGCTCTGCAGGACCTGCCGATAGGGGTCTTCCGCGTCGGCGAGATCGGTGTGCAGGCCACAGTCGAATAGGGCCACGCCATCGGCATGCTCGATCACGTAGAACGGCACCGGCGCTGCGATCCGACGATCGCCGCCCTTCATGCCCATGCCGGCGGCCGTCGAGTGGAACTGGCCGCAGACGCATCCAAACAACCGCATGAAACGCCCTCCTCGCTCAGGCCGGGTCGAGCCGGCGCAGGCCATAAAGGCGCAAAGCCCCGATGAGCCCCAGGGCGCACATCGCCGCCATCAACAGATAGCCCTTCGCCCCGAAGCGGTCGAACAGCGGTCCCGAGGCCATGGTCGCCAGGCCCGACAGCACGCCTCCGGACAGCGCCGAGTTCAGCGCCTGGGCGGCCGAGGCGTTGCGCGGCGTCGACAGCCGCTCCACCAGGAGCAGCGAGGCGAAGAAGGTCGCCGCATAGCTCAACGCGTGCAGCGTCTGCAGCGGGAACAGGAGCCAGAGCGGCGGAGAGACGGCCAGCGCGCCCCAGCGCACGATCGCCGCCGCCGCGCCCAGGGTCAGAAGGTTGCGCGGTCCCATCCGCCGGCGCCACGGCTCCAGGAACCACATGAAGACGATCTCCGCCGAGACGCCCACCGCCCAGAGCACGCCGGTCAGGTCCTCGCCGATGCCCTGACGCTTCCAGGCGAGCGTCGAGAAGGCGTAGTAGAAGGCATGCGCTGACTGGATCAGCCCCGCCGACACCACCGCGGTCATGAACGCCGGATCGCGCAGCAGGCCCGAGAGGCCCGCCATCCGGTCGGAGAGATCGGCGACGTGGCCTTCCTCCTGCACCGGATCGGGCGGCAGC
>NZ_SSMZ01000337.1 GCF_004799395.1 Phenylobacterium sp.
TGCCCTACCGGGACGAGGACCTCGACATGCTTCTCGCCGGCCGGGGCGTGCTCTGCCGCCTGCTGCGGCCCCTGTTCCGGCTGATCACCTGCAGCTGGCAGATGCTGGCGCTCGGGCTGCTGTTCGGCCTGGGCTTCGACACGGCGACGGAAGTCGCGGTCTTCGGCGTGTCGGCGGCCCAGACAGCGCGGGGCCTGCCGCTTGAGTCCGTCATGGCCTTTCCGCTGCTGTTCGCGGCGGGCATGGCCCTGGTCGACACCACCGACGGGGTGATGATGCTGGGCGCCTATGACTGGGCCTTCGTCCGACCGGTGCGGAAGCTCTTCTACAACATGGTGATCACGGCCGTGTCCGTGGCCGTGGCCGTGGTGATCGGCGGCGCCGAGGCCCTTGGGCTGGCCCGCCAAGTCTTCAACCTCACGGGCTGGTTCTGGAACGGCGCCGGCGCGCTCGCAGGCGACATGAACCTGCTCGGCATGATCACCATCGGGCTCTTCGTCGCGAGCTGGCTCGTCTCGCTCGTCGTCTACAAGGCCCGGCGGCTGGACGAGTTCGGCGCCTGAGCCGGGACGGCGGGTACCTCCGTTCGTCCTCGAAAGACCGACCGCGGTCGCCGTGTGAGGCTGGCGCGGGTGGCGCCGCCGCCGCCCCAGCCACGGAGCCACCCATGACCAAGGTCCTCGTCCTCTACTACTCCGCCTACGGGCATATCGAGACCATGGCGCAGGCCGCGGCCGAGGGCGCGCGCGAGGCCGGGGCGACGGTCGACATCCGGCGCGTCCCGGAACTCGTCCCGCCGGAGATCGCCCTGGCGGCGCACTTCAAGCTGGACCAGGCCGCGCCCGTCGCCAGGATCGAGGACCTGGCGACCTATGACGCCATCGTGGTGGGTGTCGGCACCCGCTTCGGGCGGATGGCCTCTCAGATGGCCAACTTCCTCGACCAGGCGGGCCCCCTCTGGGCGAAGGGCGCGCTGCACGGCAAGGTCGGCGGCGCGTTCACTTCGACGGCCACCCAGCACGGGGGCCAGGAGACCACGCTCTTCTCGATCATCACCAACCTGCTGCACTTCGGGATGATCGTGGTCGGACTCGACTATGGCCATGCCGGGCAGATGACCCTGGATGAGGTGACCGGCGGCTCGCCCTACGGGGCGACGACCATCGCCGGCGGGGACGGCTCGCGCGCACCCTCGGCGAACGAACTGATGGGCGCGCGCTACCAGGGCCGCAAGATCGCCGAGGCCGCGACGAAGCTGTCCGCCTGATGGCCAGGCCGCATGGGTCCGGCGCTCGCGCTAGGCCTGGGCGGCGCCCCCGGCCCCGCAGAAGGTCAGTACGATGGCCGTCCCGCGGCCGGGGGTGCTATCCACCTCCATCGTCCCGCCCTGGGCGCGGATGAACATCCCGACGGTGGCCAGGCCGAGGCCACTTCCGCCGCTGCGGGGCCGAGTCGTGAAGAACGGTTCGCAGGCGTGCCGCACCGCGGCCGGGGACATGCCGCATCCCGTGTCGGCGACGCGGAGCATGACCTCCTGGCCATGGCGGCAGACCGAGACGGTCAGCGCGCCGCCGGCCAGCATGGCATGCCGGGCGTTGACGACCAGGTTGATCACGGCGCTCTCCAGTTCCGCCAGCGCGCACCGCGTCGGCGGCAGGTGCGGCTCGACTTCCAGGACCACGCGCACGGCCGGCCCTGCCGCCCAGCCGATCAGGGCGCGCATCTGCAGGATCGCATCGCCCACGTCGACTAGGTCGACTTCGCTGGCGTCGCCCCGGGAGTGATTGAGGATCCGCCGGGTCAAGGCCGCGGCCCGCTGGGCGGCGCCGCGCACCTCCTGGCTCAGGACGCGGACGTCCGGGCTCACCGTGTCGCCGAACCGCCGCTCCATGCTGCGAAGGCCTGCGTCGATGATCTGCATCAGGTTGCCCAGGTCATGAGCCAGCCCGGCCGACATCAGGCCGACACCCGCCAGCCGGGCATCCTGCCCGGCGGAATCCAGCGGCGGAAGGATGACCCCGCGGGTGGTGGCGCCGGTGACGCGGTCGATCACGAACGCACCCCGGATCGTCGGATCGGCGGCCCTCTCGGTATTGTTCGGCATTTCGGCCCCCGGCGTTCACCCGCCTCCGGATGTCTCCGGCCGAAGACTGTGGCGAGGCCGCCGTGCCGTCTTTCCGGAATGAACGCCGCCGCCATCCAGGACTTCCTCCCCGCGCCCGACGACAAGGGCAAGGGAACGGACCGTGACTAGCGCCCGCCGGCGCGCAGCGGCGCCTCCTTCACATTCACATGGATCCGACCTCGGCCGCGCGCCGCCGGCGCTTGGCATCGTTCGAACCTGCAAGGCCGCGTGCGCGGGGCGAATACGACCCCGCCCGGGCCGCCCAACATCGCCGGCAAGCTGACCCCGCCCTGACGCCGGAGCTTCATCATGATCGCAGAGTCTTCACCGCTCGCCGCGTCGCGCCGTGAGGTCGTCCTCACCGCCCTGGGCGCCGCGGCGCTCGCCGGGCTCCCCGCGACTGCGCAGGCCGCGCATCATCCGCACTCCAGCAAAGGACCCCACATAATGGGCAGCAGCACCTTCACCACCAAGGACGGCACGGTCATCTACTACAAGGACTGGGGGAAGGGTCAGCCGGTGGTCTTCCACCACGGCTGGCCGCTCAGCGCCGACGACTGGGACAACCAGATGATGTTCTTCCTGGCCCAGGGCTACCGCGTCATCGCCCATGACCGGCGCGGCCATGGCCGCTCCACGCAAACCGACGTGGGGAACGACATGGACACCTACGCCGCCGACGCCGCGGCCCTGGTCGCCCACCTCGACCTGAAGAACGCCATCCACGTCGGCCACTCGACCGGCGGCGGCGAGGTGGCCCGCTACGTGGCGCGCTACGGCGGCGGCGGCCGGGTGGCCAAGGCGGCCCTGATCAGCGCCATCCCGCCGCTGATGCTGAAGACCCCCGCCAATCCCGGCGGCACGCCGCGCGAGGTGTTCGACGGATACCGAGCCGCCCTGGCCGCCAACCGCGCCCAGTTCTACCTCGACGTCCCCACGGGCCCCTTCTACGGCTTCAACCGCCCCGGCGCGAAGGTCATCCAGGGCGCCATCAACAACTGGTGGCGGCAGGGGATGATGGGCGGCGCGCAGGCCCACTACGAGTGCATCAAGGTGTTCTCGGAGACCGACCTCACCGAGGACCTCAAGGCCATCGACGTGCCGGTGCTGGTGATGCACAGCGAGGACGACCAGATCGTTCCCTACGCGGACTCGGGACCGCTGTCGGCGAAGCTCCTGAAGCACGGGACCTTCAAGTCCTACCAGGGCCTGCCGCACGGCATGCCGACCACCCACGCCGACGTCATCAACACCGACCTCCTGGCCTTCTTCAAGGCCTAGGGACATCGATCTGGTCGCCCTGCCGCTGTCGCGGCAGGGCGAGCCCTTGCCGGTTCCCCGCCATGCCCGATGTCAGGCCGATGCGGGGCGACGGCCGAGGCGCGCCGCCGGCAAGACCCGCAGGACCCGAGCTGTCATGGACGCCGAACGCACGCCGCTGCCGCCCTTCACGACGCGGGAGGACGCGGTTCTCAAGGTCCGCCTGGCCGAGGACGCCTGGAACACCCGGGATCCCGCGCGGGTCTCGCTGGCCTACACCCCCGACAGCCATTGGCGGAATCGCGCCGAGTTCCTGCAGGGCCGCGCGGCGATCGTGGGCTTCCTGGCGCGGAAGTGGGCGCGCGAGCTCGAATACCGTCTGATCAAGGAGCTCTGGGGCTTCCGCGAGAACCGGATGGCGGTACGCTTCGCCTGCGAATGGCGCGACGACAGCGGCCACTGGTTCCGCTCCTACGGCAACGAGCTCTGGGAGTTCGACGACCGCGGCCTGATGTGCCGCCGCATTGCCAGCATCAATGACGCCCCGATCGCCGAGGCCGACCGTCAGTATCACTGGCCGCTCGGCCGCCGGCCGGACAACCATCCCGGGCTCAGCGACCTGGGGTTCTGACCCGGTTCTCCGGACCTCCCGCCGGCTGAGGCCGGTCGAATCCGAAAGCGCCGTGCGCGGCTCGAAGACCCCCGCCCGGGCGCCGCGCCATCGTCAGGCCACAGGACGATCTCCGTCCGGAGGAGTCGACGATGCGCATGAAGGACTGGACCGGCTATCGCGGCCAGATCGTCGCCGGCGTCGGCGAGCTGGGAAAGCTCAGCCCTGACACCGTCCGGGGCTATGTTTCGCTCGGCGGCGCCGGCGCCAAGACCGATCACTTGGACGCCAAGACCCGCGAACTGATCGCGCTCGCCGTGGCCGTGTCGCTGCGCTGCGACGGCTGCATCGCGGTCCACGCGGAAGCCGCCCGCAAGCTGGGGGTCCGGAAGGAAGAGATCGCCGAGGCGCTGGGCGTCGCGGTCTCGATCAATGCCGGCGCCGCCGTCGTCTACAGCACCCGGACCCTGGACGCCTTCGAGGCGGCCCACGAGGCCCTGGCCGAGGCTTGAACGCCAGACCCCTTTCGCCGGCCGCCGAGGCGCGCCTGGCCGGGACTGCAAAGCGCCCCTTCAACCGGAGTTCGTCCATGCCGTTCGTCAACATCAAGCTCATCGACGGCGTCTTCACGCCCGAGCAGAAGCACGCCCTCGCCAAGGACATCACCGACGTGATGGTCAAGCACGAGGGCTCGGAGGCCTTCCGCGAGGTGGTCTGGGTGCTGATTGAAGAACTCCACACCGACGGCTGGCACATCGGCGGCCTGCCTTTCCAGGGCCCGAAGTCACTGCTCGACACCCTCGGGCGCTCGAAAGCCATGGTCGAGAGCATCGACGGCCACCCGGTGACGCACGAGGCCCTGGCCATCGCCGCGCCCGTCAAGCCGCCCGGCTAGGCCGCCGCCCAAATAGACCTTCGCTCCTCACCGGCGCAGCCAATGCGCCTCTCTTCTTGGGATCCACGCACATGTCTATGACCCATCTTGTCCGCGCCGGCGGCCTAGCCGCCGCGCTCGCCCTCCTCGCCGCGCCCGTGCTCGCCAGTCCCTATTCCACGATCAACGCCGCGGCCGCCGCCACGCCGATCACCGTCCACAAGCTGCGCCACAACATAGCGATGCTCGAGGGCTCGGGCGGCAACATCACCGCCCTTACCGGGCCGGACGGGACCCTGCTGGTCGACACTGGCATCGCGGTGTCCAAGGACAAGATCCAGGCGGCCCTGGTGGGCCTCGACCCGGGTCCCCTGAAGCTCGCGATCCTCACGCACTGGCATTGGGATCATGCTGACGGTGACGGCTGGGTCCGCGCCGCCGGCGCAGACATCATCGCCGAGAAGAACGCGGTAGCGCGCCTGAGGCAGACCATCCGGGTGGTGGAGTGGGAGCACACCTTCGCGCCCATTCCCGCCCCGGACCTCCCCAACCGGATCATCACGGGTGAGACCACCCTGCATCGCGACGGGGAGATCATCCGGATCCGGCCCTACAAGCCCGGGCACACCGACGGCGACCTCTCCGTCTACTTCACCCAGGCCGACGTGCTGTCCGTCGGCGACACGTTCTGGAACGGCATGTACCCGTTCATCGACTATGTCGGCGGCGGCAGCATCGACGGCGCGATCCGCGCAGCGAACGTCAACATCGCCATGGCGACGGCGCACACGGTCATCGTGCCCGGCCACGGTCCCCTGGGCGACCGGGCGAGCCAGACCGCTTTCCGCGACATGCTGGTGGCGATCCGCGGCAAGGTCGCTGCGCTGAAGGCGCAGGGCAAGACCCTGGCGCAGGTGCAGGCCGCCAAGCCGACCGCAGCCTACGATGACAAGTGGGGCCGCTCGATCATCGGTGGCGACCTCTTCACGGCCCTCGTCTACCGCGGGGTCTGATCTCAGTTCCGCGCCCAGTGATCGCGGTGGCGGAAGCACTTGAGCAGCTGGCCGCGGGGGCCGGCCAAGGTCCGGAGGAGAGGCGGGCGGGACAACGGCGGGCGCCGGGCGGCGCCTGTCCGAACTGCGAAGCCGTCCTGCAGGGGCCGTACTGCCACGGGTGCGGCCAGAACGCCGACACCCACCAGCGATCGATCCGGCGCCTGGTCGTCGAGGCCGTGGAGGGCATGATCGGGCTGGAGGGGCGGCTGGCGCGTACCCTGCCGGCCCTATTCCTGAATCCCGGAAAGCTGGCGCGGGACTACGTGGAAGCGCGTCTGGCCCGGCACGTCCCGCCATTCCGCACCTTCCTCGTGGCGCTTCTGCTGTTCGTCCTGGCCGGTGAGCACGTCGCGCACGTGATGACCCAGGATAACGCAGGCCGGGCGGCGGCGGAGGCGGCGCAGCTGGCCACTCCGCAAGGCCGCGCGGCGGCGGCCGCCCGCCGCCGCACTGAGGCAGCGACACACCTGCGGCACAGCCTGGAGGACGCAGCTGGCGTCCGCGCCGACGTCCTGAAGGACAAGGGCGGTCCGCCGGGCCGCGCCCAGGCGATCTATGACCGCCTGTCGCGACAGGCTCAGCTTCGCTACGCCAGAGCGATGGTCCAGGCGGACCGGGTGGCCACGGGGTTACCGGCACGGACGGCAGAGGATTTCGCCGCCCCGAGCGCGCCCGAGAAGGACTGGTGGAAGCACCGGCTGCAGAAGGCCATCGACAATCCCGAGCGCTATGTCAGCGTACTCTTCGGATGGGGCCAGAGGGTGGCGGTCCTGCTGCTGCCGCTGGTGGGGCTGAGCCTAGCGCTGGTCTATTGCCGCCGGCGGGAGGTCTTCATCTACGACCACCTGCTGGTGGCAATGAGCCTGCTGTCGTTCTGGTTTCTCCTGAGCGCGGTGGGCCTGCTGCTGCCTCAGCCCGCGATGGGCTGGTTCTTCGCGGCCGCGGTCCTGTGGTCGGAGGTGAACCTCTTCCGCACATTGCGCGGCGCCTACGGGTCGAGCCGCCTCGCCGCAGCCGTGAAGACCGCCGTGGTCTCGTCACTCACTGTCCTGGTGAGCCTGGGCCTGCTGTTCGGCCTGATGGTCCTCGCGGTGGCAGAAATCTGAGACTGCGGGCGCCTAGCCGTCGGTGGGCATCGGCCGACCCTACCGGGCTTCCAGCAGCTCGATGGCCCTCCTAAACGGAAAGGATGCGTCCCAACGTGATCCGGGGCTTGGGATTTCGGCCGACGAACAGGGCTATCAGCTCGTCTGTGCCGCTTTCGGCGGTGGTTCGGCATCGACCGCGGCGCACGCCGCCATGCCGCAGACCTCGTCGCCCGGCTGGAAACGGCCGTCGTTCGAAACGCAAATCCGCGTGCGCGTCGCCAATACGCCGGCGCTCCCGCCGCCTAGGGTCGCGAGGTCACCCGGAGGCCCGCATGGCAAGTCCGACGCATTCTTCCCTGGCCGACGCGGTGGGTGGCCCCGTGACCGTCTCGAGCGCGCCAGTCTTTCAGCAGGTCCGCCGGATCTCGGAGCCGCTTGAGGCGGTCGTGGACGCGCTCAAGGCCGCGATCGTCGCCGCCGATGTCTGGGTGCTGCACGAGATCGATCCGCAGGCCTTGTTGAAGCGCGGCGGCATCGATATCGCGCGAGCGCGCCATCTGCTGTTCTTCCACCCCCGCTACATGAAACGGCTGCTCGACGCCGATCCCGCGGCAGTGCTGGAAGCGCCCCTGAAGTTCGCCATCGTCACCGAAGACACTGGCCTCGTGGTGCGCTGGTACGACCCCGCGGCCGCCTTCGATCGCTACGGAAACCCCGATCTGAAGGTGCTGGGCGCTCAGCTCTCGCGGCTTTGCGACCGGATCGCCGCCAACGCCCTTGGAGACGCCTCATGACCCAATCCTGCCTGCTCGAACACGAAGCGACGACGGCCTCTGCGGAAACCCCGCCGAAGGATCCTTTCGCGCCCGGGGCCGATGGCATCGGCGAGACCGAGACCCTAGCGCCGGGGGTGTATTTCCTGAAGGGCGCGACGCGCTATTTCCGGGAGGGCGCCGTGAGCGGACCGGCCGGCGCCATCCGCAGCCTGATGTGCAACAACGGGTGGGTCGACCTGGGCGACGAGGTCCTGTTGATCGACGCCAACATGCCGGGCCGCGCCGACGCGCTGCTGGCCGAGGTCCGGCGGACGACCGACAAGCCGATCCGCTATCTCGTCAACACACACCACCACGGGGACCACATCTACGGCAACCGGCCCATCCATGAGCGCACCGGCGCGATGATCATCTCCTGCACCGAAATGGTCGACGAGCTGCGACGGTATGAGACGGGCGCGTTCGGCGGCCCGCCCGGACGCTGGGAACAGGTGGCGAAGCTCCGGCCCGACGTCGCGGCGACACCGATCATGGCACCGCAGGTCACCTATGACCGGCGCCTCGTCCTGCAGGGTTCGGCGCGGACGGTCGAGCTGCTGCATCTGACCTGGGGCCACACGCGCGGCGACACCGCCGTCTGGTTGCCGGAAGAGCGGATCCTGTTCACCGGCGACCTGGTGGCCAACGGCGCCTTCAATATCGTCCGGGACGGCGAGATGGAGCGTTGGCCGGAGTTCCTTTCCCTACTCGAGGGACTGAGGCCGCGCATCGTCTGTCCCGGCCACGGTGGTTGGGGCGACGCTGAGCTGCTCAGCCGCCAACGCACATTCTTCACCGCCCTCTGGGCGCAGGTGGATTCGCGCGCCAAGGCGGGAGCCGACCTGCCACATATCCTGTCGCGCCTCGAAGAGCTGCGCGCCGCCCTCCTGGCCGACCCGTCCGCCGCGCTGCACGTTATCCCCCGCGAAGCCGACCTGCCCGTGCTCTCGCTAGCCGCCCAGGTGGAGCGCGTCTTCGGGCAGCTGCAGAGCTCAGATTCGACGCCGCCAACCTCATGAGCACCAAGCCCGATCTCCGGCCTTTCGATCTGCGTCCGCAGGTAGTGCTCGCCGATGGCGAGGCACCGGACCTGCGGGTCGATGCCTTCGACGCCGCCCACCAGGCGCAAGTCGAAGCCTAGCCGCCCAACCGGAGCCCGCAGGAAAAGGCCTCAAGAATGACCATGATCCCCTCGTTCGATTGGAAGTTGGATCTCGGCAATCGCGGCGTCCTGACGCCGGGCCGATGGCTGTGGGTGCGTGCGACCGCGTGGGGCCTGGTGCTGTTCGGAGTGGCCCTCGCAGGCTTTATCGCCTCCATCGCGCTCGCCAGCTGGCTGAAGCTTCCGGTGGCCTTCAGCCGTCTGTTCGCGGGTGTCCTGCCGGTGCTTACGACGCTGATCTATGCCGCGGCCGTCCGCCGGTTTGAGAAGCGGGCCGTCACAGAGTTCGCCATCGGCAACGCGCCGCTGGAGCTGGCCATCGGCGGCCTTCTCGGCTTCGGATTCATCGCCGCCATTCTTCTGCTCCTGTGGTCGCTCGGCCTGTATCAAGTCCATGCTGGCCACTGGAAGCGCTGGTACGACTTCTTCCTCTTCAATTCCTACATCTCCGGCGTCCTGGAAGAGTTGGCGTTTCGCGCGATCCTGCTGCGTATTTTCGCGCGCATGATCGGCCCGGTCGGCGGCCTGGTCATCTCCGCCGCCCTGTTCGGCGCGGCCCACGCCGGACATGCGCCTCTCGTCGCCTCGCTGCAGATCGCGCTGAACTCCGGCCTGGTGACTGGGCTGCTCTACATGGTGAGCGGCCGGCTGTGGCTCGCGATCGGCCTACACATCGGGCTCGACTTCACCGAGTGGTCGCTGCTGGGCGTCGGCGACAAGAGCGGCCTCCTCGCCATCTCGCCGGTTCCGGGCCACTCGGCTCTGCTGACGGGCGGCGCCTTCGGTCCGGACGGCTCGATCCTGGCCAATGTGGTCGCCCTGCCGATGATCCTGGGCATCCTCGCTTACATCGCCTGGCGCTCGGAGCGTCCCGCACCTGCTCGGGCTGCGGCTTGATGGAACTTTCAACCGCCTATCTTCGGCGTCGCCTCGCGGCGGTCTCGCACACTCAAGGGCGACGTGTCGCGTGACCACCGCGGGATCCCACGATCGCAACCGGCGAGAGCTACTGCGGGCCGGCGCGGTTGGTCTGACAGCAGCGCCCCTCATATCAGCTGCGGCGCGGGCTCCACGATCTGCGCCGATCGGGGCGGTCGCCTTCGACGCTTTTGCTATCTTCGACCCCAACGCTGTTTTCGCCGCAGCGGCCGCCGGGTACCCCGAGCAGGACGCAAAGTTCTGGCGTGCGTGGTTCCAAGCCCTTTTCGCCGATACCTGGCTCCGAACCAGCGCCCATCGCTATCGTCCGTTCATCGACGTCGCCGCGAGCCGCCTCGACCGCGCCTGTCAGACCGTGAACCTCGCTCCACGGCCGCACGCTCGCGACCAGGTTCTCGAAGCCTTCTCGACCCTCACGGTGTGGCCGGACGTCGCGGATCAGCTTGGGGGACTCAGGGCATGCGGCTTGAGGCTCGCCCTCCTGTCGAACCTCAGCCAGCCCACGCAGCGCGCCAACATCCGAAGGAATGGCCTTGATGGGCTCTTCGAGACGGCGCTCAGCACGGATCTGGTCCGCGCGTTCAAGCCCGCGCCAGCGGCCTATGCCTTGGCGATGAGCGCGTTCGGCCTTCCCAAGCGAGACATCGGCTTTGCGGCGTTCGCGCCCTGGGATGCGGCCGGAGCGGCCTGGTTTGGCTATCCGACGGCCTGGGTCAATCGCCAAGCCCAGCCCGCTGAACCGGACGCGCCAGCCGTCCTGATTGGACGCGACCTCAACATCGTCCTTCAACTCGCTCGACGCACAGTCTGATCGGAGAAAACGACGTGCCCTGCCTTCAGCCTGCCCTGTCCATCTGGCGTCGACGCACGCCGATGCGCCGCGCCGCGCATGTCGTCGAAGGCGTCCTCGACTTCCATGGGGTGCAAAAGCGCTCGCCCTCAACGTGACCTACCGCGGCTTCACCAACATGAAGGGCCAGCAACGGATGGGTTTCTCCGGCGAGACCTCCTTCAAGCGCTCCGACTTCGGCGTGAACGCCTAGGTCCCGTTGGAAGGCGACGAGGTGAAGGTGCTGATCGAAGTCGAGTTCGTCCGGTCGAAGTCACAGTGGCGGTGGGTCCCGATGTCGGATGAAGTCGCCACGCCGTCGGTTGGGCCGGCATCCCACATGACCTCCTTGCGACGACGCAATGCCTGGGTCGCCCAATACGCGTTTCGCAGAAAGCGGCCGCTCCGGCCGCGCCGTCCGAACGGAGGCCCAAAACTTAACAAGGCATAACGGGCGGGGGGCGGACATCCCACTCATAGTTACTGAGATGAATTCTCGATGGAATGACGTCATGGGATACGCCGCCGCGGACAAGATGGCCTGGAATACTCTTGCCAGCCTACCGACGACTCATCTCTACCTCGTCTCCTTTCCACAAGACGCCGCCGGCGGCAATAATCAGGTCGCCATCCATCGATGGGAGTTCGACCGCGCCGGCCCGGCCCAAGGTTTGGCGTCCTCGTCTGACGAGCACATCGTCAGCATCAGCCTGCGCGCCACGCGACTGGAACTCCGCTCCGGCGCCGGTTCGGTCTTTGACGGCGTGATGCCAACGGCCACCATCCATCTCACAGGACCCGGGCAACGTCTCGTGGCCAACATAAGTGGTCCATGTGATATCCTGCATCTGAAGGTACCGACGCGGTTTCTACATCAACGCCTTGGCGCCATGGGCGCGCCCAGCTGCGTTCTGGATCGACTAAACGCCTGCACCCTGAGTGACGCCTTCGCCGAGCAGCTCGCCGAGCTGCTGGTGTCCGCCGGCGCTCGCACAGATCCGGTCTACGCCATGGCCATCGTGCAGACGCTCCTGACGCGTGTCCTGCATATGGCGCAGAGCCGTACACCTACGGGAGCGCTCGCCAAGTGGCGCCTTCGGCGAGTCCAGGCCCTTATCGATGCCAGCTTGGCGGAACCCCTGAGTCTAGGCGACCTCGCTGCCGCTGCCGGACTGTCACGGATGCATTTCGCCGCTCAGTTCCGGGCCGCCACCGGCTTTTCGCCACACGAGTACCTGCGGTGCCGGCGGGTCGAGGCGGCCAAGGCGTTGCTGGCCGAGACCGAGATTTCGTTGGTTGAGATCGCACTGCAGGTCGGCTTCCTCGCCCAGGCTCACTTCACGACCGTGTTCAAGCGACTGACGACGACCACGCCGGCCCAATGGCGTCGAGTGCACCGCGAAGGCCGGCACGACCAAGGTGAGCCTGCACCGACCACGCCGCGATTTAGGCCGCGAGCCGCCGTCTTTCCGAGGGCCCAGCCATGACCGTTCGCTACCAGACGGTAAGCATCGACGACGTTGAGGTTTTCTATCGAGAGGCCGGACCGGTGGAAGCCCCCGTGATCCTGCTGTTGCACGGCTTCCCAACCAGTAGCCACATGTTCCGCGATCTCATCCCGCGTCTATCGCGGTCGTATCGACTTATCGCGCCGGACCTGCCCGGCTTCGGCCAGACGGTCACGCCGCCCCGAGGCGAGTTTTCCTACACATTCGACAACCTCGCCCAGGTGGTCGGTCGGTTCACGGATGTCCTCGGCCTTTCCTGCTACGCGCTCTACGTCTTCGACTATGGGGCGCCGGTCGGCTTTCGCCTGGCCATGGCCCGCCCAGAGCGGGTGACGGCGATCATATGCCAGAACGGCAACGCCTATCTGGAAGGATTGCACCCAGGCTGGGCGACCTGGGAGAACTACTGGCGATCGCCGTCCCCTGAAACCCGCGAGGCTTGCCGGGAGTCGCTCGCCCCCGACACCATCCGAAATTTCCAGTATCTGCGCGGGACCGACCCGACGCTGATGTCGCCCGACAACATGATGCTCGACCTTGCGTATCTGGCGCGTCCTGGGGCGGCCGATATCCAGCTCGACCTCATCCTCGACTACCGCAGCAACGTCGCCCTTTACCCGGCTGTCCATGCCTATTTCCGAACGGAGCAGCCCCCGTTCTTGATCGTATGGGGCAAAAACGACGCCTCGTTCCGCGTCGAAGGCGCCCTGGCCTTCAAAACCGACCTGCCCAAGGTCAAGATCGAGCTGCTGGATACCGGCCACTTCGCCCTGGAAACCCACGG
>NZ_SSMZ01000338.1 GCF_004799395.1 Phenylobacterium sp.
ATTGGGCGCGCCGTGGTGATCTCGGAAATCCCCAGCTCGTCGCGGGCATGGGCGCCCAGCGCATCTTTCGCCATCATCTGAGCGGCCACTTGGTCGGCAAGGTCCCGGGTCACGCCGCGGGCGACATAGAACCCGGCGAGTTCAATCAACTCGGCCTCGGGCTGAGCCTTGAGCTCCTCTTTTTCCCGGGCGAGGTCCGCCGCTTCCGTGTCTGACTGCGAGCTCACGGAGACATATTCGCCGGCCGCCATGGACATGGCGCCCGCGACAAGGCCCGCAAGGCCCGCCAGCAGCACCTGGCTCTTGGCGCCGCCGCCGGCCGCGACCCCGACGATCAGGCTGGCGGTGGAGACGATCCCGTCGTTGGCGCCGAGCACGGCGGCGCGCAGCCAGCCGATCCGGGCCATGAGGTGGCGTTCACGATGCGAGCGGCGCGGCATGTCTAGGGCCCAGGATTGCGACGCGTACGGATATCCAAGTGCTAAAGGTCCGCCGCGCCGCGCACATTGCGATGGAACAAGGCCCCGCTCGAGGGTGGAGCCTTGTCGCGGTAGAAGAGACCGATCAGGCCTTGGTGTCGATCCGCGTTCCCTGGCCCTTCGGCAGGGCGGCCGCGGCGGACGCGCCATCGTCCCCATCATGGTCGTTCTCGACCTCGGGTCCTTAGGCTTCGGCGGGCTGCGGTTGGCGCAGCGGCGGCGTGGCCGCGGGCCCGATATTGGAAACCGTCATGGGATGGTCCTCTCTCTCGGGTGACCGGGGGTCAATTGTGGGGCGTGGCGCGCACTTGTGTGGCCAGGGTCGCGGCCGTCGTTCGACGGCGCGAAGAGGCGGGCGGCCTTGCGGTCGTTGCCTGAAAGCGCCCGGTCCACCAGACCCGGAAGCAGCGCGTTCAGCCGGACGAAGAGCGATTCCGGGAACCCCAGATAAGCCTCGCGCTTGCGGGCCGCAACCACGTCGACGATCCGGTGGGCGACCGCCTGCGGCTGGTCCATGTTCATGCCGGTCAGACGTGCGAATTCCTTGACCTTGGCGGTGTTGAGCGGCGTGTTAACCGCCCGTGGCGCGACGTAGGTGACGTCGATCCCCGAGCCCGCGAGCTCGCGCCGCAGCGCCTGGCTGAACCCTCGCAGGCCGGCCTTGGCGCTGGAATAGGTCACGAAGTGCGCGAAATTGATCGACCCGAAGATCGACCCGACGTTGACGACATGGCCGCCGCCTCGCGCGCGCATCTGCGGCAGGACCGCCTGGGTCAGCCGGACCGGCGCAACCAGGTTGACCATGTAGCTTTCGACAAGGTGTTCGGGCGATTGTGCTTCAAGCGGACCGAAATGCTGGATGCCGGCCAGGTTGAAAAGGAGGTCGACCCGTCGCCCAGAGGCGGCGGTCGCGGCGGCCTCGATTCCCTCCGCGCTCGCCAGATCCTGACACAAGAATTCGCTGACTCCGACGGGGGTGCTGCGGTCGAGCACGCAGACCCGCGCGCCTTCATGTTCCAGCTGCCGGGCGACAAGGCCGCCCAAGCCGCCTGCGCCGCCGGTCAACAGGACCTCCTTGCCCTCAAACCGCATGAGCCAGGCTCCGGTCGTGCGGGATCGCGCGGAAGACATCTGCGAAGAGATCGAAGACGGCGCTGGCGACCGCGATGATCGCGCGCTGATCGTCCGGGTCGTCGACCTCGTCCATGAGCTTCTGGAAGGAGACCAGATGCTCCTGGTCCACCGCGCCATGGGAGGACAGGTAGCTGAAGCACTCCGGACCAAGGCCGAGGCTGGCGGCGACCGCGTCCGCGCCTTGGGTCGCCAGCCGCACGCTCGTGCCCTCCAGCACCAGCACCATGCCGAAGAACCCCATGGCATTGTCGCGGGCGATGAAGTCGTAGACGAAATCCACCATCGCCCGGGTGGCCGCCCGCGGCTGGCCGTGCCGCACCGCGTCGGCGTCGCCGCCGGCGTGGCGGATGTCGTTGAGAATCCATTCCTCGTGGCCGGTCTCCTCGGCGATGTATTCGTCAAGGGCGTCGCGGAACCTGGTGTGGCGATCGTCGAGGCGGGCCTTGGCGGTCTGCATCAGGGGGACGGTGTGCTTGACGTGGTGATAGGCCTCGGTGAGGTAGGCGATGTAGGTCTCCAGCGAGATCCTGCCGGCCAGGCCGTCCTCGATCTGAGGGACGCTGGCGAGGACCTGCTGGCCGCCCAGGGTTTCGGTGACGAGGCGCGGGAAAAAGGTCACGGGCGGGTCCTGGGTTGCGGGGTTCGTGAAATCGCGATGGCGTTCGAGGATGACTTCGCGCCGGGGCCGGCCATTGCCTGTGAGCTCGCCGGCCGCTCGGTCGAACGGTGGGCAGAGGCGCCACCTGACGACCTGCGCGTATAACGGGAGCGCGGAGTTGGCGTGCGCCACTGCCTCCGCGATCACCGTCTTGGGAAGGTCGGCCGAAAGCGGGACGATCAGGGCGCCGATGCCGCTCTGGGCCTCGCCGAAGACCACCGCCTGGCGGATGGCCGGCTGGGCGAGCAGTTCGCTCTCCACCCATTCCGGCGCGACGTTGCGGCCGAAGGCGGTGATGATCGTGTTGCTGCGGCGGCCGTCGATGTGAAGGAAGCCCTCCGCGTCCATCCAGCCCAGGTCCCCGGTATGGACGGGGCCGAGGTTGGGCGCTCCGCCCGCATACCCCAGGAACGGCCGCGGCCCGACGACGATCTCCCGGTCCTCTCCCAGGCTGACGTCAAGGTGCGGAAGGACGCGGCCCACGGCGCCGACCTTTCGACTGGCCGGCGTATTCAGCGCGACCACCGAGGCGCACTCGCTGAGGCCATAGCCCTCGTAGACTGGCAAACCGACCGCCTCGGCCTTGGCCAGAAGCTCCGGCGACACCTTGGCGCCGCCCACCGCCACGAGATTGAGGGCTGGAAGCTCGGCGCCGGTGAAGGTCATGGCCATTACCAGTCCGCGCAGCAGTTCCGGCACCAGGATCAGGCTGGTGGCTCCGGTCGCGGCGATGGTCTGGACCATCCGCCCGAGGTCAGGGCGAAACGGTTCCGCCAAGCCCAGGTCGGCCGCCTCGGCCAGATGATACCGGCCGCCAGCGAGCAGGGTCGCATAAAGGCCCGCCACGTTCTCCAGCAGGATCGACAGCGGCAGGATCGGCAGGTGCACGCCCGCATAGTCCGCGCCGATCACCTCCACGAGGGAGGCCGCCACCTCTTCCATCTGGGCGAGGGACAGGCAGACGCCCCTTGGCGTTCCCGTGGAGCCGGATGTGTAGGTGACCTTGGCGGTTTCGCGATGGAGGCTCCCGGCTTGCGGCGTGAGGTCCAGGAGGCCGAGGCGGCGACCCGCAGCGACAAGCTCGCCGTCGCCGTCGGAAGCGATCAGCGCCCCGGCGCCGGCGTCGAGCAGGGCGTGGGCGCGCTGTTCGGCGGTGAAGAAGCCCGGGATCGGCAGGCTCGGCCGGCGAAGCTGGATGAGGGCGAGATCGACGATCACCCAAGCGAGGTTGTTGTTCAGGTCGACCGCGACCGGGATATCCGCGCCAAGGCCGGCCAGCTGTGGCGCGAGCGCCCCCGCCAACCGGTCCACCTCCGCCGCAAGCTCTTCATAGGTCAGGCTTTGGGCGTCATCGCTCAACGCCGCTCGCAGCGGATCGTGACGACGGAGCGCGTTGAGGACTCGGCTCATGGAGCGGCCTGCGGCTGGCCTCCGAACCTGGCCCCGGCGCGCCGGGCCAGCCTCGCGGCGACGGCCTCAGCAACGATCACGCCGGCCCGCAGAGCTGGGACCGCGTCGCCGATCGGTCCGACGACCACCTGCGGATCGCGGCCGTAGTAAGCGCCCCAATCGGCGGCGCCGTGGGCCAGGCGTTCGGCCTCGGCCTTCGCCAGATATGCGACCGGAAATCGGATGCGCTGGAAACTGCGCCGAAGCTGCCGGGTGGCTGTGGCGACCGCGTGCGTCGCGCCCAGCAGCTGAAGATGGGCTGCGAGCGCTGAAAACAGGATCCTCGAAGCGCAGGGACCCGCCGATGCGAGGTTGCCGATCTCGACGACCCCATCACGGGCGATGGGCTTGTCCAGTCGCCGTGCGATGGCGGCCTCGACGGGTTCGTCGAGATACTGCTCCAGGAACAGCGGACCTGCCGACGCGAGGCGGAACCCGGCGGCGGCGAGGACCTGGTCGTCCCCACCCGTCACCGACATCAGCATCGGGTAGTGGTTGCGGATTCGGCCGCCAAAGGCGCGGGCGTATTCGGCCTCCAGGTAGCTTTCAGCGCGAGTCCGCTCGACTCCTTGGCCTTGATGGAGCTCAACGACCCGAGGCGCATCGGAAGATAAGACGCCAGACGCCATCATGCGGCCCACGTTGGCGGGCGGATTTGACCGGAAACCAAAACCCGTCCCATGGCCTCACCCCTCGAAGAACCAGCGCCCCCACGCCTTCCACGGGCCAACGACGACAAGCGGCGGAAAACGCCTCACAGGTTTCGCAATTCATCGCGAACTGGCATGGGAGCCGTGGCGGAGCGGCTGACCAGGCCCCGCCTGCGCCGCGGTTCCTGCGGCCATTGCGGAGCCTCCACGCGCCTTGGATAAGCCCAGCGAAAATCCGCTTTTGGCGACCTACCTCGCTCGCCGAGACGACCTTGTTCGATATTTTCGCGCCCGCCTGCGTTCGGAGGAGGCCGCCGAGGATCTCGTCCAGGACATCTATGTGAAGATCACGGGGCTTTCGCCGGACGGCATCGACAACCCGTCGGGCTTCCTGTTCCGGCTCGGCGCCAACCTGATGCTCGATCAGATCAAGCAGCGGAAACGGGCCAGGCGGCGCGACGCCGAATGGCGCGGCGCGAACTCCAGCTCAGCGGGCTGGGAAGACATCTCGGAAGCCTCGCCCGCTGATGCTGTGGCGGACGCGCGCCAACGGCTGGCCCGCATCATCGAGGTGGTGAAGGAACTGCCCCCGCCGGTGCAGGAGGCGTTTCGGCTGCACAAGTTGGAGGGCCTGTCGCACAGCGAAACCGCAGCCGCCATGAACGTCTCGAAGTCCAGCATCGAGAAATACATTATGACCTGCCTCAAGCGGATTTTGGCCAAGGTCGGCCGATGACGGCGAGGGGCCAGAATTTAGTCTGGAGGCGGTTTTCGCTTTGTGGCGTCTTTGGGGCAGCCATGACGCGCAACCGCAATCCTTGGGGCTCGAAATGAGCCCGCCGACCGGCCCCGGCCCCGGCGTCCGTCTCGACGACGAAGCTGTCGCCTGGCTGGTGCGCGTTGAGGCCGACACAGCCACGGCCGACGACTGGGTCGCCTTGACCGCCTGGCTGGAGTCCGCCGAAGCGCACGCGGACGCCTTTGCGCGGTCCGAGGCCCTGAGCGCGGAGATCAGCGACAATTCTGTTGAAATCGCCGCCTCCATATCGCGACCGGACGGTGAAGTTCTCCCCTTCAAGCCACGTGTTCGCCGGGGTCCACGGTGGATGCCCCTGGCTGGTTTGGCCGCGGCGGCGACAGTGGTTGCTGTCATTGCGGCGCCCAGCGCGCAGCGCGCCTACCAGGGCGCGCCTCAGACCTATCGGACCGGGGTTGGCGAAACACTCGAGATGGCCCTCAGCGACGGCACGCACATCCATCTAGATGGAGCCTCAGCCATGACGGTGCAGATCGGCTGGCGGACCCGGCGCATCGACCTGGCGCAGGCCCAGGCAAGTTTCGATGTGGCGAAGGATCCCCGCCGACCGTTCGTGGTCGACGTCGGCGATCAGCAGGTCCGCGTGGTCGGCACCGAGTTCAACATCCTCCACGAGGGCCAGGAAGTGGTGGTCAGCGTCCGCCGCGGCGTCGTGGAAATCCGCCAGCCAAGCCTGGGCCCCGATCCCGTCGCGCGCCTGGTGAAGGGCGATGAACTTCGCCACGCCGAGGGGACCCAGGTCTCGCAGCAGCAACGCGTCAACCCGGACAAGGCCTTTGCCTGGGCTTCAGGCCGTCTGGTGTGCGATGACGAGCCCTTGAGCCGGATCGTGGCGGAGCTCAATCGCCGCTACGCCCTGCCGATCCGGGTGACCAGGACCGCGGGCGCCAAGCGGTTCTCGGGCGTCCTTGAATTGGGCGACGAAGACGTCCTGCTGCGCCGGCTCGCCGACTATCTTTCGCTATCCGTGCAGCGTACGGACCATGAGATCACGCTGAGCTGACATTCCAATCCGGCTGAGGGGATTTCCGCGTTTGCTTCGCCACACCGTGCGCCGGGGTTTGGCGGTCTTCGTCTGCGCGGCCTCCTTGCTCCTGGCTACGCCCGCCGCGGCGGCCGACGCCCTTTTCCGGTTCGACATCGCGCGTGAGCCGCTCAGCGCCGCCCTGGTCGACTTGGCGACCACGGCCGGCGTTTCAATCAGCACCCGGGCGGCGCGCGCCTGTGCGGCGCAGGGGCAGCCTGTGGCCGGCCGCTACACCGTTTCGGAGGCCCTGGCCCGGCTGCTCGAGGGTACCGGATGCAGCTTTCGGTTCATCGACAAAGGGGCCGTGGAAATCAGGCCGGCCGCTCGCGCGGTCCGGACAGGCGCGGCGCCGGTTGGAATCCCGGAGGCACGCACAAACGACTTGGATGAGCTGATCGTGGTCGCCACGCGCAGGGCGACCGCCGCCGATCGCCTGGCCTATGCGGTAAGTTCGCAGGACGGCGCGACGATGGCCGGCCTCGGCGTCAAGGATGACGGCGACCTCGCCTCGACAGAGCCCGCCATGACCGTCACCAACCTGGGGCCGGGACGCGACAAGATCCTCCTGCGCGGCCTGTCGGATGGACCGCTGACCGGCCGAACCCAGTCGATGGTCGGCATCTATCTGGACGACGTCCGTCTGACCTACAACGCGCCGGATCCCGACCTGAAACTCGTGGACATGGCGCAAGTCGAGGTCCTGCGAGGCCCGCAAGGCGCGCTCTACGGCGCGGGGTCCCTGGGCGGAGTGCTGCATCTGGCGTCGGCCCAACCTGATCGGCTCAGCTTCGGCGGCTGGGTTTCCGCAACCGTGGGCGCCACCGAACACGGCGCCGGATCCGACGGGATCGAAGGCGTCTTGAACCTTCCGTTGTTCAATGGGCGCGGCGCGGCGCGCATCGTGGCCTATCGCGACGACGACGGCGGCTACATCAACGACACGGCGCTGAACCTCAGGCACGTCAACCAGTCCACCCGTCAGGGTGTGCGCCTATCGACGGATTTCGATCTGACCGAAGTGTGGACGGTGTCGGCGGGCGTCGTGGGTCAGGCGATCAACTCCGCCGACACCCAGTACGAGCTTGCGGGCCAGCCCGCGTTCTCCCGCAACGTCGCCCTCCAGGAACCACACGACAACGACTTCAGCGAAGCGCACGTCGGCGTGGCCGGACGCCTGGACTGGGCAGACGTGAAATGGACGACGGCTCTGGTCAGTCACCACATCACCAGCCGATACGACGCCACGTCGGACCCGCCGGTCCCGGTCCCGAGCGGACCCGCGGCGTTCGACGATAGCGACGGGATTCGCAGCCTCGTGTCGGAAGCTACCTTCACATCGAAGGACGATGCTCCGGTGCAGTGGCTGGGTGGTCTGTTCTTCAGCCACAGCATCCAGACCGTGGATCTGAAATTGACCAGCCTGGCGACGGCCAATCCCCTCCTGGCGTTCAAGGAAGCGCGGCGCGACCGCCTGGACGAAGGCGCCGCGTTCGGCGAGACAATCTGGCCGTTATCGACCTTACTCAGCCTCACGCTCGGCGGGCGGCTTTTCACCTCGACCTCCCATGTGAGCAGCGCGATCCAGGCGCCATTGAACGGGACACAGTCGTCGTTCACCGGAGGCGTCGCCCACCTCGGGTTCGCACCGAAGATCGTCCTGTCCTATGCGCGGTCGCCCAACGTGCTGTTGTATCTGCAGGCGGCCGAGGGATACCGGTCAGGCGGCGTGAACACGACGGGCGTGCCGGGGCAGGCGTTCGACCCTGCGGGCGGGGTGGAGCCCAATCGGTACTATTCTGGCGACGAACTTTGGAATCTCGAGGCGGGGCTTCGGGCCAGTTCGTTGGACGGTCGGCTGGTGGTTCGCGCCGCGGCGTTTGAAGCGATCTGGCAGAATATCCAGAGCGATGAGCTGCTGCCTTCCGGCCTGCCGTTCACCGCCAACATCGGCGACGGGCGCAATACCGGCGTCGAGTTCGAGGGCCGCTACAGCGACGGCCCCCTGGTCCTGCGGATGAATTTCCTGGTGAACGCTCCGGAACTGGACCACGCCAACCCCGAGTTCCCGACACGGTCCGAGTCGGGACTGGCCGGTGTTCCCGACGCCTCAGGTGGCGCTTCAGCGCACTATTCGTGGCCGCTATCGGCGAACCGATCGTTCGAACTCGACGGCCGTTATGCCTACGTCGGCCGTTCGCACCTGACCTTCGATGAAGTGATCTCGCCGCGGATGGGCGGCTACGCCACGGGGCGGCTCGCGGCAAGCGTGGCAACCCTGAGCTGGCGGCTGACCCTTGCAGTCGACAATCCCGCGGACGAGCGGGGGAACACCTTTGCCTATGGCAATCCTTTCACGCTGCGTACGACCCAACAGATCACCCCGCTTCGACCGCGAACGGTGTCCGTGAGCGTTCGCACGGCCTTCTGAGAGGAGCGCGCGGAGTGGACGGCCACGAGTTCTTCGCCATGGGCTCGGACTGCGTGGTCCACCTTCACGGTGTCTCCCCATCGGCTGCAGGGCCAATCGCCCGCGACGCGGAGGCGGAAGTCCGCCGGATCGAAGCGAAATACTCGCGCTACCGGCCAGATAGCGAGCTCTCGCGGCTGAACGCGGTGGCCGCGACCGGAGGTGCGGCGTCGATCGATCCCGAGACGAGGGGGCTGATCGCCTTCGCCCAAGCCTGTCACCACAAGAGTGACGGCGCGTTCGACGTCACCTCGGGACTGTTGCGGTCGGCCTGGGATCTCAAGAGGGCACGCCTGCCGGCCCAGGCCGCGCTCAATGAGCTGTTGCCGCGGATCGGCCTGGACAAGGTCACGCTCTCGGACGCCGGCGTCGCGTTCGGGAGCCAGGGAATGGAGCTCGATTTCGGGGGCCTGGGAAAGGAATACGCCGCCGACCGCGCCGCGGAGATCTGCCTCGAACTCGGCGTCCGACATGGTTTCGTCGATTTCGGTGGTGATATCCGCGTCATCGGTCCGCAACCGGACGGTCAGCCCTGGCTGATCGGTATCCGCGATCCAAGCGACCCGGACCTGTTGGTCGCCGAGGTCCGAGTTGAGAGCGGCGCGCTCGCGACCAGCGGCGACTACGAACACTACATCGAGGTCGAAGGTCGCCGGTACAGCCACATCCTCGATCCCCGAACGGGATGGCCGAGCCGAGGACTCTCCTCGGTCACGGTGATCACCGACCGCTGCCTTGTTGCGGGAAGTCTCGCGACCTCCGCTATGGTCAAAGGCGAAGACGGCCCCGCCTGGCTCCGGGGCCTGGGGGTCCGTCACATCCTCGTCGATGACCGCGGCCAGCGCGCCGGGACCGAGCCCCTTAGTTCTAGGCCTTGATGTCGATCGTCGGGCTCTGCGGCGTTCCCAGCGTGCTGAGCGCCTGGGTGCTTGCGTCGACGCTACCGGTCGGCGCCGATGGCGCCGCCGGGTCGGCCCGAAGCGAGGCCATGAGGCCGCTCATCACGGATACGAAGTCGGACTTGGAGACCTCGCCGGATCCGGTGGGATCGAGCTGGGAGAACAGGGTGTCGACCCCCTGGTTCTTGAAGACGGTCGGCGGGTTCTTGGTCGCGAAGGCGTTGGCGAACTGGGTCTTGTCGATGCTGCCGGTTCCGGACATGTCCATCGAATCGAACAGATTTGACATCTTCTGCTGGGGCGGCGCCCCGTAGCTTGCGCCGGACATGGCGTGCGGCGTGGCGGAGCCGCCGAGACTTGATATGTCCATGCTCATCTGCGTCTTCCCTTTCGGACATTGATGAGAGGTCCGAGCTTGATCCTCGATAACTGTATCAAGATAAATCAAAGACTAAGATATTGATGTTCTACCAGAATTCTGGTTGACGCAGTACTGGCTTGAAACAGCAATGCTGGCGGCATGTCCCCTTGGGCCGTACAGCAGGGCGAGCGTCGAGGTGAGGCCTGCCGACATCGAAATTCACCAGGACCGGAGCGGGGCTGGCCGACCGGCCAAAAGGCGCAATACGGCCTCCGCGGCGATTGGCGTGGCGTCGATGGCCGCCCTCGGACGACGCGTCGCCCGCGCGTCAAGCGGCGTCACAAGTCCCTTGGCCATCAGGTTTGCGATGAAATATTCATGCCGGCGGCCGCCCTGCAGGTGGAAGACGTAGACGCGGGCGTTGGTCGCAAGCGCCTCGGAGGTCATCGAGATGCTGTCGCTGGTGGCGACGAGGCTATCGGCCATCGCCAGAATTCCGACATACGGGTTCGGTCCGCCGCCGTCCCAGATCCGCACGGTCTGGTCCGACAGATAGCGCGCCCCCAGGAGCGCCAACACCGCCGGCGGGGTTCGCCGCGAGGGCGTGATCAGCAGGGAGCCGCCGAGATCTTGCCGCAGGCCATCGAGTTGGTCGGCTAGGCGGGCCGCGTCCTCGATCCCGAACGGATGACGCTTGGTGGACCCGCCGAGCAACACGCCTGTCCAGGGTCTGGGTAAACCTCGAAACCAGGGGGCGTCTCCCACGGCCGCCCTGAGCGTGTCCGGGGTAATGGCGTGCAGGGCGGTGTCGACCTGAATGATATTGGGGCCTTCCAGCCGGTCATGAGGCATGGCGACCACGAGGTCGAAGGCTGCCGGATGAGGCGGCTGCTGGATGTGGACGCAGAGCATGGGTGAGGGGTTTCGCCGACGGATCGCCATGGCCACGAGCGCGCTTCGGCGGCCGCAGGTGACCAGGATGTCTGGCCATGGGGGCTCAAGGCGGCCGGTGACCGGTGTCACCGCCGGCGGCGCGGGCGCGATGAGGGCTGGCGGCGCCAGCGCCCAAAGGCGGCTGACCTTGACGATGCGCTCCTCGGCGCTCGGCGACAGCGCGCTCGCCAGCCCCCGGGCCTGCTGCCGGGTGCCGGCTTCCCCAGTGGTGAGGTGCCAGACGCGCAGACCGCTGAAGCACCCCGGCTCGGCGCGCACGCCCCTAAGCCACGAGTTGTTTGGCGAAGGCGGAGATCCGGTGGCGGACCTCGCCCACCATCGAGGCCCTGGCGGTCTGAAGGTAGTTGAACTGCAGGGCGCGGCGCTGTCCCACGAACGGCGCGTGGCCGTGCCAGGACGTATCGCTTCGCCGGAACGCCACCATCGACCCGAGGGTCGCCGGAATCTCGACGGGCGCGCTGTCGAAACCGGACTCTCGGTTCATGAGGCGCAGTTGGCCTTCGCCGCCGGACCACCCGTCGTTCAGGTAGATCAGCAGGGACAGCGCTTTCGACCTGGAGTCGGTGTGAACGCGCCCGTCCTTGGCGGAGCACTGTCCGCGGAGGGTCACCACGGCGGGCTTGCCCTCCAGGTCGATCTCGAAGATCTCCGTCATCCGCACGCGGAAGCGCTGCGACATCAGGTCATCGATCAGGCTGGCGAGCACGGGCCCCGGCGGCGCGTCGGCCATCGAGAACGAACCCGGGCTCTTGATCGTGGGGAATTCATCGGGAATCGCCGCGGCGCATTCCGGCAGAAGCACCTGGGCGATCGCGATGTGATCGAACGGGGTGCGGACCAATTCAGCCGCTTCGAGCGTGCGCCAATTCAAACCGGCCATGTGACCCTCTACGTGTCGCCCCCCGGCTGTAGGCGAAGACGACGCGGCGGGGCAATGCCCTCAAGGCATGTGCGCGCCAATTCTTCTTGAGATGGGTCGGATGGGCGCGGCGGTGCTAGAGAGCGCCGCGGCAGTGGTGTGAGGTGGATGTGGCCAGTTTCGATCTGACGACGCTGCGTGGCCGGATCGCCGCCTACATCGACTTCCTGTGGCGCGACCACGCCTATCTGCGGCTGGGATTCCAGAATGCGCACTGGGTCTCCGATGAGATGGTTCGCAGCAACCAGCCCTGGCCGCACCAGCTTCGCGCGTGGAAGCGTCGCGGCGTCCGCACCGTCGTCAACCTGCGGGGCGGCTTCGACGCCAGTTTCCACGTCCTGGAGAAGGACGCCTGCGCCGCGCTCGGCCTGACCCTGGTCAACTTCACGATCACCTCGCGCGATGCGCCGGATCGCGACCAGATCCTCGCCGCCCAGCGCCTCTTCGAGACTGCGGAGTACCCGATCCTCATCCACTGCAAGTCGGGAGCGGACCGTGCGAGCCTGATGAGCGCGCTCTACGTTAGCCTTCGGCTGGGCGGCGACATCCCGACGGCCATGCGCCAACTGGACCTACGCTATCTGCACCTCAAACACGGCCGCACCGGAATTCTCGACTTCGTGTTCGAGAGCTACCTGACGCAAGGCGCACCGGAAGGCCGCACCTTCATCGAATGGGTGGAGAGCCCAGCCTACGATCCCGCTGCGATCAAGGCTGCCTACGCCGCGCGCCCACGGCGCTCGTGGTTCGCGGATCTGCTGCCCCGGGAGTAGGCGGCAGCTAAAACGTGGCGAGTCAGCAGCTTCAGAAACATCGGGACGTGTCGGGTGCGCCACCGGGTTTCAAACCGGGCCGAACGGATCAGTCCGGAAGCCCTGTGCTGGTCCGGTTTCCCAAAGCGAACACCACGACCGCGGGCTCGCCCTTCGGCGAATCGGCTGGCGCGCCGCGGGCGCGCCGAAAGGCCTGGTAGCGCCGCGACAGATCGTTGATGTGATTGTTGCGTAGCCCCACGACGACCGCCACATACTGGGTCTGGCCGACGCTGTAGCTGATGACGCTGGAGCTCGGGTAATTGCCGAGCGGCGCGCGCCACAGGATCTTTCCGTCGCGGTCGTCGAAGGCCTTCAGCTCCGGATCGAGGTCGCCGGCGAAGAGGACGCCGCCGGCCGTGGCCAGGACCGAGGTGGAGATCGGCGCGGCCAGGTCTTGGCGCCAGGCGAGCTTGTGGCCTTTCAGGTCCATGGCCTGCAGGCGGCCCATCTTTCCGCTCGCCGTCGCGTCCGGGTGATCAACGTTGGTCAAGCCGACGCCGGAGCTCAGGAGTTGGTAGCCTGTTGGAGGCCCGAACTGTGTGCACCACTGGGTCAGCGGAACGTAGAGCAGGTCGGTGCGCGGGTTGATGGTCGTCGGCGGCCAGGATCGGGCGCCGGACAGGCCTGGGCATATCACGGCCGGCCGCGCCAGATCCGGCATGCGCGCGGGATCGATGGTCTTGGCGCCCGTCTTCGGGTCGATGGCGGAGATGACGTTCTGCGTGCCCGCGTCGATCGAGAACAGATAGGCGCCCGTCGCGGCGTCCAGCGCGTCGAGAATGCCCATCTTGCCGATGTTCACCACCACCCGGCGGGGCCGTCCGCCGACGTTGATCGTCGCCAGTTGGCGCTCGAACACCCAGTCGAGGTCCCACTGATCGTTGGGCAGGTGCTGGAAATACCAGACCAGCTTCCCGGTGTCCGGGTTCAGGGCGATCGTGGAGTCAGTGTAGAGCGCGTCGTTCGTCATCTTCGGATCGGGCGAGCGTTTCAGGAGCGGACCGGTGTCGTAGGTCTGGCCGACGCCGTAATAGACTAGGTTCAGGTCGCGGTCGTAGGTGCCCTGGTGCCAGACCGAGGCGCCGCTACGCTTGTCCAGCGGCAGACCGTTCCAGCTGTTCCCGCCCGGTTCGCCCGGTCGGGCAATGGTGTGGAACCGCCAGAGCTCTTTCCCGGTGGCGATGTCGAGGCCCACGATGAAGCCGCCACCCGGCGCGCCGCTGGCGGTGACGCCCTGGATCACCTTGTCGCCCACGATCAGCGGCGCGCTGCGCAGGACGAGCGCCTTGCGGTCCGTCGCCGGCGGGCTGAGTTCGATCTTGTGGTCCCAGACCTGTTCGCCGGTTCGCGCATCCAGCGAAATCACGTGCAGGTCGGAGGTGGGCACGAACACCCGTCTTCCCGAAAGGGCCAGTCCCATCTTCTGGTTGGAAGGCGTCGCCGGCGCATAGGCGTGGCGCCACAGGACCTCGCCGGTCGTGGCGTCGAGCGCCAGCACCATATCGGGGCTGGTCTGCAGGAACATAACGCCGTCATGCACCAGCGGGGTCGGCATGCTGGGCCCGCCTGGAAGCGGCGCGCGCCAGGCCGGCGCCAGGGTCTTCACGGTTTTGCGGTCGATGCGCGTCAGCGGGCTGAAATTCTGCCCGTCATAGGTGCGGCCCCACTGTAGCCAGTCGCCCGGCGCGGGGTCGTGCAGCATAGCGCCGGACACCGGGCGCAGCTTTCCGAGCTGAGCCGCCGCCGCCGCGCTCGGCGTGACCGAGGCCGGTGCGGGTGCGGCGGGGAACGCAGCGGCCGTCGCCTGGATGTTACGACCAGTTAGGAACCGGGCCAGGGCGGCGATTTCCGCGGGGCCGAGGCCCGTGGCCATGGGCTGCATGACGCCGTTCGTCAGCGCCTCCATGATCTCCTGGTTCGTGCGGTCTCGCAGCTGTTCGCGGCTGGGCGCCCGAACGATCGGGGGCTCGTGGCAGCTCTTGCAGCGCGCCGCGAACAGCGTCTCGCCGTCGGCCGGCCCCCTTCCATCCACCGATTGGGCGGCAGCGGGAACGGCGCCGAAGATAGAGCCCGACAGCAAGGCCACGGCCACGGCCGTGGCGGCGGATATCTTGAGCAATGGCCTAGTTCGACGCTACGGGTCGGATGGTCGGCTCTGTCGATGGGGCCGGCCGCGCCGTCGGCTCCGCCGCCGCTGCGGCCCGCGGACTGCCGCCCGGCCTGCGAAGCGTGGCGGCGGCCAGTTCATCCTTGTCCAGGACGCCGTCGTGGTTCGTGTCTAGCGCTGCGAAGTTGGCCTTCAGGCGCGCGCCCTGGGCGCCGCGCAGTTCGGAGGGCTCCAGTTTGCCATCCATGTTCAAGTCCAGGTCGCCCATCAACTGGCCGGCCGCCAGCAAGCGGTCGTAGTCGTCGTGCGGCTTGGCTGTGGTCTCGCCCACCCAGCGGTAGTGGATGAAGAAGGTCAGCATCTCATCAGTCGTCTGTTCGCCGAAGGCGACGTCTTTCTTCGGATCCGGATTGCCGTGGTTGCGGGTCGAGTTGTCGTAGACCCACTTATTAATGATGCGCGACCCCGCCGGCACCATGATCGGGTCCTTCAGATAGAATTCGCACTGCCAGTTGAAGTCGTAGTGGGGCACCGCCAGCACGATCTCCTCGTGGCCATCGGGATAGCGGATGTAGACCTGGGTCGACTCACCGCGGACATGGGCGTGCGCGGTCAGGCCGTAGACCAGCATGTCCTTGGGAACGTCCGCGTAAGCCAGCTCCTGATGGTACTCCTCGCCGGCCGGAATGGTGATGCCGGTGCCATACACACCGTAGGTGCGCATCGGGTACTTGGGCTCTTGGCCCTTGGGATAGAAATAAAGCCCCAGCTTGGTGGCTTCGGTCGTAGGTTTGCCGTAGGGCGTGTAGTGGGTCTGCATGGCGATGATCGAATTCGCCGGGACCCAGACGCCCATGTCCTTCGGCACCAGGTTGACGACCCGGCCGGGCCCCTGCCCGCCGACGCCGCCGGCCGCCATTTCCTGGCGCACGGTGGCGCCGGTCGCGTCGGGCGAGTTCACCTGCGAGGTGATGTGGTGCAGCACCTTCTTGTCGGTGACCTGGAATTCGCTGGCCTTCATCCAGCGGCCTTCACCGAGGTTCGTGGCCACGACCGGGTTCTGGTAGGGCAGTATGCCGGTGGCGGGCACATCGACCACTGGCAGCGGCAGCACCAGATCGGGCTGGCCCAGCTTCCACGGCGGTGCGCGGAAGCTGACCATTGCGAGGGGGTCTTCACCTGGCCCGCGCGGCGCGCCCGCCTCGATCCAATGGACCAGGGTCTTTAGCTGATCGGAGGACAGCCCCTCGTTGGGCGCCCAATGGCCCACGGTGGCGTCCGGCTGGAACGGCGGCATGCGATGGGTGCGCAGCACTTCGCGGATCATCGGCGCAAAGCCCTTGATCTGCTGGTAGTTGGTCAGCGTCATCGGCCCCAGACCGCCCGGCTGATGGCAGGTGACGCACTTCTCCTGGACGATGGGGGCGACGTCATGGGCGTAGGAGATGTCGGCCCACTTGATGGCCTGGGCCTTCTGCGGATAGGCGATAACCGCGCCGCGGGCCTCCTGGGCGCCCAGGTTGACCGCTTGGCCAGCGACCAGGGCGTCAAGCGCACGCTTGGTCGAAGACGAGCCTACCGGTCCACGGAAGGCGACCGTCCAGTCCTTGGGGTTGAGGACCAGCACCTCGGCCGAGCGGGTCAAGCCCAGACTCTCCCCGACCAGCTGCTCGTAGTCGAACAGCACAGGGATGTTCAGGCCGGCGGCCGCGGCGTCGGCGGCCAGCTTCTGGCGGGTGTCGTCGAGGCGCGGATCGATGATCAGGAAATCGACGCCCTTGTCGGCGTAGGCCGCCCGCAGCACCTTCAGGGCCGGGGCGTCCGCCCGGAACTGGGCATCATCGGCGGCATAGGCGACGAGCACGACCGCCTTGTCGTCGTCCAGCTTGTAGAGGCGGCGTCCGATGTAGTGCTGATCGGACAGCTGGAAGTCGGCGACGCGCTGCGGACCTTCGGCGCTGTAGCTGGATGAGCCGCCCATGAGGCCGAGCACCGATCCGGCCAGCGCGATGCCGGCCATCTTCAAGTAAATCGCCATCGCCAGCTCTCCCATTGGCGGCCGCATTGAAATCAGCGGTCTCTTCCAGCGCCACATTCCGCAAGAATGTTATGCGTATTTTCGGGGGAGTCTAGTCTTCCACCAGGTTAATAATGTCCCACTCGCAATGAACACTTGGAAGTGCATGTATTGGATTGATTACGGCTACCGTCCCTTGTCTGTTGGGTATGGTGCGACCCACCGTTTAGGCCATTGATTTGTCAGAGATTGTAACCCGCGTCTGACGGCTTTACTGCGAACGGCACGACTTGGTGCGCCGGAATCCGTGCAAGGGGTATGCTGGACTGGCGCTGGAGGGTGACGGGGGCCTCGATCCCGCGGACCAAGGGCGCTTGCAATCCCGGCAGGCAGCCGAACAATTATCCTTGCGCAGAGCCCGATCCACGAGCCGAGATGGCGTGGTCGGCGCTCTGTCGACGCACCCACATGAAGGGCAGGAAAATGTCCTCGACCTCAAAACTATCGGTCAACAAGCGCCCGGAAGAGGGGGCGAGCAAGTTCGAGCGCAGGCGAGAGGAGATCGTCCAGGCCGCCGTCGCGGCGCTAAACGAACATGGCGTTCGTGGCATGACCTTTGGCCATGTGGCGGCCGACCTCGGCGTCGTCCCCACGACCATCGGATACTACTTCCGCCACAAGGAAGATCTTGCGGTCGCCTGCTTTCTGGAGACCATCCGGAAAATGAATCAGATCGCCGACCGGGCCTTGCAGCAGGATGGCGCCAGGGCTCGGCTTCGCGCGATCATCCATGAATATTTCGATTTCCGCCGCCGCATCGCCGAGGGCGAGGAGGATGAGGCCGCCAACTTCCACGACTTCCGGACGACCCAGGATCCGACCGCCAATCAGGCCTATGTCGACTTCTTCAAGAAGGTGCGGACGATATTCTCATCCTCCGATGCGGAGCCTCTGGGCCGCGCCGACCGCAATGCGCGGACCCACATCGTCCTCTCCCAGATCTACTGGGCTGTACATTGGTTGCCGCAGTACAACCCCGAAGACTATCCCGGCATGGCCGATCGCGTGTCCAACCTGCTCGAATATGGATTTGCATCCGAGGCATCGGTGTGGAATCCGCCGACCATCGAAGGGGGGACGAGCTGGGCGGACGACGCAGACGGGGTTCCCAACGACGCGTTCCTACGAGTCGCCACGCAACTAATCAACGAGGAGGGCTACCTGGGCGCCTCGGTCCAGCGCATCAGCGCGCGGTTGGGCGTCACCAAGGGCTCATTCTATCATCACAACGAAACCAAGGACGATCTGGTCGTCCGGTGTTTCGAGCGCACCTGGCAGATCATGCGCGGTATCCAGGGCCGGGTGAACGCACAAGCCCAGAATGGCTTCGACAACCTCGTGGCCTTCGCCTCGCATCTGGTCGGCGGCCAGGTCTCGGGGCAACAGATCCTGTTGCGCACGTCGGCGCTGTCCGCCGTGCCGCAGGACATGCGCCCAAAGCTCCTCGCCGGCTTTGATCGGTCGTCATCGAGGATTTCGAGCGTCGTCAGCGACGGGATCGCCGACGGATCGGTCCGTCCGATCGACGCCCTGGCGGCGGCGCAGGTGATTGCGGGTTCGATCAATTCGGCCTCTGAGCTCGCCTACTGGGTTCCCGGACTGACTCCGCAGAGCGCGCTGGATCTCTATCTGAAGCCGCTGTTCCTCGGCCTGTTTTCGCCGGCCGCGGGCTGAAATTGCGGCGGGCCCAGTCCATGCCGACAAGAGCAGGGGCCCGATTGAGGGCCCGCAAACAACGAGAATATAACAAGTTTATTGATCTATGTGACCATACCCAGAGCGGATAGTACGAAAAATCAAACGCTGCAGGCTGAAAATTCAGCAACAACGATGGTGTCGCGCGTCGTTTTCTATAAGCTCGCCGGACTGGACTAGACTGAAGCTCTGGAGGAGCTCTGTGATGCTCAGCATTGGCGGAAGACCTTCTGATCGTCAGATCAAGCCAAGCGGCCGAGGGGGCGGCGGCGCGTGGCCGGCCGGCATCTAAGGAACGATCCGATGAAGTTGCATTCTCTCGTCCTGCTCGCGGGCGCGGCCTTGGCGATTCTGCCCCAGTCGATCGCAGCCCAGCCGGCCGCAACGCCCTACCATGCCCCGCGCGCCGTGGACGGACAGCCGGACCTGCAGGGGACCTGGACCAACGCCACGCTGACCCCGCTCGAGCGACCGGTCGCCATGGGGGACCGCAGAGCCATGAGCCCGGAAGAGGTGCAGGGCATTGAGGGCAAGCGGGCCGAGGTCATTCGTGAAAGCAGCGCGCCGACGGCGGCGACCGTCGACCTCGACAAGCTGCCCTGCTACGCCGCCAACACCGTCGACAGCGGCGCCACGGTCGATTGCGGCTACAACGCCTTCTGGGTCGATCATGGCGACGCGGTGATGCGGGTGAACGGTGAACCGCGCACCTCGATGATCACCTTCCCGGCCAACGGCCGCATGCCCCCGCGCCTGCCCAGGAAGTCCAGTGACCCGACCCCGGTGCGCGGCGTCTACGGCCGGGCCGGCGAGAACCCGGAAAACCAGACGCTGGCCGAGCGATGCATCACCTCGTTCGCCAACCACGCCGGCCCGGTCATGTTGCCGTCGTTCTACAACTCCAACTACCAGATCGTGCAAGGCCGTGACTCGGTCGCCATCCTAGTGGAAATGATCCACGACGTGCGGATCGTGCGCCTAAACGCCCAGCACAGCCCGATGCGGGTCTGGTACGGGGACTCCATCGGCCACTACGAGGGCGACACCCTGGTGGTCGAGACCACAAACTACAATCCGAACGAGGCCCTCTTCGGCGGCTCGGCCAACATGAAGGTCACCGAGCGGTTCACCCGCGTCGGACCCAAGCGCCTGCGCTATGAGTTCAAGGTGGAAGACCCCACGGTCTGGGCGACCTCTTGGGGCGGAGAATACGAATTCAGCCCGGCGAAGGGGCCCGTCTACGAATACGCCTGTCACGAGGGCAACTACGCCTTGCCCGACATCCTGGCGGGAGCGCGGTCGGCCGAAGCGGAGGCCGCGAAGAAGAACGGCGGCGGAGACGCGGCGGCGTTGCGACAATAGGTCGGTCGATCAGCCCTGCCTCATGCCATCGCCAATAGCGCCTGACCTAAGGCGCCGGAAGGCCGCTGCCTTCGCCTAAGGCGACACGGTCTGTGTGTAGGCGTTGCGTCGGGTGCGCCGGCGAATCCAACAGCTTAGCTGGCGCCGGACGGCCCGATCGCGCCGACGTCCGGCACGGGAACAAGGCCCTCGTCCCGTGGGTTCGATCCAGGCTTCCCCGAAGCCAATCCAAGGAGACAGTGCCATGGGCGCCGATCAGAAGAATAACAACAGCAACGCCAGCAACACCCGTCAGCCGCAGCAGCAACAGGGCGGCAAGACCCAGTCCAAGCCCATGCAGCAGAACCAGCAGGGTCAAGCCGGGCAGAAGGGCGCCGGCCAGCAGGGCGGACGGATCGACACGGACGGCGACGGCCGCACCCGCGATCCGCGCGACACCAGCCCGACCGACAACGGCGGCCGTGGCAAGGTGTGATGGCGAAAGGTCCGCGTCCTGACCGGACGCGGGCCGAGCGCCTAGAACTGGATGTGGCCGGCCATCCGCAGGTCGAAGATGTTCAGCCCGTCGCGGGCCTCGGCGCCGGTTTCCAGCGCAAAGCCACCGGAGCCGTTCTCGCCTTTGAGCGAGAAGTGCGCCGCCAGCCCCTGACCTGAGATGTCGTCAGAGCGCAGGGTGAAGGCGTCCCCACCGGCCACGAAGCGGGCGGTGGTCACCCCCAGGTTCTCGCTGGCGACGGCCTTATAGCCGATCAGGGCTTCCGGACCCCAGGACTTGTCAGGGCCGTAGAGCGCGCCCACGGCCACGCCGGCGAACGCCGACAGGCGCGAGGAGGTGCGCGAGGCGACCGACAGGTCCATTGCGTCGCCGCCGCCGGTCTCGGTGTAGGCGCCCTCCGCCAGGCGCATGTATTCGATGCTGCCCTGCGGGCGGATGTAGACACTGCGGCCAAGGTGGGCCTCGTAGCTGGCCGCGGCCCGGGCGTTGACGCCGAACGCCGACCACTCGCCGTTGGCGGCGCGGCTGACGGCTTGGCCGTCGCCGCCCAGCACGTCAATCACCCGGTCGCTGGAGATCCTCACATAGTCTGCGCCCACCCGGGCATTGGCCGAGAAGCCGCCCTTGGTCATGCGCCAGTAGACGCCGGCGTCGACCAGGTTGGCGTGCAGGTCCTCGGCGGCGTCGACATTGTCCGGATAGATCTCGTCGGTGCTGGCCCCGAAGGTCGCGCCCAGGATGCCCAGCGGCGTGCGCGGAATCTCATAGCCGGCCACGACGCCGAAGCTCCAGGCCTTGTAGCCCGGGTCGTCGCCGTGGCTGCTGGCGAACACGCCGGCGTTGGTCTCCTGCATCCAGAAGCCGCCGCCATGCGGATCCTGCCGGTCGTCGAGCGGCTTGGCGAAGGCGCTGACGCTGGCCGCGACCGTGTTGAACACGCTGCCCGAGTGGTTGGGCATGAGCTGGTTGTAGAGATTGATCAGGCCGGTTTGGGTGGTCTGCAGCAACAGGGCGCCCTCCAGGCCGGTGTCCTTGCCGATGTTGGCGATCAGCGGCTCGTAGCCGCCTGAGATCGTCGAGGGCAGGCCGAGCTGGGCGGCGGTCTTGCGGGTCAGGGTCGCGCTGACTGTCCCGGCGGCCAGGTTGGTCGTCAGGCTGGTGTTGTAGAGGAAGGGCGTGGCGCCCAACAGGGAGGAGTCCGAGGCCGTGGAGTTGAGCTGGGTCGCCTGGATCAGGGTGTAGGTCGCCGTGCCCGGCAGTATGGAGGCGAGGCGCACCCCGATCGTTGCGCCGCTGGCGATCGTCGCGGTCCCCGCCACATTCAGGTTGGTGGCCTGGCCGAGGGCCGGGTCGGCGGTGAGGGTCAGCGAGGAGGCGGCGCCCAGGTTCAGGCTGGTCAGCTTCAGCTGGCTGGCGTCGTTCACCTGCAGCGTGCCGGTGTTCACCGACAGGGCGACGGTGCCGCCCGCGGCGTCCAGATTACCCACCACGGTCGCGCCGTTGTCGATGGTCAGGCTGTTGGCGCCGGCGCCCAGGTCGAGGTTGCCGGTCAGGGAGCCGGCCAGGATCTCCACGCGGTCGCCGCCGGAGCCCAGCGTCACCGAGCCGACGATTGACGGGATTTCGGTGTCGCCCGCGGGCTCGTCCTGCAGGATGTGTATGCCGGTGGTGTTGAGATGCAGGTCGAGGGCGATGTTGCTGCCGGTGACCGGCGTGCCGGTGGTCGAAAGGGATCGGGTCGCGGAAATGACCCCGATGTTCTCGATCTCCGACAGCGTGCCCGAGTGGTCGGCAAGCGCGATCGCGTCGGCCTGCTGGCCGGTGACCGAGACGCTCAGGATAGCGGCGTTCTGGAATACAGGCACGTTGGAGCCCGCGCCGATCACAATGCCCGAGGCGGCTGCGCCCGCAGCGTCTGAATTCATCACCGAGGAGATCGAGCCCTCGTTGCGCAGGACCGGAGCGATGACGCCGTTCAGAGTCATCGCCGTGGAGCTGGCGGCGTAGGACGAGGCCGAGACGGCGCCCGAGATACGGATGCCGCCGCTGGTGTCCACCGTGCCGCCGCCGGCCACGCCCAGCTGGACGGCTGTCGCGGAAATCCCATCGTAGATGCCGCTGCCGAACACCGTGCCCTTGATCTCCAGGCCGAAGGCGTCGACGTCTGTCCCGACGTTGCCAAGCACGATGTTCTTGCCGTTGGTCCCGCCGACCACCAGGGCTGGCGCCTGTCCGCTCGAGGTGATCGACCCGGAGACGGTGGTGGCCAGGCCGGTGGAATCGGTCGTGGTGATCGAATCCACCAGGATCCCGCCGGTGACGCTGCCGCCAACGACCACCGTCGGGCCGCCCTGGAGCAGGTCGTCGGCAGTCAGGTGGCTAAGGAAATTCGGGTCGGTGGAGCGGGTGGTGTAGCGGTAACCGGTCGAGGAGATCGTTCCGTTGATCAATACCTGGCCGGTGACGTCGCCGCCGAGGTTCACGGCCTGGGTTCCCTGACCTGCGACGGTCAGTGTTCCGCCCAGGACGACGCCATTGCTCACCGCGCCTGTGGTGCGGATGCCGTAGCTGTTGGTGCCCGAAACCGAGATGGCGCCGAGGTTGCTCACTGATCCTGAGAGGTCGGTCTCGATCGAAATCGCCGCAGAATTGTCGCCCTTGATGGTCATCGTGCCGGTGGCGCTGTTCTGGATATCGCTCACGAATACGCCGGGCCCGACGACCTGGATGCCGAAGCGGCCCGTGCCGTTGGCGAACGGGCCGTGCACGATCCCGTTGGAATCGGTGGTGGTCTGCGAGGTGTCATCGACCTCGATGGTGCCGTTGTTGGTGATCGAGCCGGTGTTGCCGCCGTGCGCGAGGATGCCGACGACGTTATTGAGGTTCTGGAATTCGATAAGGCCGTTGTTGTTCACCTCGTTGCTGCTGTCGACCGTCACCGCCGCACCGGACGGCGGTTTGATCGAGCCGCCCGAATTGATGGTCAGATCGCCGGTGGCGGAGGTGGCCACGGGCTTATCGGTGTTGTTGCTGATCGTCGTCGAGGTGGGGGTGGTCTGGGCGAGCGCCGGGGCCGCCCAGAGCAGCGCCGAGGCGCTGACCATGGCCGGTCCGGCCAGCAGCAAATGCGCGAAAACCCGCCGACGCGCGGGCCCTCTTGAGGCGTCCTGGGTGAGGCCCCGCACGGCGTCCGGCGAAAAATACCCAGTCATCAACTTTGATCCCTCACGACGGATCGATCGATCGAGCATGATTGTGTCCAGCGAATGACCCGGGCCGTCGGAGAAGTCGTTTTCGGCCGCCTCGGGTCGTCTTGTTTGTTTCACTCTTGTATCGCAAGCCGAAACATTCGGCCCGCAGTCCAATTCCCCCGAAATTTGCAGGGCTTACGC
>NZ_SSMZ01000339.1 GCF_004799395.1 Phenylobacterium sp.
CGGCAAAGGCGTCCGAGCCCGAGAAGGCCGTGGCTGCGGCCCCGCCGCCCGCGCCCGCGGCCGCTCCGGCCCCGGGCGCGGGCGGCGGGGCCGCAGCCACGGCCTTCTCGGGCTCTGACGCCTTTGCCGGTTCCGGGGCCTTGGGCGCGGGCGCCGCCTTGGGCGAAGCGGCCCCCTCGGTGATCTTGCCCAGCACGGCGCCGGGCTCGACCGTGGCGCCTTCCTCGGCGTTGATTTCCGAGAGCGTGCCGTCGGAGGGCGCGGCGACCTCCAGGCTCACCTTGTCGGTTTCCAGCTCGACCAGGATCTCATCCTTGCGGACCGCATCGCCGGCCTTCTTGGTCCAGCGCGCCACCGTGGCTTCGGTGACGGACTCGCCCAGCGCTGGCGTCATGATGTCGGCCATAGGGAATGCGCTCCTTAGATCTTCAGACAGTCGTTCAGGTTCAGGCCCAAGCCTACTCAGGCAAAGGCTTCGGTGAGGAAGGCTTCGAGTTCTCTCATGTGCCGGGTCATCAGGCCCGCGGCCGTGGACGCCGAGGCCGGGCGGCCGACATAGCGGGCGCGCTTGGCCTTGATGCTCATCCGGTCCAGCGTCAACTCCAGCCAGGGGTCGACAAAGGTCCAGCCGCCCATGTTCTTCGGCTCTTCCTGGCACCAGACCAGCTCGGCATTGGCGAAGCGCTTCAGGACATTCGACAGCGACTTCAGCGGCCAGGGATAGAACTGCTCCAGGCGCAGGATGTAGACGTCGTCGCGGCCGGTCTTGGCCCGCTGCTCGATCAGGTCATAGTAGACCTTCCCGGAGCAGGCGATGACCCGGCTGATCTTGTCGTCCGGCTTCAGCGTAACGCCGCCCACGTCGGCGCCGGCTTCGGCGCCGTCCACCATCACGCGATGGAAGCTGGTGCCCTCGGCCATGTCCGACAGGTTCGAGACCGCCCGCTTGTGCCGCAGCAGCGACTTGGGCGTCATGACGATCAGGGGCTTCCTGAACTCACGGATCATCTGCCGGCGCAGGACGTGGAAGTAGTTGGCCGGCGTGGTCGGATTGACGACCTGCAGATTGTCCTCGGCGCACATCTGCAGGAAGCGCTCGAGGCGCGCCGAGGAGTGCTCCGGACCCTGGCCCTCGTAGCCGTGCGGCAGCAGCATGACGAGGCCGCTCATCCGCAGCCACTTGCGCTCGCCCGACGAGATGAACTGATCGATCACCACCTGGGCGCCGTTGGTGAAGTCGCCGAACTGGGCTTCCCACATATCCAGCGTGTTGGGGTCGGTCAGCGAGAAGCCGTACTCGAAGCCGAGTACCGCCTCTTCCGACAGCGCCGAGTTCAGCGCCTCGAAGTGCGCCTGGCCGGAGCCCAGGTTGCGCAACGGGAAATAGGTCTCTTCGGTCTTCTGGTCGACGATGCCGGAGTGGCGCTGGGTGAAGGTGCCGCGGATGGAGTCCTGGCCCGACAGGCGCACCGGATAGCCCTGGTCCAGCAGGCTGGCAAAGGCCAGCGCCTCGCCCGTCGACCAGTCCAGGCCCTCGCCCTTGTCGATGGCGTCGCGGCGGCCGGCGATCACCCGCTCGACCGTCTTGTGAACGGTGATCCGCTCCGGGATCGAGGTCATCTTGTGGCCGAGGTCGAGCAGCTTCTGCTTCGGCACCCCGGTGACGCCGCTCTCCTCCGAGCCCGGCAGCTTCAGGCCCGACCACTTGCCGTCCAGCCAGTCGGCCTTGTCGGCGTGGAAGGTCTTGCCTGAGTCAAACTCGGAGTCGAGGAACTTGTCGAATTCGGCGATCCAGCCGTCGACCTCGGCTTGCGTCGCCGTGCCCTCGCCCACCAGCCGCGCGGCGTAGAGATCGCGGACCGAGGGATGATCCTTGATCTTGGCGTACATCAGCGGCTGGGTCATCGTCGGGTCGTCGCCCTCGTTGTGACCGAACCGGCGGTAGCAGAACATGTCGACCACCACGTCCTTGCCGAACTGCTGGCGGTATTCGGTGGCGACACGAGCGGCGAAGACCACGGCTTCCGGATCGTCGCCGTTGGCGTGGAAGATCGGCGCCTCGACCATCAGGGCCACGTCCGACGGATAGGGCGAGGAGCGGCTGTTCTTCGGGCTGGTGGTGAAGCCGATCTGATTGTTGACGATGAAATGGACAGTGCCGCCCACGCCGTAGCCGCGCAGGCCCGAGAGCGCGAAGCACTCGGCCACCACGCCCTGACCTGCGAAGGCCGCGTCGCCGTGCATCAGCAGCGGCAGGACGTGGCCGCGGCCGGCGCTGGCGTTGGCGCGAAGCGTGAAGGCCTGCTTGGCGCGCGCCTTGCCGATCACCACCGGATTGACGATTTCAAGGTGCGACGGGTTGGCGGTCAGCGACAGGTGGACGGAGTTGCCGTCGAACTCACGGTCCGACGAGGCGCCCAGATGGTACTTCACGTCGCCCGAGCCCTCGACGTCGGAGGGGAGCGACGAGCCGCCCTGGAACTCGTGGAAGATCACCTGGTAGGGCTTGCCCATCACCGCGGCTAGCACGTTCAGGCGCCCGCGGTGCGGCATGCCGACAATGATGTCCTTCACGCCCAGCGCGCCGCCGCGCTTGATGATCTGTTCCAGCGCCGGGACCAGGCTTTCGCCGCCGTCCAGGCCGAAGCGCTTGGTGCCGGGGAAGCGGCGGTGGAGGAACTTCTCAAAGCCTTCGGTCTCGATCAGCTTCTTCAGGATGGCGATCTTGCCCTCCTTGGTGAAGACGATCTCCTTGTCGCGGCCCTCGATGCGCGCCTGCAGCCAGCCCTTCTCCTTCGGATCGGAGATGTGCATGTACTGCACGCCGACATTGCCGCAGTAAGTCCGCCGCACAATCTCCAGGATCTCGCGGATGGTCGCCGTCTCCAGGCCCAGCACGAAGTCGAGGAAGATCGACCGGTCGTAATCGGCTTCCGAGAAGCCGTAGGTGGCGGGGTCGAGTTCGGAGGCGTCGCCGGGAGTCGTGGCCAAGCCCAGCGGATCGAGGTTGGCCTTGAGGTGGCCGCGCATCCGGTAGGCGCGGATCATCATGATGGCGCGCAGGCTATCGAGGGTCGCGGCGCGCACGGCGTCGGTGGAAGGCGCAGGGCCGGAAGCGGCGGCCGGCGCCGCGCGCTCGGCGATCTTGGCGCCGAGCTTGGCCTCAACCGCCGGCCATAGACCGTCGAGGGCGGAGAGCCAGTCGGGACGCGACGTCGGCGGCGCGGCCTTGGTCCAGGCCGGCTCGGCCGCCCCGCGCTGCACGTCGGCGGCTGAGTCTTGCAGGGAGGCGAAGAAAGCGCGCCAAGAGGACTCGACCGAATTCGGGTCGGCCGACCACTGGGCGTAGAGGTCCTCGACGAAGGCCGCATTGCCGCCGTAGAGGAAGGAGGTCTCCGCCAAGACCTCGTTGATCAGACCCGCATCGTCCGCCATGTCGTCCGCTTTCCCAGAGCCGGGACCGCGGAGCTTCTCGAATGAAGGAGCCGAGCGCGGACCGCTCTAACGTCTAAATTGCCGGCGCTCAGCCGCCTTTGAGCACTTCCAAAAGGGTTTCACCGAGCTTCGCCGGAGACGGGGAGACGCGGATGCCCGCGGCTTCCATCGCGGCGATCTTGTCCTCGGCTCCGCCTTTGCCGCCGGAGATGATCGCGCCCGCGTGACCCATGCGCCGCCCGGGCGGCGCGGTGCGTCCCGCGATGAAGCCGACCATAGGCTTCTTGGTTGGTGAATTCTTGATGAACTCGGCCGCGTCTTCCTCGCCCGAGCCGCCGATCTCGCCGATCATGATGATCGACTCGGTCTCCGGATCCTTCAGGAACAGGTCGAGCATGGCGATGAACTCGGTGCCCTTCACCGGGTCGCCGCCGATGCCTACGGCCGTCGTCTGGCCGAGGCCCACCTGGGTGGTCTGGAACACGGCCTCATAGGTAAGCGTACCCGAGCGCGAAACAACGCCCACCGAGCCCTTCTTGAAGATGTTGCCCGGCATGATGCCTATTTTGCATTCATTCGGGGTCAGGACGCCGGGGCAATTGGGCCCGATCAGCCTGGATTTCGAGCCGTCCAGCGCGCGCCTCACCTTGACCATGTCGGCCACCGGGATGCCCTCGGTGATGCAGATGATCAGCGGGATCTCCGCGTCGATGGCTTCCAGGATCGAGTCCGCGGCGAAAGCCGGAGGGACGTAGATCGCCGAGGCGTCGACCTGCTCGCGGCGCGCGATCTCGGCGACGGTGTTGAACACCGGCAGGCCGATGTGGGTCGCGCCGCCTTTGCCCGGCGTCACCCCGCCTAGCATCTTGGTCCCGTAGGCGATGGCCTGCTCGGAGTGGAAGGTGCCTTGCGCCCCGGTGAAGCCTTGGCAGATCACCCGGGTATCTTTGTTGATCAGGATCGACATCAGGTCCGCTTCAGATCGAGGGAACAGCGAAGGCCAGGAGGTTCAACCCCTTGCTTTCCTGGATGAACGCCATGGTGACGTGGCCGGTCCGCAGCAGCGCCAGGGCCTGGTCGTCATTGGGCTTGGTGAGGACGGTGTGGACGCCATGGGCGTCGGTGAAGGCGTAGCCGGTGCGGTCCGTCGCGCTGAGCCCAGGTTCGGGCGGCACCGCCGCCCAGGCCGCGAGCTGGCTCTTCAGCGCGTCAGCCACAGCGGCCGTCGTCGCCACGGCGCAGAACCGGACGTCGACGTTCGCGGGCCCGATCGGCATGGTCTTATGACCGGCGATCAGAAGTTGGATGCCGGCGGCGTCGGATTTCATCCGGCCATCGGCACCGTCCACCGCCGCGGCCTTGCTGAGCTGTTGCAGCAGCGGCTGAGGGAGAGGCATCCAACCGGCCGCGTCGGCCGCCGCCAGGGTAGCGGGCGCCTCCGCCCCGGTCTTAACGCACAGCGCCTGGTAGGCGTCGAACAGCGGCTCGGCGCGCGCCGCGACGTTCGCCGCAACGCTCAAGATCAATCCGAGCGCCAGCGCCTTCAGCATCACGCAGCCGCGTCCCGCACGGCCTTGACGATCTTCTCGGCGCCGTCCGAGAGGTCGTTGGCGGCAATGACGTTGAGGCCGCTCTCGTTGATGATCTTCTTGCCGAGTTCGGCGTTGGTGCCTTCCAGCCGCACCACCAGCGGGACCTGCAGGCCCACTTGCTTGACCGCGGCGACCACTCCCTGGGCCAGGATATCGCAGCGGGCGATGCCGCCGAAGATATTGACCAGGATGCCCTTCACGTTGGGGTCGGCGATGATGATCTTGAAGGCCGCGGTGACCTTGGCCTCGTCGGCGCCGCCGCCCACGTCCAGGAAGTTCGCCGGCTCCGCGCCATAGAGCTTGATGATGTCCATGGTCGCCATGGCCAGGCCCGCGCCGTTGACCATGCAGCCGATCTCGCCGTCCAGCGCGATGTAGGAGAGGTCGTACTTCGAGGCCTCAATCTCCTTGGGGTCCTCCTCGCTCTCGTCGCGCAACGCCTTGATGTCCGGGTGGCGGAACAGGGCGTTGTCGTCGAAGGAAACCTTGGCGTCGAGGACGCGCAACTGGTCGTCCGCCGTTACGATCAGCGGATTGATCTCCAGCATCGCCATGTCCTTGGCGACGAAGGCTTCGTAGAGCTGCCCGAGCAGCTTACCCGCCTGTTTGGCGAGGTCGCCCTTCAGGTTCAGCGACTCCGACAGCTTCAGGCCATGGAAGCCGCGGACGCCGGTGACCGGGTCGATAGAGAAGGTGAGGATCTTGTCCGGGGTGTTGTGCGCCACCTCCTCGATGCTCATCCCGCCCTCGGTGGAGGCGACGACCGAGACCCGGCTCGTCTCGCGGTCAACCAGCAGGGAGAGGTAGAGCTCGCGGGCGATCGCCGCGCCCTCTTCGATGTAGAGGCGGTTGACCTGCTTGCCTTTGGGGCCGGTCTGCTCGGTGACCAGCACCCGGCCGAGCATCTCCTGCGCCGAGGCCTTCACGTCCTCGATGGATTTCAGCACACGCACGCCGCCCTTGGCGTCGGGACCCAGGCCCTCGAAGCGGCCCTTGCCGCGACCGCCGGCGTGGATCTGCGACTTCACCACGAAGACCGGACCCCCCAGCTTGCTGGCGGCCTCGACGGCTTCGTCGACGGTGAAGGCCGGATAGCCCTTGGGGACCGCCACGCCGTATTCGGCGAGGACAGCCTTGGCTTGGTGTTCGTGGATGTTCATGAGGCTCGCTTAAGCGCGCTTGGCGATTGGGGCCCCGCCGTCTCGGCGAGTGGGCGGCGTTATAGGCGCCGCTCCGAGGGAAGACAACCTAAGGACGGTCGTAAATCCCGGTTCTCTACCCGGCTCCTTCGAAGGCGGCGCTGGCGCGGCGTTCGAGCTTGCCCCAGCCGACGCGGGCTCCGTGGAGGGCCGCGTCGATCGACTTGACCACGACATAGTACATCAGCTGGCGGTAGCCGAAGCGCTGGACCGGCATCCAGATAAGGTCGCCCCACGGCGCGCGGCGCTCCAGCGCCATGCCCAGCGCCCCGGCCGACAGGTCCAGGAAGATGAAGGCCGCCCAGTAGAACAGCGGTCGGACCAGATCGTCCGGCGACCACTCCGTCGAGTGGTTGGTGAAGCCGTAGATCGCCGAGATCAGGCTCCAGATCACCGCCAGGTCGATCAAGGGCGCCACCGCCGTCAGCAAGATCTGGAACAGCCAGATCTGGGGCAGGGCGACGAATCCCAGCACCGGATGCTTCGGGCTGAACAGCGCCGCACGATGCTTGTAGATGCATTGCAGGGTGCCGAACGACCAGCGGAAACGCTGCTTGAGGAGGCCGCTCACCGTCTCCGGCGCCTCGGTGTAGGCGCGCGCTTCCGGATCGAACTCGACGCGCCAGCCGGCCCGCTGGATGGCGATGGTCAGGTCCTGGTCCTCGGCGAGCGTGTCGTCCGGATAGCCGCCCAGCTGCTCCAGCGCCGCGCGCCGCCAGGCGCCGACCGCGCCCGGCACCACCGTCACCGCGCCAAGCGCCGCCAGCGCCCGGCGCTCCAGGTTCTGGGCGGTGACATATTCCAGCGCCTGCCAGCGGGTGATCAGGTTGCGGCGGTTGCCCACCAGGGCGTTGCCGGCCACTGCGCCCACCCTTGGGTCACCGAACCAGCGCGCCAGCTTGGCCAGGGTGTCGGACGGGAACAGGGTGTCGGCGTCCAGCGCCACCACCACGTCGCCGTGGGCCTTGGCGAGGCCACGGTTCAGCGCGCGCGCCTTGCCGCCGTTCTCGAAGCTCATCAGGGTCACGCGCGGCTCGTCGGCGAAGGCTCGGCGGACCACCTCGGCGGTGTGGTCGGAGGAGCCGTCGTCCAGCACCAGGATCTCGATCTTCGACCAGTTGGACGCCAGGATCCGGCGCACCGAGCTTTCGATGACCTTCTCCTCGTTGAAGCAGGGGATCAGAACGCTGATCAGCGGCCCGGTCAGCGGGTCCGGCATCGGCGGCGTGCGCCGGGTGATCGTGAACCGATGGATCAGCGCCAGGGTCCCCAGCAGCAGCAGGCGGCCCACGCCCAGCACGATGGCGGTGATGAACAGGGTCTGCAGCGCGATCTGCATGCCGTGGAAGAAGCCGAAGCCGATCCGGTCGAGCAGCAGTTCGAAGGAGTTGCGGCTGGTGGGCGGCATGGCCTCGGCCGGGGTCATGCCCGCCAGGTCGCCGATGGTCACCAGCTTGTAGCCGTGGGCGCGGAGCGCATCGATCAGGTCCGGGAGCGCCTTCACCGTCCAGCTGCGGTCGCCGCCGCTATCGTGCAGCAGGATCACCTGGCCGGGCCGGTCGGTGCGATCGGCCAGTCGGGTCAGCGCGGTGTCGATGATCCTGGCTGGCGTCGAGGCGTCCGGATGGTCCCAGTCGTCCGGGTCGATCCTGAGGCCGACGGCGAGATAGCCCTGCTGCTGGCCGGTGAGCAGCGGCGCCACCTCGCGCGGCGTCGACGGCTCGGCGTCGCCGAAATAGGGCGGCCGGAACAGCCGCATGGAGCGGCCGGTGATGGTCTCGAACAGCCGCTGTGTGGCCGACAGCTCGACCGCCGCTTGTGCGGCCGAAACCTTGCTGATGTCCGGATGGGTCCAGCTGTGGTTGCCCACGTCATGCCCTTCGCGCACCTCGCGGGCCACCAGGCCCGGCTTGCTGGACATGTTCTTGCCGATCACGAAAAAGGTGGCCGGCGCGTGCTTCTCCTTGAGGATGTCGAGGATTTTCGGCGTCCAGCGCCCGTCCGGCCCGTCGTCGAAGGTGATCGCCACCCAGCCTGGATGGAAGCCGTAGCGCTGGATCACGTAGGACGTCGGCATCACCTCGTAGTTTTCGCCGGAGATCAGGCCGGTGTCGGAGTCGATCTCCAGTGAGCGCCGCCCGGCGGTCGGGATCGACTGCACGTGCAGGACTTCGCCCTGGCCGTCGAAGTCCACGTCGACGCCCGGTTTCAGGTTTTCCAGCCCGTCGGGTTTGCCCTGGCCGTAGTCGTGGCGCATGACCTGCCAGTCGAGCTGGTCTTCGCCGCCCATCCGCCACAGCGCATAGCCCAGCGGCCGGAAGCCGTCGGCGACCCTGATCTGATTGAACAGGGTCGGCGCGTCTAGGAACCAGACGGTGTGCTTGCGGCCGGCGTCGTCCTGGTAGCCAAAGGTGGGATTGAGCGAGTTCTCGTCCATCTCGACCTGGGCCTCGGCGTCATGCGCCGCCTGGGTCGCCTCGTTGAACAGGATCTCGTGGGAGCTGGCCTTGGTCTTCGGGCCGGCCAGGGTCCAGTCGTAGCCGTGGTTCCCAAGGGCGACGATCGTCTTGGCGGGATCCAGCGTCTCCATGCGCTTGGCGATGGTGGATTCGAACCAGTCCTGCGCCGCCACCGGCCCAGGGTCTCCGCCGCCCCAGTGCTGGTCATAGGCCATCAGCACCACCGCATCCGAGGCGTCCTGCAGGGCGCGGACCGGATGGTCGTCGTCGCCGAAGGGCGTCGTCACCCAGACTTCGCGGCCGAGCGGTTTCAGCGCCGCGCGGGCCTCGGCGATGAAGCTGGGATAGAGCTTGAGCGCGGCGGCGGGCACATCCTCGAAGTCGAAGACGTAGCCGGCGTAGCCGCGCTTCTGCGCCTGGGCCACCAGGTTGGCGATCATCGCGGTGCGGGCCTTGGGGTTGGCCAGCAGGGCGCCGGCCAGCGGCCCGTCCCAGGTCCGCGTCGCGCGGTCGAAGTTGACGATGCCCGGCAGGATCGAGGGCGGCTTCTTGGCCGAGGCGATGATCGCGCGGGCCTGCGGATCGGAAACGATCGACAGGCCGCCGTTCGGCTGGGTCAGGAACACCCACTGCGGCGACACCACGTCCACCTGGTCGATGTGGTCGGCGAGCGATTCTCGGCTGCTCTCGTCGTAGGAGACATAGAATGCGATCGAAAGCGGCCGGGCCGGGCCGCCGGTCGCCGCGCCCGCCTTCGGGTGCGGGATCCGGTTCCACTGCTGGCGGCCCTTGAGCTTGTGGGCGGTCTCCGCATGCAGGGCGGTCAGCGCGCCCGGGTCCTTCAGGTTGACGGTCGGCAGGCGCGGCGCGAACGCCAGGGTGGCGAAGAACGCCGCCACGAGCAGCGCCAGGAAAGAGGCGGCCAGACCCCCCACGAAACGCACGCGCCGGGCTCTGCGCCCTGTGGGATCGTGGAAGACGAGATCGGCCATGAAGTGCGCGCGGCGCCTTGGTGAATCGGTGGTTGTTATGCCTCGCCACGGTGGCTGAAGCTAGGCGGCGGCCGCCAGTGGCCCTGCGACCATTTGCGAAACCCCCGACATCCTCTATCTGCCAGACCAGCGCGCGGAGCGACCGGCGAATGGCCTCGAGGCCGAAGATCCTGGGCTGGGGCCCTTACGGCGACTTCAAGGGCTGGCTCCGCGGCCTGGTCATCACCGTCGTCGCCGCAACCTTCCTGGCCTTCGCCGGCGCTTTCACCTCCGCCCGCGTCGGCCTGCCCGTGCGTCTGGCCTATTGGCTGGGCCTGATGCTGGTCGGCTGGCTGTGGGGCGGCTTCATCTCGCGCGCCTTCTTCAACCGCGTCGGCGGGCCGCGGTCGCTCTGGCTGCGGGTGCTCGCCTCCTCTCTGGCGCTCGCCATCCCCTATTCCGTCGTGGTGGGCGTCACCACGCGGCTGGTCCTGCATGCGAGCTTCGACCAACCCCAGGACCTGATCTACCTGGTCGCCTCGGTCGTCGCGGTGACCACCGCCATGGTCACCATCAACGTCTTGGTCGCGCGCCAGACTGACGGGCTCACCCAGGCCTCGTCGGAGCCGCCGAAGTTCCTCGACCGCCTGCCGCTGAAGCTGCGGGGCGCGGAGGTCTGGGCGGTGGAGGCGGAGGACCACTACTTGCGCCTGCACACCTCCAAGGGCCAGCACCTGATCCTCATGCGCCTCAGCGACGCCATCGCCGAGCTGGAGGGCATAGAAGGCGCCCAGGTCCACCGCTCCTGGTGGGTGGCGCGCCAGGCGATCGCGGAGGCCGTGCGCGGCGACGGGCGCGCGACCCTCACCCTCACCGACGGGGCGGAGGTCCCGGTGAGCCGCACCTATGCGCGGCTCCTGCGGCAGCGGGGCTGGATCTAGCGGCCGAGCGCGGCCCGGCGGGCCAGCCACTGCTCGCGGGTCTGACCCCAGGCCTCGACCTTGGTGTCCTCATAGGGCGCGGGCATCTCGACTGGCCCCCACAGCGTCGAGCCGAGGCGTTTGGCGACGGCCTGCGAGGCAACGTTGGCCGGCTCGATGGTGTGGATCGCCTCGCGCCAGCCCAGCACGTCGAAGACATAGTCCATGCAGGCCGCCGCGCCCTCGGTGGCGTAGCCCTTGCCCCAGGTCTCGCGCATCAATCCCCAGCCGACCTCGGTCCCGGGCCAGCCTTCCGGCCGCCAGGGCCCCAGCCGACCCACCCAGCGGCCGCTGGATTTCTCGATCACCGAGAACATGGAGAACCCGCGGACCGACCAGGCGCCGACGACGGAACACAGGCCGCGCCAGGCGACGGAGCGGGGCTGGGCGCCGCCCAGGTGGCGCATCGTCTCCGCGTCGGAGGCGAATTCGACCCATGGCTCGAAATCCTCCGCCGTGGGGGCGCGAAGGATGAGGCGATCGGTCTCAATTATTGGCGCTGGCGCAAACGTCATATTTCAGGCTCAATGTGACTTCGGGAGAGAGTTCGGTGCGGGGGTTGGGACCTTAGCCGTGGGCGCGGCGGTCCGGCCAGCGCCACGTTCGTCGAGGGATCCGCTAGGGGCTGGATCTCTGATGAAGACTGACGACACATCGCAAGACACCTACGCTGATGACGTGGGCGCGCCATCGCCGTCGCGCGAGAGGCGTCACGGCTTCGGGGCGCGACACATGCTGTTCGCCGGCGTGGCGGGAGCCTGCGTCCTGGGCGTGGGCCTCGGCCTATGGGCCCGGCCCGGCCTGGCGGAGCGCCGCGGAGCCGTTCCAGCGGCGCAGCCGGACGCGCCGCCCGCCGATCCGGCGGCGCACAAGCTGCGGATCGTGCTGGACGATCGTCAGGCGCCGCCCGCCACGCCGACCGACGCATTGACCGCGCCCGCCGGCCCGCCCGGTCCCATCGCGACCCCCGTCGCCGCAGCCTTCGCCACACCGCCGCCTTCGCCACAGCCGCAAGTCCCGCCAATCCCTGCGCCGACGCCCGCGGCCGAGACGGCGCCGCTGGTGCGCGTGCGGACGCCGCCGGCGCAGGCGCCCGCCGCCGCGCCGACCGTAGCCAAACCGACGGCCAGCCTGCCGAGACTGACCCCGATGATGGTCGCGGCGCTGGCGGAGATGCGTGGCGTGGAAGCGCGCCTCTCAAAGCCGATCGCGCCCCTGGTCCGTCTGCCGCAAGCCAAACCCGCACAGCTCGCCAAAGCCGAAACGCCGCCGAAGGCCGCTCCCAAGCCCGCCGCGAAGCCGGCGCACGCCGCGCAACTGGCGAAGGCGGCGGCGGACCGCGCTTCGCAGGCGAAGGCCGCGAAGCTCGCGGCGGCCAAGGCCGCTCAAGCCCACCGCGTCGAGCTCGCCCAGGCCGCTGCGGCGGAAAGGGCCCAGAAGGCCGAGATCCAGAAAGCCGAGATCCAGAAAGCTGAGATCCAGAAAGCCGAGATTCAGAAAGCCGAGATCCAGAAGGCGAAGTTCGAAAAGACCAGGGCGGACAGGCTGGAGAAGAAGCGCCTCGCCAAGGCGCAGCAGGCTGAAACCCTCAAGCTCGCCAAGGCCGAAGCCCGCGGCCGCGCCGAGGCCAAGGCGGAGGCTCGCGCCGAAGCCGTCGCCGAGGCCCGCGAGGACGCGCGCAAGCAGATCCGGCTGGCCAGCCTCGCCCGCGTGGTGCGCCAGATGCTGCCGCAACACCCGGCCAAGCCGGCGCCGGTCGAGACCGCCCGCAACGACCGCAGGCACAAGGGCCGCCACGAGGCGGTGGTGGAACAGGCTTCGCTGAAGGCGCGCAGAGCCCCGCAGCACGCCGCGCCCCCGGCGCGCAGCGCGCCGGCGCCGATCATTCCGCCGCCGCACGCCGCCGGATTAATGAAGGTCTCGACGCGCTGCGCCTCACGCGATCCGGGCGAAGCCCTGGTCTGCGCCGATCCCAGCCTGGGCGCCGCCGACCGCCAGCTCGTCCGCGCCTATCAGGGCGCCCGCGCCGCCGGCGTGCCCGACGCACAGCTGCAACGCCAGCAGGAGCGCTGGCTGCAGGCGCGCTCGGCGGCCGCGCGCGAGGCGCCCTGGGCGGTGCACGACGTCTACCTCGCCCGCATCGCCGAGCTGAACAGCCTGGCGCGAGAGGCGCACGGGGACGGGTTCTAGGGCGAAGGCCTCAGGACGGGACGCGGCGTCTCAGCTTGCGCACCTCGCGTGGAATCCATGCATCCCCGGATCAGGCCCCGGGGATGACGAGGAAAGTGAGGGGCGAGCTGAGAAAACGCCGGCCCTAGGCCAGCATTTCCTTCACGGTGTCCCGCTCGCCGACCAGTTCATCGTTGGTGAGCGCGATCTTCGACTTGGCGAAATCGTCCATCTCGTAGCTGTCGATGACCTCGTGGCCGGTGGCCGTGGTGCGCACCGGCATGCCCGCCCATACGCCGTCGGCGAAGCCGTAGCGGCCCTGGCTTTCGACGGCCACAGAGTGGACCTTGCCCACCGTGGTCAGGTCGCGGACGTGGTCGACCAGGGCGTTGGCCGCCGAGGCCGCCGAGGAGACACCGCGCGCCTCGATGATCGCCGCGCCGCGCTTGCCAACCGCCGGCAGGAAATCGGTTTTCAACCAGGCTTCGTCGCCGATCACCGACGCGGCGTCCTTGCCGCCGATCTTGGCGTGGGTGAAGTCGGCGAACATGGTCGGCGAGTGGTTGCCGTAGATGAACAGGTCGCTGACGTCGTCGATCGACACGCCGGCCTTCTGCGCCAGCTGGGCGCGGCCACGATTCTCGTCCAGGCGGACCATGGCGGTGAAGCGGTCCTTCGGCAGGCGCTTGGCCTGGCTGGCGGCGATCATCACATTGGTGTTGCAGGGGTTGCCCACCACCGCCACGCGGCAGTCGTCGGCGGCCACCTTGTCGATGGACTGGCCCTGGGCGATGAAGATCTTGCCGTTGTCCTTCAGCAGGTCGGCGCGCTCCATGCCCGGCCCGCGCGGCTTGGAGCCGACCAGCAGGGCCCAGTTCACGTCCTTGAACGCCACGTCGGCGTCGCCGGTCAGGACCATCGACTGCAGCAGCGGGAAGGCGCAGTCGTCGAGCTCCATGGCCACGCCCTTCAGGGCCTTTTGAGGCCCTTCGACGGGGATCTCGAGCAGCTGCAGGATCAGCGGCTGGTCGGCGCCGAACATCTGGCCCGACGCAATGCGGAACAGGAGCGCGTAGCCGATGTTTCCCGCCGCGCCGGTGACCGCCACGCGGATCGCTTTCTTCGCCATGCTCTTGCTCCTTCAGGTCTGTTGCGGCGGGTCCGTAGCTCACCGGGAAGCGACCCGCAATGCTGCGGCGCCGCGTGGGGTCTAAGGAAACCGGCTTGGCAGGCGCGCGTTGGGCTGGTGAAGCTTGACCATGTTCGAGATTGACCCCGCCTTCACCGCCACATCCCAGGGCCTCGGCGACCTGGCGCTGAGCCACGTCCGCCTGCAGGGCGACGCGCGCTTCCCCTGGATCGTGCTGATCCCGCGGATCGAGGGCGCGCGGGAACTGGAAGACCTGGCGGCCGGCGAACGGGACGTGCTGATGGATGAGATCCTGCAGGCTGGCGCCGCGGTGCGCGCCATCGGCGAGGCCCTCGGCCGGCCCGCGTCGAAGCTCAACGTCGGCCAGCTCGGTAACGTCACACCCCAGCTGCATGTGCACGTGATCGCCCGGCGCAGCGACGACGCGGCCTGGCCCGCGCCCGTCTGGGGCTTCGGCCCGGCGGAAGCCTATGCGCCCAAGGCCTGGGAAGCCGCCCAGGCGGCGGCCCGGGTCGCGCTGGGGCTCTAGATGTAGCCGAGGGCCCTGGTCATTCCCGGTCTATGGCGCTGTCCGGCGCAGGGTCACGGTGACGATCTGGTCGCCGCGCGCCAGCTTTCCGGACCAGGTCCCATCGGGGCCTTCGCGCAAGCTCACTGTGGAGGCAGGCTCGGGGTATTCGGTGAAGCGCAGGGTCAGCTGGGCGCCCTGATGCTGGATCTCGTCGACCAGGCCCGAGGCGTTCAAGGAACCGGTTCGCCGCACATTGCGCCACACCGCCTCCAGCCGGTCGCGGCGGTCGACGATCTGCAGGACGTAAAAGTCGCCGCGCGGCTCGGCGAGGGTCCAGCCGCCGTCCAGCGGGCCCTGGAAGCTCTCGGCCGAGGCGAAGGAGGCGCGGATGCGAGCGTCATACGCCAGGTCGCGGATCGCCGGCGGGCCGTCTGGGGTCCTGCCGAGTTCGTCGATCTGCACCGGGGCGTCCAGCTGCGGGCGCGGCGCGGGAACGTAGGTCTTGGGTTGCGGTCCGACGGGCAGGACGCTCGGCTCCGGCTCAGGCGCCGTTTTCGGCTGGCCGGCGACGTCGGGCTCGTCCTCGTCGCGCGGCGGCGGGGCGTTGGGGTTCAGGAGCGCGCCGATTGGGTCGCGCACATGCACGGGCGGGGTGGCGGCCGGCTGGGCCCGCACGGCGGGCGCGACCAGCGCCAACATCGTCAGGGACAGCAAACCGATCCGCATCGATCCTTCAGTCCTCGTGCGCGGCGATGGCCAGAGCCACCGCGATCAGCCGGCGCGCCTGCGTCAGGTGCAGACGCTCCACCATACGCCCCTCGACCTTAAGAACACCCTTGCCTGCGTTTTCCGGCGAATCGAAGGCCGCCACGACCGTGCGAGCCCAGGCCACGGCGTCAGCCTCCGGCGAGAAGACCCGGTTGGCGATCTCCAGATGGGTCGGATGGATCAGGCTCTTGCCGTCGAATCCGAGATCCGACCCTTGCGCGCACTCCCGCTCGAGGCCCTCCAGGTCGGGAATGTCGTTGTAGACCCCATCCAGGATGGTGATCTCGTGTGCGCGGGCGGCCATCACCGAAAGCGACAGGGCCGCCAGCAGGGGCGCACGATCGACGCCAAGCCGGCAGCGCATCTCCTTCACCAGGTCGTTGGTTCCGATCACCCAGGCCTCGACGCCCGCGCCGGCGCTGGCGGCGCCGAGGTCGCCGAGCGCGAACACCGCCTGGCAGGTCTCGATCATCGCCCAGAGCGGGACAGCGGAGGGCCCCAGCGCGGCGCGATAGCTGCCGAGGTCAGCCGGCGAGGCGACTTTCGGGACCAGCACGGCGTCGGGCCGTGCGTCGCCCGCCGCGGCCAGGTCGTCGGCGCCCCAGGGCGTGTCGAGACCGTTGGCGCGGATCACCAGCTCACGGGTCTCGAAGCCCCCCAGCTTCACCGCCTCGCAGGCGAGCACCCGGGCGGCGACCTTGGCCTCGGGCGCCACGGAATCCTCGAGGTCGAGAATCACGACGTCGCAGGGGAGCGTGCGGGCCTTTTCGATGGCGCGCGCGTTTGAGCCCGGCAGGTAGAGGGCGCTGCGTCGGGGTCGGGCTTGGGCGGACGTCGCCATTTGCGCTCCTTCGCGCATGGATATGGCCCCGTCATAGCGGTTAGGGTGGGGACATGACCACACGCTACGATCCGGGCGCGCGCAATGTGCTGGGCGGGGAGCTTAAGCCCTGCTCGACAGACCCCGTCACCGGCTTCTTCCAGAACGGCTGCTGCGAAACCAGCCACGAAGATGTCGGCATGCACACCGTCTGCGCGGTGATGACAGCCGAGTTCCTGGCCTTCAGCCGGGCGGCCGGCAACGACCTGTCGACCCCGGTCATGGAGGCCGAGTTCCCCGGGCTGCAGCCCGGCGACCGCTGGTGCCTCTGCGCCCCGCGCTGGAAGGAGGCCCTCGACGCCGGCGCTGCGCCGAAGATCGTGTTGGAATCCACCCATGAGGAGACGCTGGCGATCGTGCCACTCGGCGTGCTCAAGGACCACGCGGTCTAGGCGCCCCACGTTGCTCCCCATCGGGGGAGCTGTCGGCGAAGCCGACTGAAGGGTCCTCCCAGGTTTGAGCGGAAGCTCCGTCCGGCCCTTGGGGCCGTCTCCCCCGAAGAGGAAGAACTAGGAAAGCGGATACTCCGCCTCCAGCCGATAGTGGGCCTGCTCGCTCCCCAGGAAGCTGGAATAGAGGCCGAAGCGGTCCACGCGGATCGGCGGCGATCTCAAGAGATTGTTGGCCTGGATCCAGGCGGCGACCTCGGCCGGATCGGCGTGGCGCAGGTAGGCCAGCGTCACATGCGGGCGATAGGTCCTGGTATCGGGTTTCAAACCGACGCGGCGCGCGGCGCTCTCGCAAGCCTTGGCCAGGCGGGCGAGCGGTTCGCTCGCCTCGACGCCGGCCCAAAGGACGTGAAGGTCCGGGCCTTCGCCGAACGCGCCCACGCCCGAGAGCGCGATCTCGAAAGGTTGCGCGCGAAGCGTCACCAGCTCGGCGTCAAGGTCGCGGGCGACGTCCTCGCGGATGTCGCCGAAGAAGCGCAGGGTCACATGCAGCGCCTCCCGCGGGCTCCAGCGTGCGCCCTCGACTCCGCTCTGACGGCGGGTCAGGACGGCGCCGACCTCATCGGGCAGCGAAAGCGCGGCGAAGAGCCGGATCATGGTGAATGACTACCGCAGGCAAAGGCCTGCGCGAAACGCCCGCTCAGACCTTAACAAGACCTTGACCAACAAGGCCTTGCTTCCGCCTCACGCGGACCCGATATTTGCGGCGCGTCCAATCGTGGGCGCTCAAACAAGGGTTTTGCTCAAATGAGCGACTTCAACCGCGGCTACGCGCGCCCGATCCCCACGGATCGCGCCGACATGTCGGTGGACGCGGGCCTGCGCAGCTTCATGCTCGGGGTCTACAATAAGGTGGCCCTGGGCCTCGTGCTCTCGGCGGCGCTGGCCTTCGTGACCGGACAGGTCGCGCCGGTCCAGGCGCTGCTCTATCGCGTCACCGTCGACGGCCGTCTGGTCGGCCTGCAGCCGCTGGGCTACGTGATCGCCTTCGCGCCGCTCGCCGTCATGCTGTTCGGCATGGCCGCGGTGCGCAATGCGACCCCGCGCTCGTCCGGCATCTTCTACTGGACCATCGTCAGCCTGATCGGCGCCTCGCTGGGCGTGCTGACCCTGGTCTACACCGGCGGCTCCATCGCCCAGACCTTCCTGATCACGGCGACCGCGTTCGGCGCGCTGAGCCTGTTCGGCTACACGACCAAGCGCGACATGACCGGCTTCGGCAGCTTCCTGATGGTGGGACTGGTGGGCCTGATCATCGCCTCGGTGGTGAACATCTTCCTGCACTCCGGCCCGATGAACTTCATCATCAGCGTGCTGGGCGTGTTCATCTTCGCGGGCCTGATCGCCTACGACACCCAGCGTCTGAAGATGACCTACTACCAGCTGGGCGGCGACCAGCAGGCGATGGGCGTGGCGACCAACTACGGCGCGCTCAGCCTCTACATCAACTTCATCAACCTCTTCCAGATGCTGCTCAGCCTGTTCGGCAGCCGCCGCTAAGGCGAAGGCGGAGGCCTGAAGACGACGAAGCCCCGGCGGGAAACCTCCGGGGCTTTTTCATTGTGCGTCATGCGGAGCCGGCCTCGTTCAGGGACGCTCAGGCCTACGGCTCCCCGAACGGCGCCTTGATCTGGCGCAAGACCTCGGCCCTGGGCATGGAGATCGGCAGGCAGATCGGGGGGTGGGATTCGTCGGTCCCATCCGTTGCAGGTTTGAGCCCCAGCGCCTTCGCCTGGGTCAAGGCGTAGGATCCGCCGTAGCGAAGGTCCCAGGCTTCGTAGCGGGCGTCCTGCAGCGCCTTGGCGAACTCGAGCCGCGCAGCAGGGCCCAGCGGGCCCCGCCAGGTCTCCAGCATCCTGAGCTGCGTCCAGGCCGCCTGCTCGCGCAACTGATGCTCGTCGAAGCGGGTGAAGAGGCCGTAGAGGCCCCCATAGCGATCCTGCTCAGCCGCCGAGAACAAGCTGGTCCGTCCACTGGCCGTGGCCGATGTCCAACGGGCGGAGAACATCGGCGTGGTCGGCGGATGGCCCACCCAGCCGATCCGCAGCTTCGGTGCGCCATCGCCAGTCTCGGCGAGCAGGCTTTGCAGACCCTCGAGCCTCTGCTCGACGCAGGATTCCGCCGCCAACCGGCCGGCAATGAAGCCGAGATCCAGCCTCGCCTCGGCGCGGACATTGTCGCGCGCTTCTTCCGCCACGTGGCGGTTGTGGATGGCCTCGACGATCTGCTCGGCCGCAAGCGCGATCAGCACCCCGATGACGATGGTGCCGATCTCGACCGCGAACTCACGCCAACTGCGCGCGGCCTTGGGTTTGTGGATTTCCATAAGGCTCAGCTTAGCCGCTCCACGGCGGCGGCTGAACAGCTTCAGTCGACCACCTTGAAGCGGCCCTTGTCGAAGAAGCGCAGGACCTGCTCCAGCTCGTGGCCGCGGCGAAGCACCATGCCAGCCTGCCCCAACACCGCCCAGGCCCCCTGCCGTCGCGCGAGCGCCGGGCGCTTCTCGATGCGGTAAAGCGGCGCCTCGGAGCTGCGCCGGTAGACCGAGAACACGGCTGATTCGGAGAGGCCATCGATGGCGTAATCACGCCACTCTCCGGCCGAGACCATTCGCCCATATAGGGAAAGCAGGCGGGTCAGCTCGCGCCGTTCGAAAAAGACGGTCGCCTGACGCGGCGACGCGTAGGACGTGTCGAAAGCCATCGAAGCGGAGCCTAGACCGGAATCGGCGCGCCGGACCAGACCCTGCGTGCGCGCGCCAACAGCGCCGCCGCCAAATGACCTTATTTGCGACCCGCGAGCGCCCGATGCGCCTCTCATATTGCGATGGTCGGTTGGTCAGAAACGGCGCTCCCGGATCCTGAACAGCCCCCCCAGCCCCCTGGGATCGACGGACTGGCCGGCCGACGCCTAGATCTCTCTTAACGTCAGAACCCCCGCGGGTGCTCTCCAGCCGCGGGGGTTTTCGTATCTGCGGCGCGTGCCGGGCTCAGGCCTTGGGCGCGCCCGCGGCGATGATTCGCCCGCCGCGGCCGGCCTGGATCAGGATCGCGGTTTTCAGACCCTCCTCCGAGGCCGCCGGCAGGCGGAAGGCCGCGGGCTTGCCGCGCCAGGCGCCCAGGCGGGTCAGTTCGCGGACCACGTTCTTCTGGATTAGGGTCTGGCCCTTGTTGTCGCCGCTCTTGACGGCCACTTCCTGCTCGCGCGGGTCGTAACGCACCAGCCAGACCTCGCCGCCGCCTTTGGGCGCGTGCGCCGAGCCCACGTAGACGCGGGTCCCGCCGGAGAAACGGACCTCGGGCGGGTCACGGCGGGCCTTCACCGCCTCGGCCACCAGCTTGTCGACCTTCTCGGGCTTGGCGCCGGAGGCCTGCGCCGCGCCGTCGACCACCACCTGGGGCGTGTAGGGCTCGCGCAGCGCCAGCTTCGCCACATAGGCCTTCTGGCGGTCGGCGAACTCAGGCTTGGCGAAAGTGTCGGCCCAGCCGAGATAGTCCCAATAGTCGACGGAGAAGGTCAGCGCGAGGACGCCGGGCTTTTCGGCGAGCTTGGCCACATGGGCGTTGGCCTCGCCGCACGACGCGCAGCCCTGAGCCGTGTAGAGCTCGAGCACCACGGGAGGCCTGGCCGCCGCCGCCCCCGCGAAGAGGGGGACCGGCAGGGCGAGCAGGGCCAGGCTGAAAAGCGCCGCTGTCCGCATCGCCATCGGGCTTAAAGGGGCTCATGCGCCCTGTAAATTACAACAAGGCGTGAGCGGAGGCGGACTGCGCGTTTGCAGCCCGCCTTGGCTCAGGTTCAGGCCTCGGGCTTCGCGAGGTTGCGCAGCACGTAGTTCAGCACGCCGCCGTTCTTGAAATACTCAAGCTCGGTGGGCGTATCGATCCGGCACCGCACCGGGAAGCGGGCGATGCGGCCGTCGGAGGGACGGTACATCTCGATGGTCAGCTGACGGCGCGGCGACAGCTCGGTGAGGCCGCGGATGGTGACAATCTCCTCGCCGGTCAGGCCGAGCTTGTGCCAGCCTTCCTGCAGGAACTGCAGCGGCAGCACGCCCATGCCCACCAGGTTGGAGCGGTGGATGCGCTCGAAGCTCTCGGCCACCACAGCGCGGACGCCGAGGAGCTTGGTGCCCTTGGCCGCCCAGTCGCGCGACGAGCCGGTGCCGTATTCCTTGCCCGCGAAAACCACCAGGCCGCGGCCTTCGGACTGGTAACGCATGGCCGCATCGTAGATCGACATCACGTCGCCCGAGGGGAAGTGCTTGGTCATGCCCCCTTCGATTTCCGGGGTGATGCGGTTGCGGATACGGATGTTGGCGAAGGTGCCACGCATCATCACTTCGTGGTTGCCGCGGCGCGCGCCGTAGGAGTTGAACTCCGTGGTCGGCACCTGGCGGTCTCGCAGGTAGACGCCGGCCGGTGAGCTCGCCTTGATCGAACCGGCGGGCGAGATGTGGTCGGTGGTGATCGAATCGCCGAACACCGCCAGCACCCGGGCCTCGACAATGTCGGTGACCGGAGAAGGCTCCATCGACATGTTCTGGAAGTAGGGCGGGTTCTGCACATAGGTCGAGCCCATGTCCCAGCCATAGGTCTGGCCGCCCTCGATCTTGATACCCTGCCAGGACTTGTCGCCCTTGAAGACGTCGGCGTAGCGGGTGGCGAACATCTTCTGCGTCACGAATTTGCGCTGCAGGGCGGCGACCTCCTCCGAAGTCGGCCAGATGTCCTTCAGATAGACCGGCTTGCCGCCCTTGCCCTCGCCCAGCGGCTCGGTGGTGATGTCGATCGACATCGAGCCAGCCAGCGCATAGGCCACCACCAACGGCGGCGAGGCGAGGTAGTTGGCCCGCACGTCGGGATTCACCCGGCCTTCAAAGTTGCGGTTGCCCGACAGCACCGACACGGCGACCAGGTCGCCCTTCTGCACGGCTTCGGAGATCGGCTCGGAGAGCGGACCGGAGTTGCCGATGCAGGTGGTGCAGCCGTAGCCCACCAGGTTGAAGCCCAGCGCATCGAGGCCCTTGGTCAGGCCGGCGGCCTTCAGATAGTCGGTGACCACCTGGCTTCCGGGGGCCAGCGAGGTCTTCACCCAGGGCTTCACCTTCAGGCCGAGCTCGACGGCCTTCTTCGCCACCAGGCCCGCGGCGATCAGCACGCTGGGATTGGAGGTGTTGGTGCAGGAGGTGATGGCGGCGATCACCACGTCGCCGTGGCCGACATCGAAGTTGGCGCCTTCCACCTTCACGCGGGTGGCCATGTCCTCGGCCTTGCCGAAGTCGCCGGCGAGCGCGGCCTTGAACTCGACCGCGGCATTGGTCAGCACCACCCGGTCCTGCGGCCGCTTCGGGCCGGCGAGCGACGGCAGCACCGAGCCCAGGTCCAGCTCCAGGGCGTCGGTAAACACCGGATCCGGATCGCTCGGCTCACGCCAGATGCCCTGCTCCTTGGCGTAGGCCTCCACCAGCGCGACACGCTGCGCGTCGCGGCCGGTGGCGGTCAGGTAGTCGATGGTGGAGCGGGTCACGGGGAAGAAACCGCAGGTCGCGCCATATTCCGGGGCCATGTTGGCGATGGTCGCCTGGTCCTCGATGGTCATCCTGGCCAAGCCGGGGCCGTAGAATTCCACGAACTTACCGACCACGCCCTTCTTGCGGAGCATCTGGGTGACGGTCAGCACCAGGTCGGTGGCCGTGGCGCCCTCGGGCATGGCGCCCTCCAGCTTGAAGCCGATGACCTCGGGGATCAGCATCGGAATCGGCTGGCCCAGCATGGCGGCTTCCGCCTCGATGCCGCCCACGCCCCAGCCCAGCACCGACAGGCCGTTGACCATGGTTGTGTGGCTGTCGGTGCCGACCACAGTGTCCGGATAGGCGACCGGATCGCCGCCGTCCTCGTTCACCCAGACCGTCTGGGCGAGGTATTCCAGGTTCACCTGGTGGCAGATCCCGGTGCCGGGCGGCACCACGCGGAAGTTGTTGAAGGCCGAGGAGCCCCAGCGCAGGAAGCGGTAGCGCTCCATGTTGCGCTCGTACTCGCGCTCGACGTTCTCGCCGAAGGCCTTGGCCGTGCCGAAGTAGTCGACCATCACCGAGTGGTCGATCACCAGGTCGACCGGGTTCAGCGGATTGATCTTCTCGGGGTTGGCGCCCAGGTGGGTCATCGCATCGCGCATGGCGGCGAGGTCCACCACCGCCGGCACGCCGGTGAAATCCTGCATCAGCACGCGAGCCGGACGGAAGCTGATCTCGTGCTCGACGCTGCCCTTGTTCTGGACCCAGGCGGCGATCGCCTGCAGGTCATCGCGCCCGACGGAATCGCCGTCTTCGTTGCGCAGCAGGTTCTCGAGCAGCACCTTCATGGAGATCGGCAAGCTGGAGATGCCGGAAAGTCCGGCTTCCTCGGCGGCGCGAAGGCTGTAGTAAGCGTAGGTCTTGTCGCCCACCGTGAGTTCACGGCGGGTTTTCAGGCTGTCGACTGACGCCATTTGGGGAGATCCTCTCTCTGTTCCCGGCCGCATCACGCCCACCCCGGAGATCGCGCGCTTCGATGAACGGACACACAGCGTCCGAACCCGCGCGGCGAGGGCCCCCCGAGGTCACGGCGGCCGCGGGCTTCATAGACCTACGTGTGTTACGCGTCCATGCACGGCCACGGTTGAGCTTGTTCCGGCGATGATCATCGCCCTCGACCTGCGCGGAGTCGCCGTGCGCCGGGGCGGCCGCAGCCTGTTTTGCGGACTGTCGCTGAGCCTGACGGCCGGCGAAGCCTGTGCGCTCACGGGGGCCAACGGAGCCGGCAAGACCAGCCTGCTGCGCGCCGTGGCGGGTCTGGTCCCCCTGGAGGACGGCGAGATCGGCTTCGGCGACGTCGAGGCCGGGGAGGCCCGCGGCGGGGGCCTGCACCTGATCGGCCACCAAGATGGGCTGAAGCCCGCCCGGACGACGCGCGAGGAGCTGGATTTCTGGAGCGTCTGGAGCGGCGGCGACAAGGCCTCGGCCCTGGCGGCCGCCGAATCCCTGGATCTGATCGGCCTGCTGGACCTGGAGGTTCGCCGCTTGTCGGCCGGCCAGCGGCGTCGCCTGGCGCTGGCGCGCTTGCTCGCCGCGCCGCGCGGACTCTGGCTGCTGGACGAGCCCCTTAGCCCCCTGGACGCGTCCTGGCGGGCTCGCTTCGGCGCGATGATGCAAGCCCACCTGGCCGGCGGCGGCCTGATCCTGGCGGCGGTGCACGATCCCCTGCCGATCACGGCGAGAACGCTGGAGATCGGCGCATGAGCCGGCTGGGCGCGCTGCTGGCTCGCGAGACCGCGTTGGCCTGGGGCAAGGGCGGCGGGCCGCTGGTCAGCGTCGGGTTCTACGCCGGGGTCGCCACCCTGCTGCCGCTGGCCATCGGGCCGGAGCCGGCGCGACTGGCCGCCATTGCGCCGGGCGCCGCCTGGGTGGGTCTGGCGCTGGCCAGCCTGCTCTCCCTCGACCGGTTGTTCGAGCGCGACTACGAGGACGGCGCCCTGGACCACCTCGTGCTCTCGCCGACCCCGCTGGAGTTGACCTGCGCGGTGAAGTGCTTCGCCCAGTGGCTGGCCACCGGCGCGCCGCTGGCGCTCGCCGCCCCCGTCGCCGCCATCGCGCTTGGCGCGCCACTGAATCTGGCGCCCCTGGTCTTCGTCTGCGCCTTGATTGGCGGCCTGGCCTTCGCCTTCACGGGCGGCATCGGCGCGGCATTGAGCCTCGGCGCCCGGCGCGGCGGCCTGCTAACGGCGGTTATCGTGCTGCCGCTGTTCGTGCCTCCGGTGATTTTCGGCGGCGGCGCGCTCGCCAGCTACCTCGCCGGCCTGCCCTGGACCTCGGGGCTGGTCCTGCTCGGCGCCTACGCCGCGGCCTTCGTGGCGCTGGGACCGCTGTTCATGGCCGCGGCCTGCCGCAACGCCCTGTCCTAGGCCCTAAGCCCCCGCGAACATTACCAAAGCTTCATTTCGCATGCCGCCGTTTCGCCAAGTTTCACGACAAGGTTCAAGCTCGACCTTGACCCAGGAGACCGCGATGACGCGTCCGTTGACCAGCTACCTCGCCGGGGCGGCCTTCGCCCTCACCGCCGCCGCCAGCGCCGCGGCTTTCGCCCAGCCGCCGGCCGGGCCCGCGCCGGACGCTGGCGACCATCACCAGATGCGCGAGGAACGCCAGGTGGTGATCCGCCATGAGGGCAAGGACCAGGCCGAGCATCTTCGCACCATGCTGCAGCTGAAGCCGAACCAGGAAGCTGCGCTCACCGCCTACCTGGCCGCGGTGAGCCCGGAGCGACACCATGAGAACATCGTCGAGATGTCCGATCGCCATGACGCCAAGACAACCACCCAGCGCCTGGCGGAGATGGATGCCCATCTCAACGAACAGACCGCCCAGGCCCACGCCCGCATCGAAGCGACGCGCAAGTTCTACGACCAACTCGAACCGTCGCAGAAGAAGGTGTTCGACGAGATGCCGATGATGATGATGGGGCCCATGGGACCGATGATGCACGGCGGCTCGATGCGGGTGATGGTCAACATGGACGGCATGCCTCCGATGCCCCCGATGCCGCCCATCCCGCCGCGGCCCCCGGCGCCTCCGCGCTCCTGATCGTCTGCCGATCGCATCGGCCGAAGGGGGTCGGCTTGCCGGGCCCCCTTTGCCGGTCTAAGCCCGGCCAGTGATGATCCCGGCGCCTGCCTTCCTGACCAATCCCGAGCGGTTCATGGCCTTCTCGCGCTGGGCCGCGCCGATGTTCGGGGCGATCGCCGTTGTGCTGGGGGTCGCCGGCCTGTGGCTCGGCTGGAGCGCGCCGCCGGACTATCAGCAGAGCTTCACGGTCCGGATCCTGTTCATCCACATCCCGACCGCCTGGATGAGCGAGTTCGTCTACGCCTGCCTGGCGGTCGCCAGCCTGCTCTCCCTGGTCTGGCGCCAGGTCCTGGCCGACGCCGCGGCCCAGGCCGCCGCGCCGCTGGGCGCCGGCTTCACCCTGCTGACGCTCGCCACCGGCTCCCTCTGGGGCCGTCCGGAGTGGGGAACCTGGTGGGTGTGGGACGCGCGTCTCACCTCGGAGCTGATCCTGTTCCTGATCTACCTGGGCTACATGGCGCTCCGCGCCTCCATGGACGACGAGGCCAAGGCCGCGCGCGCCGCGGCGATCCTGGGTCTGGTGGGCGCGCTGATCCTGCCGGTGATCCATTACAGCGTCTATTGGTGGAACACCCTGCACCAGGGCGCCTCGGTGTTCCGATCCGGCGGCTCGGCGCTGGCGCCGGTGTTCTTCTGGCCGGTGATCCTGATCGTGCTGGCCTACACCTCGGCGTTCGGGTCGCTGTGGCTGGTGCGGATCCGCGGCGAGGTCTGGCGCCGCCGCGCCGAGGCCGCGGCGCTACGCGCGGCGAGAGGCTGAGACAATGATCCATCTGGAGACCGGCAAGTACGGCTTCTACATCTGGACCGCCTACGGCCTGACGGCGGTGGTGTTCGTCGTAATGCTCGCCAGCGCCCTGAACCATGCGCGCCGTTGGAAGGCGCGCTTCGAAGAGCTGTCGCGCAAGTGAGCGCCATTTCATGAGCCGCTGGATCGCCGCGCTGCCCCTGGTCGTCCTGGCCCTGCTGGCGGCGCTGTTCGCCGGCTACGGCCTGCATCACAATCCGCAGGTCGTGCCTGAGGCTCTGGTCGGCAAACAAGCGCCCGACGTCAGCCTGCCCAGTCTGGACGACGGAACCCTGACGAGCGTCCGCGAGGCGGCGCGCGAAGGTCCGATCCTGGTGAATTTCTTCGCGTCCTGGTGCGGCCCCTGTGAGATCGAGCATCCGGTGCTGATGCAGTTGCGCGCCAGCCATGTCCGCATCATCGGCGTTGCCTACAAGGACGCGCCGGAGAACACCAAGGCCTTCCTTACCCGCCTGGGCGATCCGTTCATGGAGCGCCTGGTGGACCGCGACGGCCGCGCCGGCATCGACTTCGGCGTCTCTGGCGTGCCGGAGACCTATCTGGTCATGCCCGACGGCAAGGTGGCGGCCAAGTACACCAATCTCAATGCGCGCGACGCTCAGGCTCTGACGGCGCGGATGTTAACCGGGCGTTGATCGGCGGCGGGCCAGATTGGCGCCGCGTTAACCATAACAGACCCGAGCCGCCCGCCCGTGACGCCGATCCGTCCCAACGCCTTCCCGACCCAACCCGCCTCGACCTCGGTCGCCGGCGCGGCGGCGGACGCCGCGCGGGCCTCTGCACAGCGGGCCTTTTTCGACGCCGCCATGGGCCGCGCGGGCGCGCCGACGGCCCCGGCGGCGCCCCAGGCCGCGAGCCAGACGCAGGCGTTTACGCCCCAGACGGCGCCGGTTCAGCGGGCCGAGGTTCGCCCCACGGCGATCCCAGCCGAGCCGCCGGCCAAGCTGCTCCGCCCCGGGTCGCTCCTCGACATTCGCGTCTGACGCGAAGCGAGCGTGACCTTAAGGCCTTAAAAGTCATTAACTTTTTGAATCGGGAACGCCGGCCGGATATCGGTGTTAAGCCAGCATGGAACCGAGGGACCAACAAATCTACGAGGAGGCCGCCGCGCTGTGGCGTGAAATCTTCGGCGAGCCGCCGCCCTTGCGCGCGGACGGTCCGATGCTGCTTGAGATGATCCTGCGCCGCGCAGGTCCGCCACCCTACGAGCGCCTGCACTCGCCGCACCTGCGGCCGTCGACCATCGCCGGACCCGCCCAGCCTACGAGCGGCCCGCGGCTGAGTTAGGCCGCCTTCTTTTTCGCCTTCTTGCCCTTGTGGGCCTTGCCCGCTTTGGGCGGCTTGTCCTTGGGCGCCGGCTTGGGGGCTTTCGGCTTGGCCTTCGCCGCCGGCGGCTCCGCCGACTTGGTTAGGTCGCGAAGCAGGCTCAGGAATGTCGCGCGGCGGCCACCGCCGGAAATCAGCTTCATCAGCCGCGTATCCGCGGATGCCATCTTCGGCCGCGCCTCCGTCAGGGCGAGCTTGCCGGCCTCGGTCAGTCGCACTGCGTTGGCGCGGGCATCGACGTTGGACCGTTCACGCTCGAGCAGGCCCTTGCCGATCATCCGCCGCGCCATGTCCGCCAGCGTCGAGCGGTCGATGCCGGTGATCCGCACAAGGTCGGCCTGGGTCGCGCCCTCGCGCTCGTCGGCGGCCGCGAGGACCGCGAACTGACGCTGGGTGATCCCGCCCTCGCCGAACTCCTCGACATAGATGTCCAGTGCGCGCTGCAGCGCTCGATGAAGGAGGTGACTCGGCGACTGCTCGAGGGCGGCGATGCCACCCTTAGCGCCAGACTTGCCCTTGGCCATCGGTCGTCCCCCGCGCGGCTCTTCCGCGTCACTAGAGTACGATTGCGACTTTTTGATTACAGACACTCCGTGGGCGGTTGAGCGCCGGTCCTAAGGCGCGTCCGCCGGCGGCTTTGCCACTTCCGTATCGTCGTCCGGCATATGTTTCATCATCAGCGGCGCCTGGCTCATGGCGAAGAGGAAGATCAGCACCGGCACGCCCGGGAACTTGAAGAAGCCCCAGAATACCGTGCTCTGGGTGCGCCACACCGCCTCGTTGGCAGCCGCCACGGCGAAGAAGAACAGAGCGTAGCGCAGGGTCAGGGTGCGGACCACCGGGTCCGGCAGGTGGAAGGCGTCTCCCATGAGGACCTTCAGCGGGTTCTTGCCGCGCAGGGCGCCGGTGATCAGGAAGAGGCCGAGCAGCGCGTAAAGGATGGTCGGCTTGACCTTGATGAACCGCTCGTCGTGGAAGAACAGTGTCAACCCGCCGAAGATCAGGCCGACGACGGCCGTCACCAGCGGCATGGGCGCGACACGGCGCTCGACCACCAGGCCAACAGCGAGGGCGAGCAACGAGGCGCCGACGATCACCCAACTCGAGGTGATGGCGCTGCGGGTGATCACCAGGGTCAGAATCCAGGCGACCAGGCCGCCGTAATCGATGACGTAGTGCACCCACTTGGGGAGCTTCGGGGCCGGTTTCTGGGGCGCCGCCGACTCGCTGCTCATCGGCCGGTCTCCTCAAGGCCCACCAGGGAGCGCGCGAAGGCCCGCGCGTTGAACGGCTGCAGGTCCTCAATCCCTTCGCCCACGCCGACCAGCTTGATGGGGCTGTCCGAGGCCTGAGCGACCGGCACCAGCACCCCGCCGCGAGCGGTGCCGTCCAGCTTGGTCATGACGATGCCCGAGACCCCGATCTGATTGCCGAAGATGTTCTCCTGGGCCAGCGCATTGCGGCCCACGGTGGCGTCGAGCACCAACAGGGTCTCGTGCGGGGCTTCTGGATCGACCTTCTTCACCACGCGGATGATCTTCAACAACTCGTCCATCAGGCCCTGCTTGTTCTGCAAACGCCCGGCGGTGTCGATCAGCACCACGTCGTAATTCTGGGCCCGGGCGCGCTCGACCGCGTCGAAGGCCAGGCCCGCGGCGTCGGAGTTCATCGGCCGCGACATGAAGTCCGCGCCCGCTCGCTCGGCCCAGACCTTGAGCTGCTCCACCGCCGCGGCGCGGAAGGTGTCGCCGGCCACCACCAGCACCTTGGCGCCCTTGCCTGTCAGGTCGGCGGCGATCTTGCCGAGCGTCGTGGTCTTGCCAGAGCCGTTCACCCCGATGAACAGCACGATATAGGGCCGAGGGCCGGAGAGCGCGTCGAAGGTCCCCTCACGGCCCGAGAGCTCATCGCCGATGGCGGCGGCGAGGGCTTCCTTGATCTCGGTCTCGTCGACGTCCTTGCCGAATTTCTCGTCGGAGAAGCGCTGGGTGATGCGCGCGGCGGAGTGCGGGCCTAGGTCGGCCTCGATCAGCATCTCCTCCAGCTCGTCGAGCTTGGCCTGATCGAGCGGCTCCTTGGCGACGAAGACCTGGGTGATCTGCTCGCCGATCTGCTTCGACGAGCGCGTCAGGCCTTCGGTCAGCCGCGAAAACCAGCCGCGTTTGGGTTCGGTCATGCGCGCGCTTCTAGCGGGCCCCTTGCGCGCCGTCACGCTCCCTTCCAGGCTCACCCGCCATGGACCGACTCACGGCCACGCTTGCGGTGCTCGACTATGCGGCGGTCGCGGTGTTCGGCGCGACCGGGGCGCTGGCGGCCGCGCGCCGCAAGCATGACATCGTCACCTTCGGCTTCTTCGCCGCCATAACCGGGGTGGGCGGCGGCACCCTGCGCGACCTCCTCATCGGCGCGCCGGTGTTTTGGGTGGGCAAGCCCGGCTATGTGATCGTCTGCCTGGGCGCCGCCGCGGCGGTGTGGATCGTCGGCCCGCGGCGCTTCCGGGGCCACACGCTGACCTGGCTCGACGCCATCGGCATGGCGGCCTACGCGGTGGTCGGCGCGCTGAAGGCCACCTCCCTGGGCGTCCCGCCGTTCTCCGCCGTGGTGATGGGCGTGCTGACGGCGACCTTCGGCGGCGTGATCCGAGATGTGCTGGCCCACGAACCGTCGGTCCTGCTGCAGCGGGAGCTGTACGTCACCCCGGCGCTGGTCGGCGCTGCGACGTTTGTGATCCTGGGCCTGGTGGGCACGCCGACGACACCGGCCGGGATCGCTGGCTTCGTGGCGGCGCTCAGCCTGCGGAGCGGGGCGATCCTGTGGAAGTGGTCGCTGCCGGGGTTTGGGGGACCCGTGGATCCGGAGAACGACGGCAGCTAGGCGGCTATTCGGCCGCTTGGAGCGCCAGGGTGTGGGCCAGGGCCCGCTTGCCATCGTGGCCCGTGACGCTCAGCGCCACGATGCTCCCCACCTCCGCCCCGCCCGTGAAGGCGATCTCGGTGAAATCCTCCGCCCGCGCCACGCCGTTCCGTTCGACCAGTCCCATCAGCCTACACCCGACCTGGCGCTGCAGGTGCCGCGCAAGCGCCGCCTCGCCCGCCGCCCGCAGACGCGCCGCTCGGGCCTTGACCTGCGCACCCGCCACGGCCGGCATCCGCGCGGCGGGCGTGCCCGGACGGGCGCTGTAGGGGAAGACGTGCAGGAAGGAGAGGCCCGCTTCTTCGACCAGCGACAAGGTGTTCTCGAACATGCCTTCCGTCTCGGTGGGGAAGCCCGCGATCAGGTCGGCGCCAAAGGCGGTGTCAGGTCGGATGGCGCGTACGGACGCCACCAGCTTCAGGGCGTCGGCGCGGCTGTGGCGGCGCTTCATCCGCTTGAGGATCATGTCGTCGCCGGCCTGCAGCGACAGGTGCAGATAGGGCATCAGGCGTGGCTCGGCAGCCAGGCAGGCCATCAGGTCCGGATCGATCTCGGCGGCGTCGATGGACGACAGCCGCAACCGCGGTAGTTCCGGGACCAGCTTCAGGATCCGCCCCACCAGCTGGCCCAGAGTCGGCTGGCCTGGCAGGTCGGCGCCCCAGCTGGTGACGTCGACGCCGGTCAGCACCACCTCGCGGTAGCCCTGGGCGGCCAGGCGCTTGACCTGCGCCACCACCTCGCCGGCGGCGGCCGAGCGGGAATTCCCGCGGCCATAGGGGATGATGCAGAACGTGCACCGGTGGTCGCAGCCGTTCTGAACCTCGACGTAGGCGCGGGCCCGGTCCTTCAGCCCATCGATCAGATGCCCGGCGGTCTCGCGCACGCTCATGATGTCGTTGACCCGCACGCGGCCGAGCTCCGGCTGCGGCAGGTAGGCGCCGGGCGCGGACTTTTCCGCATTGCCCAGGACGAGGTCGACCTCGGGCATGGCGGAGAAGGCGGCGGGATCGATCTGGGCGGCGCAGCCGGTGACGATCAGCTTGGCGCCCGGCCGCTCGCGCCGCGCCTTGCGGATCGCCTGACGAGCCTGGCGCACGGCCTCGCCGGTCACCGCGCAGGTGTTGAAGACGACGGCGTCCGACAGCCCGTCGGCCGCCGCCTGCTTGCGGATGATCTCGCTCTCATAGGCGTTCAGCCGGCAGCCGAAGGTGACAACGTCCACGTCGGCAGGCGCAGCGACGTCACTCATGGCAGCTCGCCGGCGAAATCGACGGCGGCGGGGCCGGTCATGATCACATGGTCGTCGTCGCGCCATTCGATCAAGAGCTCGCCACCGTCGAGGACGAGCACGGCGGTGCGGTCCGTCAGGTCACGGCGCGCGGCGGCGACGAGGGCCGCGCAGGCGCCGGTGCCGCAGGCCTGGGTCAGGCCGGCGCCGCGCTCCCAGACCTTCAGCCGGATGCGCCCGCGGTCGATCACCTGGGCGAAGCCGACGTTCACGGCCTCCGGGAACAGCGGATGATGCTCGACCATCGGCCCGGCGACGTTCACAGGCGCGGCGTCGATGTCGGCCACGAAGAACACCACGTGCGGATTGCCCATGGAGACGCAGCCCGGCGCAGTCGCCAGCGACGCGTCCGGATAGAGCGTGGCGTCCAGGGCCCGGGTGTCCTGCTCGCGCGCCAGAGGGATGTCTCGCCAGTCCAGACCGGGTCTGCCCATGTCGACGCTGACCAGCCGTTCCCCGGCTCGGCTGGCGTAGAGCTTGCCGGCCTTGGTCTCGATCACCGCCTGATCCTGGCCCGTCGCCTGCATCAGGAGCCAGCCCACGCAGCGCGTGCCGTTGCCGCAGGCGGAGATCTCCTCGCCGTCGGAGTTCCAGAAGCGCACGCGGGCATCGACGCCCTCGCCGGGCTCCGGCGGCTCCAGGACGATCAACTGGTCGCAACCGATGCCGCTCGTCCGGTCGGCGATGGCGCGCACCTCGTCAGCCGTCGGCTGGAACGGCGCGCTGCGGGCCTCGACCACGACGAAGTCGTTGCCGAGCCCGTTCATCTTCAGGAACGGACGGCTCATGGCGGCGGACATATAGGCGAAGACGCGCCCGGACGCACGCGGAGGGCGCATCCTGGGCGTTTCCGCCCCGAAACACCTCCGGGCGAGACAGGCCCGTTTCGCGCCGGTTAGAACAACGGGCATGAAAGCTTTGCTACTGGCCTTCGCGGCCCTGGCCTCAGCCGCCGCCTTCGCGCCGTCCTTCGCACAAGCCCCGACGCCGGTCGTCGCCGCGGCCAGTGCGGATGATCCCTTCATCTGGCTTGAGGACATCGACAGTCCGCGCTCCATGGCCTGGGTCGAAGGCCAGAACGCCAAGACCCATGTGCGGCTTGAGGAAGACCCGCGCTACGAGGTCTTCCGCCAGCAGGCGCTGAAGATCTTCACCGCCCAGGACCGCATCCCCATGCCGCGCTTCCGCGCCGGCGGTGTGGACAATTTCTGGCAGGACGGCGCGCACGTCCACGGCGTCTGGCGCCACACGAACCTCGCGTCCTACAAGACCGCGAGCCCCCAATGGCAGACCCTGCTCGATCTTGACGCGCTCTCCAAGGCCGAGGGCAAGAACTGGATCTGGAAGGGCGCCGACTGCCTGAAGCCCGCCCAAACGCTATGCCTTGTCCACCTCTCCAACGGCGGCAGCGATGCGGTGGAGGTCCGCGAATTCGACACCGCCACAAGAAAGTTCGTCGAGGGCGGCTTCAAGTTCGCCAACGCCAAGCAGAACATCCGCTGGATCGACCGCGACACCCTGATCGTCGCCCGCCCCTGGACGCCGGAAGAGGTGACCAAGTCCGGCTATCCCTACGTCGTGAAGATCGTGAATCGCGGCGCAGAGCCCCGCGAGGTGTTCCGCGGCGCCAAGACCGACGTGCAGAATGGCGGGGACGTGCTTGAGGGCGAGCACGGGGCCGACGCGATCCTCCTAAACCACGGCCTGACGTTCTATGAGCGCGAGTTCAGCCTGCTGGGCGACAAGGGCCTGACGCTCATCCCGCTTCCGAAGAAGACCGAATATTCGACCTATGTGGACGGCCAGGTGGTGTTCACGATCAAGCAGGCCTGGAAGACCTTCGCCGCCGGCGACGTGATCAGCTTCGACCTCGCCGACCTCAAGCGCGATCCGGCGGCTGCGAAGGCCCAGCTGGTCTTCCACCCGGGCGCCCATGACGCGGTCGTCAGGGTCGCCTCGTCCAAGGACCGCTTGGCCATCGTTCTGCTGGAAGACGTCAAGGGCGCCGTCGACGTCTACGACCACAAGGCTGGCGTCTGGCTGCCCAGGCGCCTGAAGCTGCCGGCCAACGCCAACATCAGCCTGGTCAGCACATCGGAAGACGACAATCAGCTGTTCTTCACCGCCGAGGGCTTCCTTGACCCGACCTCGCTATGGCTGGCCGACGCCGACAGCGGCGCGGCGACCAAGGTCAAGCAACTGCCCGCCCAGTTCGACGCCTCGAAGGACGTCGTCGATCAGCACTGGGCGACCTCCAGCGACGGGACCAAGATACCCTACTTCGTGGTCCACCGGCGGGACATGAAGCTGGATGGCTCCACGCCCGTCCAGATGTTCGGCTATGGCGGTTTCGAGCTGTCGGAGCCGCCGCTCTACGTGCCCCAGATGGGCAAGCTGTGGCTGGAGCGAGGGGGCGCCTATGTGGTCGCCAATATCCGGGGCGGCGGCGAGTTCGGCCCCGCCTGGCACGAGGCGGTGCTTCGCGAGAAGCGCCAGCTGGCCTTCGACGACTTCGCCTCGGTGGCCCGCGACCTGGAAGCCCGGAAAATCACCTCGCCGCGCCACATGGGCATCTACGCCCGCTCGAACGGCGGCATCCTGACCACCGTGTCGATGACCCAGCATCCGGAGCTGTTCAACGCCATCGTCATCGAGAGCCCGCTGATCGACATGCTGCGCTACAATCACCTGTCGGCCGGCGCCTCGTGGGTGGCGGAGTACGGCGATCCGGACATCCCCGCGGACCGCGCCTTCATCGCCAGATATTCCGGCTATCAGAACCTGAAGGCGGGGGTGAAATACCCCGAGCCCTACATCACCACCAACACCCGCGACGACCGGGTGCATCCGGGCCATCCGCGCAAGTTCGCGGCGAAGATGGAGGCCATGGGCCTGCCCTATCTCTATTACGAGCAGACCTTCGGCGGGCACGCCAACGACGCCGATCCGGAGCTCAACGCCCGCCGCTGGGCCAGGCACTATGTGTACCTGTCCCAGAAGCTGATGGACTAGGGGCGGGCATCGACGGGCTGCGGCGCGCGGCGCCACTCGACATCGAGGTCCGGCTCGCGCTCGGCGAGGCGGCGGAGCTGATCCTCGACGGTCTGCTCCAACACGCTCAGCGCCTCCGGTTCCGGCGCCTGGGCCAGGATCATCAGGGTCACCGGCGAGGACCGCAGATAGACCTCGCCGGCCTCGAAGGCGATCCGGCCTTCGCGATCGCGCAGAACGGCCACGGCTCCGTCCACGAAGTGGTGGCACAGCTGGGCCATGTAGAGGTGACTGTGGTCGGTGACGATCGTCGAGCTTGAGCGCATGGGCGCCTCCTAGACCTTCTCGATCGCCGAGGCGGCCTGGTCGATCAGCGCGATGACGCGGTCGATCTCGTCCTGGGCGATGGGACGCCGCGCGAGGCGCTGCATCAGGGCGGTGTGCAGGTTGGCCATCGCGCGGGCGATCCGCGGACGGGTGGAGTCGGAGCCTTCCGCGGCCTGAGCCATGCGGCCGAACACGGCGTCGACGCCGGCCTGATTTTCCGCCAGCGCGGCGCGGCCCTCGTCGGTGGCCTCGTAGAGCTTGCGGCCGGCTTCGCTGTCGACCGGACGGATGAAGCCCTCGTCCTCAAGCAGCGACAGGGTCGGATAGATCACGCCGGGGCTGGGCCGGTAGGCGCCGCCCGTGCGGTCTTCCAGTTCCTTGATCAGCTCGTAGCCGTGGCGCGGCTGTTCGGCGATCAGGGCCAGGACCACGAAGCGCAGGTCGCCGTGTTCCAGGAACCGGCCAACCCGGCCGCTGCGATGGCGTTCGTGATGCCCGTGGCCCCCGAGGCCGCGCATGTGGCCGCCCCAGGGATGACGGCTGCGGTGTTCGTCCCGCCCGCCGTGAAAGTGATGGTGTCTGTGCATATCGAAAACCCCCTCCTTTAGTGGGGTGCTATCGATATATCTAAACCGCATCGGACTTGCAAGCGTATTTCGATATGTCGAAATCCTTCTATTCGCGAAGCACCTCGGCGAGCAGGCGGCCCTCGGCGGCGCGGTTGGAGCCGGCGCGCCAGGCGACGACGATCTCGCGGCTGGCGTGGCCGGGCGAAATCGGACGCACGGCGACGCTGGCCGGGTCGGTGAGGCCGGCGTTGACCGCCATGGCAGGCAGGAAGGTCACGCCGAGGCCCGAGGACACCATCTGCACCAGGGTCGGCAGCGAGGTTGCGGCGAAGGCCTCCTCGCCGGACGCAACCTTCGGCGGCTTCAACCCGCAGGCGGCCATGGCGTGATCGCGCAGGCAGTGGCCGTCTTCCAGGAGGATGATGTCCTCGCGCTCCAGATCGTCGGGGTCTGCCGATTTCAGTCTGGCCAAGGGATGGTCCGCCGGCATGGCGGCGAGCAGTTCGTCGTCGGAAACGTGCGCCCAGTTCAGGCCGTGCATGTCGAAGGGCAGCGCGATCAGCGCC
>NZ_SSMZ01000034.1 GCF_004799395.1 Phenylobacterium sp.
CAGCCGGGAGTTCTGGCTGCAGGTCCGCGAGGTCGAGGCGTTCCGGAAGGACCCGCGACGTCTGTGGCGCGTGTCTGTGCCGCCGGCGTCGGGCTGGCAAGTCGGCGAGGCGGTGGCGGGGGAGACGCTCTACGACTGGGCCGGCGGCCTGGTCTGGCTGCTGTCGGACGCCGACCCGCGGCCCGCCGTTCGCGGGCTCGGCGGCCACGCCACGCTCTTTCGCGGCCAGGGCGGGGCTTTCGAGCCGCTGGACGGGGCGCTGGCGGCCCTGACCGCGCGGGTGAGGAGTGTCTTCGATCCCAAGGGCGTCCTGAACCCCGGCCGGATGGGCGGCTGATGCAGACCGCGTTCACGCCCGCCCAGCTCGCCGATCCGGATACTGCCGTCAGCCACGCGGAGATCCGCAAGTGCGTGCACTGCGGCTTCTGCACGGCGACCTGCCCAACCTACGTCCTGTTGGGCGACGAGCGCGACGGACCGCGAGGGCGGATCGAGCTGATCAAGGCGATGCTGGAAGCCGGCGGCGCGCCGTCCAGGGAGACGGTGACCCACGTCGATCGCTGCCTCTCCTGCCTGTCGTGCAAGACGACCTGTCCCTCCGGCGTCGACTACGCCCAGCTTATCGACCACGGTCGCGCCCACATCGAGGCCCACTACCGCCGCCCGCTGGGCGAACGGTGGCTGCGCTGGGCAATCCCGGCCGTCTTGGCGAGGCCTGCTCGGCTCCGGGTGGCGATGGCGCTGGGCCGTCTGGCGCGGCCGTTGGAGCCTGTGTTCGAGGCGTTGCGACTGACGCCGCTCGCCGCACTGCTGCGGCTCGTTCCGCCGGCCGCACCGGCCGCGTCCTCACCGCGTAGCGTTCCGCCCGAAGGCCGATCGCGGGGCCGGGTGGTCCTGCTGCAAGGCTGCGTCGAGCCGGAGATGGCGCCGTCGATCCGCGCCGCCGCCATGCGGCTGATCGCGCGGGCCGGCTACGAGGTGGTGCTGGCCGAGGGCGAGGGCTGTTGCGGGGCGCTGTCGGAACATCTGGGCCGGGCGGACGAGGCGGCGGGCTTTGCGCGGACGAACCTGGCGGCCTGGACCCGGGCTGGTCCGTTCGACGCGATCGTAACCACCGCGGCGGGCTGCGGCACAACGCTCAAGGCCTATGGCCAGCGGCTGGGAGGCGACGCCGATGCGATGCAGGCCGCGGGCAAGGCGCGCGACATCCTGGAGTTCATCAGTGAGGTCGGGCTGCCGCCGGTGACGCGGCCTGGCGGGCTCAGCGTCGCCTATCATGCGCCCTGCTCGCTGCAGCACGGGCAGGGGATCAAGGCCGGTCCGGCGGATCTGTTGAGTCAGGCCGGCTACGACGTCCGCCCCATCGCCGAGGGTCACCTCTGCTGCGGCTCGGCGGGGGTCTACAACATCCTCCAGCCGGAACTGGCGGGGCGGCTCCGGACCCGGAAGGCGGCGAATATCGTCCGTACCGGCGCGGCCGTGGTGGCGGCTGGAAACGTCGGCTGCATCGCTCAGATCGCGCCGGCGGTCAGCCAGCCGGTCGTGCATCCGGTCGAATTGCTGGACTGGGCCACCGGCGGGCCGAGGCCCCCGGGCCTGGCTCAGATCGGCGCGTAAGCATCCGGCACCGGTCTTTCGCGCGGGATCGGCGCTTCCGCCCCGCCGGCGCCGCGCGGCGGACGCCGGGACGTGACGAAGCTCTCCCATTCGGTGGGGCCATCGCGCCGCGACCACACGGGACGGCGCAGGTTAGAGCGAAGACGGGCGAGGAGATGCTCGAGCGTTTCGCCAGATCCCGTCAGGTCGGGTTTGAACTGTCGATCAGCCATGGGGCGCGTCTATACCCCAAACTGCGTCGAAACGCCACGCCCGCCGGTAAAAAAGTGGTTAACAGCGGGCCGTTGACGCGCATTGCGGCGCCCGCCTAGAGCATGGCTCAACGCAAAGGAGACGCCATGAAGCTGCATACCTCGATCGGGCCGAATCCCCGGGTGGTGAAGATGTTCCTGGCCGAGAAGGGCCTGGAGATAGAGCTCATCAAGGTCGACCTTATGGGCGGGGAGAACCGGCGCGAGCCCTACAACGCCAGCGTCAACCGAGCCGGCCAGACGCCGGCGCTGGAGCTGGACGACGGCTCGACGCTGACCGAGATCACCGCCATCTGCGAATATCTGGAGGAGCGTCAGCCGAGCCCGCCGCTGATCGGGACGACTGCGGAGGAGCGCGCGGCGACCCGCATGTGGACCCGCCGCGTCGACCTGAAGGTCTGCGAGCCCATGGCCAACGGCTTCCGCTTTGCCGAGGGCCTGCCGCTGTTCCAGAGCCGCATGCGCTGCCTTCCGGACGCCGCGCCGGGGCTGAAAGCCATCGCCCAGGACGGGCTGGAGTGGCTGGAAGGCGAGTTCGCAGGCCCGTGGATTGCGGGCGAGCACTTCACCATGGCCGACATCCTGCTGTTCGCCTTCCTCGACTTCGGGGCCACGGTCGGCCAGCCGCTGGACCCCAAGTTCGGCAAGATCACCGACTGGTTCGCCCGCGTGAAGGCGCGTCCGAGCGCGGCGGCGAGCGCCTAGGTCATCGTCACCCGACACTCATCCGCGGCTCAGGAGTTCCGACCCTAAGATGCTGACGCCGCGCGCGACTGTCGACGAGGATACCGACGCCCACGCCGTAGCGGCGACGCCGGATGGCCTGCCGGTCCCTCGGCG
>NZ_SSMZ01000340.1 GCF_004799395.1 Phenylobacterium sp.
GCCGCCGAACCGGCGGGTTATGGAGGCGTCGGCCTGCTCGAACCGTTGGAAAAGGCGCGAGCCCACCTCCGGCGTGAATCCGATGCCGCTGTCGCGCACCGCAAAGCGCATGCCGCCGTCCGCCTCGGTGACTTCCAGGGCGACCTGCCCGGTGTCCGTGAATTTCACGGCGTTGGAGAGGAAGTTGGACAGCACCTGGGTCAGGCGCAATTCGTCGCCCAGCACGCCAGCAGCCACGCCCCGCTCCACACTCCAGGTCAGGGTCAAGCCCTTGGCTTCGGCTGTTGCGCGGTGCAGTTCCGCCACCCGACGCACACAGACGGCCAGGTCAAAGGGCGCCGCATCCAGCGACAATTGGCCGGCTTCGATCTTGGAGAAATCCAGGATGTCGGTGAGCACCTGCTCCAGCAGCCGCCCGGACGAGATGATCAACGCCGCCATCTCCCTGTCCTCGGGATTGGTCTGGCGCTCGGCCAGCAGATGCGAGAGGGCCACCACGCCGTTCAGCGGCGTTCGCAGCTCGTGGCTCATGGTCGCGAGGAAGGATGTCTTCGCCTGGTTGGCGCGGTCGAGCTCGGCCGTGCGCTCGCGCACGCGATCCTCGAGTCCCGTGGTCAGCGCCTGGGCAGTGGCCCGTTCGGCGGTTAGTGCACGCGCCAGGGCGCCGATCTCGTCGCTGCGGGCGTCCAAGCGTTCGCCGGCGGCGTCAGGCTCCGCGCCGGCGGCGTCGCGCACCAGTTGCTCCAGCGGCCTTACGAACAGGCTGCGCGCCCAGAGTAGGATCAACGCGGCCTGCGCCAGGGCGCCAATGAGGCCGATGGCCAGGAGCGGCAGGGCCGATTGCGAGGCGGCGCTGGTCACCGCCGCCGTCGGCAGGGTTATCAGGAAGTACCATCGCGCGTCGATATGGCCGTAGGCGACGAGGTTCTGCCCGTCGGGGCTGGAGATCACGCCGAATTCGCGTCCCTGGGCGCGGATCGCGCGGGCTACGTCATGCAGTTGCAGGCGCCGCTCATAGGACTGGATCGCCGGCGCTGTGACATATTTCGAGGTGACGAAGCCGGGATAGGCGATCAGCGACCCCTGCTCGTCGATGATCAGGTTGGTCGCTCCGGGGATCGCCTCGCGCATGGCGCTCAGGAAGTGCGAGCCCATGGGCATGGTGTCGGCCCAGGCCCCTACATAGTGGCCGTGCAGATAGACCGGGGTCGTGCAGGCCGAAACCATCGACTTGTGCGTCGGGTCGGTAAGCAGCGGGGTCAGCTTGGTGCAGCCGGTGTCGAGCCGCGGATTGTTCTGCGGCAGGCTCATCTGCACCAGGTCCATGGTCGCCAGCTTCAGATCGGCCGGGGCGTCATGGTTGTAGAAAGCTATTTTCTCGGCGTGATCGGGGGAAAACATCACCAGGCGGCTGTTGGGCGTGGCGAAGTAGAAGTTGTCGAAGATCGCGCGGTTAGCCTCGCCCGAGGCATGCACAACGCGGGCGATCGCCATAATCAGGCGCTTGTCGTCGACGGTGAAATCGGCGCCGTGCCCCAGGAAGGCCGTCAGGCCATAGAGGCGGTCGCCACCGAGGGTCAGGCCGGACGCCAGTTCCGGCACGCTGCGGCGCGTGCCATCCGCTTCCAGTGGGAACAGCCGGTCGAAGTCGCGCACGGCCTGCTTGGGGTCGATATTGTCATATCGCTCTTCGAGGGCGATGGTCGCCGACAGATGCTTGCCACGGACCTGCTCGAACATCGCCTGTTCGGACTTGGTGCGCTGTTTCACGTAGAGCGACAGGTCGGACACGCGCATTTGCTCCGCGCGGTCGCGGAACATCACAAAGGCCGCGATGGTGCCAGTCGCGGTGAATGCGAGCGAGATCGCCAGCAGACCGCCCAGCAGTTTCTGCGACAGCGACAGCGATTTCAGTCGCTTGGTCAAACCGAGTTCCCCCACCTCGGTTCAATTATGAAATCGCAAGCTTTGCGATTGGCTTAACCTGAGGCCCCGACCAGCACGTCTGCGACGTTGCGCCCTATGACGGAAACAGGCTCAAGCGGCCAGGCGCGCCAGCTCTGTCAGCACCCGCTCGGCGGCGTTGAGACGCTGTTCCGGCGTCTCCCACTCGCCCTTCACCACCACCTTGTTGTCGGGGCGAACCCGCCACGCGACCTGGTTCTTTGCCACGAACTGGATCAGCGCCATGGGGTTCTTGAAGTCGTCGTTGCGGAAGCTGACCACCGCGCCCTTCGGTCCGACGTCGATCTTGGCGACGTTGGCTTCTCGGCACAGACCCTTGATCGCCACGACCTTGAGGAGTTGCCCCGCCTCCGGCGGCAACGGCCCGAAACGGTCGATGAGTTCGGCGGCGAGGGCCTCGCGATCGGCCGCCCTCTCCGCGTCCGATAACCGCCGGTAAAGGGACAGGCGCACGTTGAGGTCAGGCACGTAGTCCTCAGGGATCAGCACGGCCGCGCCGGTGTTGATCTGGGGCGACCAGCCCCGGTCGTTGTCGACCGCCTCGGCGCCCGCGCGGGTCTTCAGATCATTGACCGCGTCCTCCAGCATCTGCTGGTAGAGCTCGACGCCGATCTCCTTGATGTGGCCCGACTGCTCCTCGCCCAGCAGATTGCCGCCGCCGCGAATGTCGAGGTCATGGCTGGCGAGTTGGAAGCCTGCGCCCAGGCTATCCAGGGACTGCAGGACCTTCAGCCGCTTCTCGGCCGATAGCGTGATCTGCTTCTCGGCCGGCGTGGTCATATAGGCGTAGGCGCGAGACTTGGCTCGCCCGACGCGCCCGCGCAGCTGGTAGAGCTGAGCCAGGCCGAACATGTCGGCCCGGTGGATGATCAGGGTGTTGGCGGTCGGGATATCGAGGCCGCTTTCCACGATCGTGGTCGACAGCAGCACATCATATTGGCCGTCATAAAAGGCGCTCATCACCTCCTCGAGCTGGGTCGGCGCCATCTGGCCGTGACCCACCACGAACTTCACTTCCGGCACCTGTTCGCGCAGGAACCGCTCCAGCTCCGGCAGGTCGGAGATGCGCGGGGCGACATAGTAGGCTTGGCCGCCGCGATACTTCTCGCGCAGCAGGGACTCCCGGATCACCACCGGGTCCCAAGGCGTGATGTAGGTGCGCACCGCCAGGCGGTCGACCGGCGGCGTGGCGATGATCGACATCTCGCGTATGCCGGAAAGCGACATCTGCAGGGTCCGCGGTATAGGCGTGGCGGTCAGCGTCAGCATGTGCACGTCGGCGCGAAGCTCCTTGAGCTTCTCCTTGTGCTTGACCCCGAAGTGTTGCTCTTCGTCGACGATCACCAGCCCGAGGTTGCGGAAACCGACCTGCTTGGACAGCACCGCGTGGGTGCCGACAATGATCTCGACCTCGCCGTTCTTAAGCGCCTCGCGGGTCTCAGCCGCCTCCTTGGCCGGCACCAGGCGCGACAGACGCCGCACCTTCACCGGCCAGCCCTCGAAGCGCTCCGTGAAGGTCTTGTAGTGCTGGCGCGCCAGCAGCGTCGTGGGCGCCACGATCGCCACCTGGTGGCCGCTCATCGCCACCACGAAGGCCGCGCGCAGGGCCACCTCGGTCTTGCCGAAACCCACGTCCCCGCAGATCAGCCGGTCCATGGGCTTGCCGGCGCCCAGGTCCTCCAGCACGTCGCCGATGGCGGTCAACTGGTCGTCGGTCTCCTCGTAGGGGAAGCGCGCGCAGAACTCGTCGAACACGCCGTGCGGGGGCTCCATCGGGTCGGTGGTCTTTGTGGCCCGCTCGGCGGCGATGCGGATCAGTCCCTCGGCCATCTCGCGTAGCCGTTCCTTGGCGCGTGCCTTGCGTGCCTGCCAAGCCGCTCCGCCGAGACGATCGAGGATCACGCCCTCGGATTCCGCGCCGTAGCGGGTGAGCAGGTCGATGTTCTCCACCGGCAGGTAGAGCTTGGCGTCGCCGCCGTAATGCAGTTCCAGCGTGTCGTGCGGCGCACCCTGGACGTCGAGGGTCTTCAGGCCGGCGTAGCGGCCGATGCCGTGGTCGATGTGGACGACGATGTCGCCGGGCGTCAGCGAGGAGGCCTCGGCCAGGAAATTCGACGCGCGTCGCTTTCGCCGTGGCCGCGACAGGCGGTCGCCCAGGATGTCAGTTTCGGAGATGACCGCCAGCGCATCGGTCTCGAAACCGGCCTCCAGCGGCAGCACCACCCGCTGCGGGGTTTTCGGGCTGGCGGCCTTGGCGGCGTCCCAATAGGCGGCGAACGGCGCGTCGGTGAGGCCGTGATCGGCCAACATGGATCCCAGCCGGTCGGACGAGCCGTCCGACCATGAGGCGAACAGCACCCGCTTGCCGGCCGCGGCCAAGGTGCGCGCGTGGTCGGCGGTGGCCTGGAACAGGTTGACGCTGTCGCGCTGGCGTTCCGGCGCGAAACTGCGCCCGGCCCGCGCGCCCATGTCGATCACCGTGTCGCCCTCGGCCTCCTGGAAGGCGGAGAACCGGCGGGTGGCGCGTTTTGCCAGCTCGCCCTGCCATTCGTCGGCGGTCAGGTAGAGCTTGTGCGGCTCCAGCGGGTGGTAATGGATCCGGCGCTCAGTGCTGGCGCGCGCGTCATAGGCGTCGGCGATCACCGCCAGCCGCTCGTCACGCGCCTCCCGCGAAAGGTGGTCCAGCACGATCGCCGAGGCGGGCGGGAGATAGTCGAACAGGGTCGCCAGCTGCGGGTAGAATAGCGGTAGCCAATGCTCCATCCCGGCCCGACGGCCGCCTTCGGACACCGTGGCGTAGAGCGGATCGTCACCGGCGGCGCCGAACGTCTCCAGATAGCTCGTTCGGAAGCGCGCGATGGCTTCCTTGTCCAACAGGGCCTCGCTGACCGGCAGCAGGCTGACGTCCTTGAGCTGCCGGGTCGAGCGTTGGGTTTCCGGATCAAAGGCGCGGATTGATTCCAGGGTGTCGCCGAACAGGTCCAGCCGGACCGGCTCCTCGGCCGACGGCGGAAAGACGTCGATCACCCCGCCGCGGATGGCGAACTCGCCCTTTTCCGAGACGGTCGAAGCGCGCTGGTAGCCGTTGATGGCGAAATAGGTCTCGAGGTCGGCGATCTCGACCATATTGCCGGTGCGCGCCGAATAGCCGGCCCGCTGCACCGCGGCCTGCGGCGGCACTCGCTGCACGATGGCCGGGACCGTGGTGACCAGAAGGCGCGGCGTCTTCTCATCCAGGCCGCTGCAGAGCCGCGAGAGCGTGGTCATCCGCTGCGCCGCCACGCCCGCCGACGGACCGATCCGGTCGTAGGGCAGGCAGTCCCAGGCTGGGAAGGTCAGGACCTCGACCTCGGGCGCGAAGAATCGGAACGCCTCGGCGAAGGCGGAAAGCCGCGTTCCATCGCGCGCTACGAAGACCGTTAGGCCTTTACGGGCGCGCACGATGTCGGCCATTACCAGGGCGTCAAAGCCCTCCGGCGCCCCGACCAGATCGAGGCGGCCTGGGTCTTCGGCGACGCGGCGCATCTCGGCGGCGCTGATGGGCCGTGAGCCGTCAGCCGCCACGGGCCTCGCCCTTGCCAACTTCAAAGCGGAAGGCTTTGATCCGGTTCATGATTTCGTGATCGAACTCGGCCGGCGTGTCGGCCGTGCCGACGATCCAGGCGTAGAGGTCCTGATCCGGGACCTCGAGCAGCACCTCGAAGATATCGAGTTCCGCCACGCTCATGCTCGGGACGTGCTTGTCCGCGAACGGCCCCAGAATGAGGTCCGCTTCGCGGAAGCCCCGGCGCCAAGCCCGGAACCTCAGCTTCTTCAGCCGGGCGTCGTCCATGTCAGTCATGAAGAGGTGGCGGATATAGAGCGCGCGGCGGGCCAGCGCCAGTCGGCTATGCTGCAATCATGCGGCCCGAGATTCTGTTCCCGCTTTTCGCCCCCGTGAGCACGCTGAAAGGCGTAGGCCCCCGCGTGGCTCCCCTTCTGGAGAAACTGGCGGGGCCTATCGTGCGCGATGTGGCGTTCCTGCGCCCGCATTCGCTCGTCCGGCGGACGCCCGCCGACCTGTCTGGCGCCGTGGACGGCGAGGTGATGACCTTCGAGGTCACCATCGACGATTACCAGCGGCCGCGCAGCCAGGCCCAGCCGTGGCGGGTGCGGGTCAGCGACCCGACCGGCTTCATGACCCTGGTGTTCTTCGGCCGCTTCGCCGACCAGCTGGAGAAGCGCCACCCGCCGGGCTCCCTCCGGATCATCTCCGGCAAGGTCGACGACGACAAATACGGCCGCCAGATGGTCCATCCCGATTACATGGTCGCTCCCGACAAGCGCGACGAGATCCCCGAGCGGGAAGCGATCTATCCGGCGACGGAGGGCTTGCCGGCGCGGCGCGTCCGCACCTTCGCGCTTGAGGCCCTGGAGCGGGCGCCGGGGCTTCCGGAGTGGCAGGACCCCGCCTGGTTCGCCCGCGAACGCTTCCCGGCCTGGCGCGAAGCGCTCGCCCGCCTGCACAGCCCGGAGACCGAGGCCGATCTTTCGCCCACAGCCCCTCACCTGCGCCGTCTGGCCTACGACGAACTGCTGGCCCAGCAACTGGCCATGGCCCAGCGCAAGGCCGAGCGGCGCAAGGAACCGGCCGCGCGGATCCCGGCCAGTGAGATCGCTGACAGGATCCGCGCCGACCTGCCCTTCGCCTTCACCGGCGCGCAAGCCCGGGCGTTGGCGGAAATCCGCGCCGACCTCGCCGCCGGCGAGCGGATGAGCCGGCTGATCCAGGGCGATGTGGGCTCCGGCAAGACCGTGGTGGCCATGTGCGCCATGGCCGACGTCGCCGCGGCCGGCGGTCAGAGCGCCCTGATGGCGCCAACGGAAATCCTCGCGCGCCAGCACTTCGAGACGCTGTCGGGGCCCCTCACCGCCCATGGGATCGGCGTCATCCTGCTCACCGGCCGCGACAAAGGCGCGGGCCGCGCGGAGAAGCTGCGGGCGCTACACTCCGGCGCGGCCAAGGTTGCAGTCGGCACCCATGCTCTCTTCCAGGACGATGTGGCCTTAGATCGGCTGGAGTTCGCAGTGATCGACGAACAGCACCGCTTCGGGGTCAGCGAGCGCCAGAGGCTGCAGACCAAGGGCCACGCGGTGCACATGCTGGCCATGTCCGCCACGCCGATCCCGCGGACGCTCGAACTCACCATGTACGGCGATCTCGATGTCAGCCGCATCGACGAGAAGCCGCCGGGTCGCACGCCTGTCGCCACCCGGGCCGCGCCCATGACCCGGATCGACGAGGTCGAAGCCCGCCTGCGCGAGGCGGTGAAGGGCGGCGCCCAAGCCTTCTGGATCTGTCCCTTGGTCTCGGAATCCGAACTGATCGACCTGAAAGCCGCCGAGACCCGCGCCGCGGAGCTGAAAGAGACCATTGGCCCAAGCGTCGGCCTGATCCACGGCAAGATGGCGTCGGCCGCGAAGGACGCGGTGATGGCCGAGTTCGCCGACGGCAGGCTCTCGGTGCTGGTCGCCACGACAGTGGTCGAGGTCGGCGTCAACGTGCCCAACGCCACCATCATGGTCATCGAGCAGGCCGAGCGTTTCGGCCTCGCCCAGTTGCACCAACTGCGCGGCCGGGTCGGGCGCGGGCGCCGCGAGAGCTCCTGCGTCCTGCTCTACGATCCGCCGCTCTCCGAGACAGCCCAGAAGCGCCTCGACATCCTGCGCCGCACCGACGACGGCTTCCAGATCGCCGAGACAGACCTGGAACTGCGTGGCGGCGGCGATGCGCTAGGCCTCAAGCAGTCCGGCTTCCCCGACTATGTCTTCGCCGATGTGCTGGGGCCCCACCGCGACCTGATCGCCGCGGCCGGCGACGACGCGCGGCTGATCGTAGGCCGCGATCCGGACCTCACGAGCGAGCGTGGCAAAGCGCTGAGGGTGCTACAGGAGCTCTTCGACTGGAAGGCGGGATTGGGACTACGCGACGCCGGCTAGCCGGAAATGTCGGATCGCAATGCGTCCGTTCGACCTAGGGCCGAGCCCAAGCAAAGGAACCCCGGTCATGAAGTACATCTGCCTCGTCTATGCCGTGCCCGGCGCGCTTTCCGGCCTCAGCGCCGAGGACAAGGCCGCGCTCGACCGCGACTCGCTCGCCTACGACAGCGACCTCCAGGCCCGCGGCCACTTCCTCGCCGCCTCGGCGTTGCAGGGCGTGGATACGGCCAGCACCATCCGCGTCCGAGGCGACCGCCTGCTGGTCGGCGACGGTCCGTTCGCCGAGACCAAGGAAGTCCTTTGCGGCTTCATCTTCATCGAGGCGGCTGACATGGAGGAAGCCAAGCGGATCGCCGCGGGGATCCCGATGGCCCGTCATGGCGCCATCGAAGTCCGGCCGGAGCTCGACTTCGGTTAGCCACGCACCCTGATCATCCGCTTGCCGCGGTTCTCGCCGTTCAGGAGGCCGATCAGGGCGGCGGGCGTGTTTTCCAGGCCGTCGATGATGTCCTCCTGCACCTTGAGCCGCCCGTCGGCGACCCAGCCCTGCAGGTCCTTCAGCGCCGCCTCGCGCTGGTCGTCGAAGTCCATGACCACGAAGCCGCGCAGGCTCAGGCGCTTGGTGACGATCAGGCCGGGGATGCCGCGTGGGCCGTGCGGCGGGGCTGCGCCATCGTATTGCGAAACGGCGCCGCAGCAGGCGATGCGGCCGAAATTCTTCATGGCGAACAGGCAGGCCTCGAAGATCTCGCCGCCGGTGTTGTCGAAATAGACGTCGATGCCTTCCGGCAGGATCTCCTTGAACTGCTGGCGCAGGCCGCCGGCCTTGTAGTCGATGGCCGCGTCGAACCCGAGTTCGTCCACGAGCCAGCGGCCCTTCTCCGCGCCTCCGGCGACGCCGACCACGCGGCAGCCCTTGATCTTGGCGATCTGGCCGACGATCGAGCCCACCGAACCGGCCGCCGCCGAAACCACGACGGTTTCCCCGGCCTTCGGTTTTCCGCATTCCAGCAGGCCGAAATAGGCCGTCAGGCCAGCGATCCCGTAGACGCTCATCAGGTGCGTCATCGGCTCCAGCTGCGGCAGCTTCTCCAGCCGCTTGCCGGACAGGACGACGTAGTCCTGCCAGCCGGTGTCGGCGAACACCACGTCACCGGGCTTCAGGTGGCCGACGTTGGACGCCACGACTTCGGCGAGCGCCCCGCCGGCCATCACGTCGCCGGAGTTCAGCGCCGAACGGTAGGTGGCGCCCTGCATCCAGGCGCGGTTGGCGGCGTCCAGGGAGATGTAGCGGGTGCGCAGCAGCACCTCGCCCTCGCCCGGCGACGGGGCCGCGCCTTCGGTCAGGCGGAAGTGCTCGCGCGCCAGCTTGTCGCCCTGCGGCAGGCGATCCAGCACGATCTGGCGATTGATCTCGGCCATGGCGTTTCCTCGTTTGTTGCGGTTACGAGGACGCCAGGCTCAGCGGCGGGTCAAGGCCGCCAAGCGCGCCCGGGCGTCGTTCTCCAGGTCGGCGTAGAAGAGGTTGAACGTGGGCGCCATCCGTTCCTCCGTCCACGAGCCCGACGGCTGCAGCGACGCCGATTTCGGTGAGGAGACCCGCAACACTCCGCCTTCGCATTGGGCCGAGACCTGCCGCGCCAGGAAGGCCGGGCGGTCGCCCCATTCCAGGCCCGTGGCGTTGGCCGCGCCGGCATGCATCCGCGCGGGCGCGGGTTCGTCCGTGGTCGCGCCGAGGATCGGATTGAAGCAGAGCGCCGGCCCGTCGAGGTTCACGAGATCACCGCTCGCGTCCCAGACGAGGGCGCGCGCCAGCAGGATCTTACCGCGGTCGAGCTCGCTGGACGGCACGCTCGCCCAGGCGGCCAGGCAGCCGGCCTCGTCCCGCTGGGCGCACGGCGGCAGGGCGGGATGGGTCGCCGGAACCACGGTCTCGATCAGATAGGCTCCGGCCAACCGGGCGCGCAGTTGGGCGTTGGGCGCGATTTCCTCGGCCACCAGCCGCGCGGCGAGGGTTGCGCCCTGCTCGACGCCGACGACGATGAAGGGCCGCTGGCCGCCGTCGTGGTCGCGCCAGTAGCGGAAGGCGGTCGCCACGTCGCCGTAGGCAAACCGCCGCGCATCCTTGGCGTCGTCGCGCAGGGTCAGGAGGCTGTAGAGCCCCGCCTGACGATATCGCGGCGCGAAGATGCGGCCGATCCGCACGAAGGGCCCGGCGTAGTTGGGCGCCATCACGCGGCGGAACAGCCTGTCGGCCCTCTCGTCGCCGATCGGCTCGTTCCATTGCGCCCCGCCCTCGAAGG
>NZ_SSMZ01000341.1 GCF_004799395.1 Phenylobacterium sp.
GCCGGCGCCGCCGGCGCCGCCGGGGCCGTCGCGTTGGCCGGCGCCGTGCTCCCGGTGGCCGTATCGCTCTTCTTGGAACAGGCGCCCAGCGCCAGCACCGCCGCGCCGCAGATCAGGATCGCGCGTGTCATCTTGAACCCTCCCGTCCCATGCCCAGTTTGAGGACGACGCTAGACGAGACCCAGCTTCAGGAGAACCCAGTTATGTCGGCATCCGAATTGCGTGACACCGGCGCCCGTTACGAGATGGACGAGCAGGGCGCCACCGCCTACGCCGACTACCGCCGCGACGGAGACCGCCTCTACATCGACTACGTCTTCGCCCCGCCGGAACTGAGAGGCACGGGGGCCTCAGGTCGCCTGATGGCCGCCCTCAGCGCCGACGCCCGAGACAGACACCTGCGCATCACCCCCATCTGCGGCTACGCCGCCGCCTGGCTCAGGCGCAGCAAGGAATTCGGCGACCTGGTGGGATAAATATCCTCCCCGTCAGGGGGAGGCGTCGCCGACGGCGACGAAGGGGGCATCCGCTCAAACGCCCCCCAATGTTCGCTCATCCCTGCCTTCGCGGGGATGAGCGGTGGACCGCCCCTCAAGTCCGCGCGGTGATCGCTTCCAGGGTCTGCACCTTGGCCTCGCAGTCCTCGACGAAGCGGCGCGCCAGGTCACGGACGCCGGCCGGGTAGGCCTCGCCGCCGTCGGCGATCTCGGCGGCCATCTTCTCGACGTCGGACATGGCCGCGATCAGCGAGCCGATGTGGTCCTTGGCCAACTGGCGAGCCTCGGCCTGCAGTCGACGGACGCGCTCGGCGACGGTTTCGGCCCGCGCGGTTTCGGGCCTGACAGTTTTCAGGTCGTTATCGGCGACCACGGATAGAGACGGTGACATGCGGTAATACCTCAAATCCCCAACCTCAGGTCTTGGGCCGCCCGCCGTTCACCATGAACCGCTGAGAGGCCGCCCAGGCCTGTTGTCTCGAATACGGACGAGCACAGCACAGGTTCCCTGACGCCAGCATGAACGGCGCCGGTTGATGGCGCGGTGGGGTTTGGGGGACACAGGGGGGGGCGGCGGCGGCGATCCTCGCGTTCGCCTTCCGGTTGACCGCGTGCGACGCTCTTGCTCCACTCGCGGGCGGGAGTGTGCGGCCATGACGAGCATCGATGGCGGGTCCGCGAAACCGGAGACGCCGCGGGACGACGGCCCGGCCGATCCGGCCAACAGCTTCTCGCTGATCGCCGCCGGCGCGCGGGCCATGATGCGGCGCCCGGTCGAGGTCGCAGTGCTGTGGGCGGCGGGCGCGGCGCTGGTGTTCGCGACCCAGGCCGTGCGCCCCGCCAACCCGATCGCACTGCTGTATACCGGCCTGTCGCCGGCCTGGCTGGGCTTCGAGCTGGCGAACGTGATCCCCGGCGCGGTTCTGGGGGCGCTGGCGCTGCGGCTGTTCCTGGGCGGCGGCCGGCCCTGGCGCGCGCCGGACCGCGGGTTCTGGATCTGCACAGGCCTGCTGATCGCCGCCGACCTGGTGTCCTTCGCCTTGAGCCGGCTGATCGCCTTCGAACAGCCAGGGTACGCAAACCCGGGCGGCGTCGCCCTCTACGGCCTCATCCTCCTCGCCCAGTTGCTGATCCAGGCCTGGCTCTTCACTCGGCTGCTGCTCTGGCCGATCGGCGCCCTGGCCGGAGAGGCGGCCATGACGCCGCGCCGTTCCTTCAGCCTGATGGACGGCTATGTCCTGGGCTTCGTGGCCGCGGTGATCCTGGTCAACGTGCCGCTGACGCTGGCGACCACCGGCTTCACGCTCTTGAGCGGCGCGTCCCGTCACCCAGGACTGGGGCAGATCTCGCCGACGACCGAGGCGCTCTTCGCCCTGATCGGTCCGCCCGTCCACCTCTTGGAACGCGCCATGGCGGCCCTGCTCTACCGGGCGCGGACGGGCGACACGCTTAGGCATTGACGCGCCAACCGAGGCGCCGCCGCCGCAGGACGCCGCTCTCAGAACGCCGCGAGCCGGTCAGCGACCGTCTGGAGACGTCGGTCCCGTGTCCGTAGCCAGGCGTCCGGCGTCAGCCGAACGGAGGCCAGCAGCGCGACGTCGACATAGCCAAGCCCAAGCCCGTAGAGCCGTTCGCGTGAGATCAGCGCCAAGATCTCCTCGTGCCGGGCGACATTCGCCGCCGGCAGTCGACTGAGGGCCCGAAGGATGCCCTCGCGAGAGCTGAGATTTCCGACGGCGAGCTCGCCAATCACAAACGGATGGATCAGCACCTCCCCGGCGTCCAAGTGCGCGCCAAACTCCGCGTCTCCCTTGTGAAAATGATCGATCCAGATGGATGTGTCGGCGAGGATCAAGCGGCGTCAGACCGGCGCCGTGGCACGGGTTTGAGGTTCGGCTGGCTCCCGCCCAACCGAGCCAGTCGCCGAGCGCTCTCCCGCGCGATCAACGCCACCAGGGCCTCACGGACCAGGGCAGACTTCTCCCTCACGCCGGTAAGGTCCTGCGCTTCCAGGAGCAGGTCGTCGTCGATCGCGAGCGTGGTCCGCATGATGGGTCTCCCATGGATGCACGAAAGATAGCATCATATGATGCCATAATCCATGCCTACCGGCTCTGCCTCCATCCACGGGATGGCGAGAATCCTGGACTCTCGGCCAGCCGCAGTCGACTGTGAACAAAACCAGAACTAAGAGTCTTTGACGGGGTGAGTTGCCGGCGAACGGCGTGACGCGCCGTGGGCGTTCGCGCGCGGAAATGGCAGTCCGATGGGGCCTGAGCCTGCCCTGCCATCGCACGAACTGGCAAAGGTCCCCAGGTCCTCCCCCGTAGGGGAGGTGGCCCGAAGGGCCGGAGGGGCTTCCGCTCAGACGGTCGGGGGATTCAAGCCTGCGCCGACCTCGGGTGAAGCCTCCTCAGTCGCTTCGCGACAGCTCCCCAGAGGGGGAGCATCTGCGCCGCTAAAGCCGCCCCTTCCGAAACCGTTCGGCGGCCTCGGCGCGGGCCTCGGCCTTGACGCGTTTCACCGCGCCGCGGTCGACCTCTTCGCCGGGGGCGGTGAGCAGTTCGTTGGCGAACTCCAGGTCGAGCATCTTCAGGCGCTTGATCTCGTCGCGCAGGCGGGCGGCCTCCTCGAACTCCAGGTTCGACGCAGCCGCGCGCATGCGGCCTTCCAGGTCCTTGAGCGTGGCCTTGAAGTTGTCGCCCAGGAAGGGCTTGGAGCCATCCTCGGCGACGCCCACCGGCACGGTGACGCGGTCTTTCTCGTACGGCGAGGCCAGGATGTCCTTGATGCGGGACTTGATGCTGGCCGGCGTGATGCCGTGCTCGGTGTTGTATTCTTCCTGCTTCTCGCGGCGGCGCTTGGTCTCGGCCATGGCGCGTTCCATGGAGCCGGTGACGCTGTCGGCGTAGAGGATCACCCGGCCGTCGACGTTGCGCGCCGCGCGCCCGATCGTCTGGATCAGCGACGTCTCCGAGCGCAGGAAGCCTTCCTTGTCGGCGTCGAGAATGGCCACCAGGCCGCACTCGGGGATGTCCAGGCCCTCGCGCAGCAGGTTGATGCCGACGAGCGCGTCGAAGGCCCCCAGGCGCAGGTCGCGGATGATCTCGATCCGCTCGAGCGTGTCGACGTCGGAGTGCATGTAGCGCACGCGCAGGCCCTGCTCGTGCATGTACTCCGTCAGGTCCTCGGCCATCTTCTTGGTCAGCACGGTGATCAGCGAGCGGTAGCCGGCCTTGGCCACCTGGCGCACCTGGTCGATGACGTCGTCCACCTGGGAAAAGCCGCCCTTGGAGACCGGCTTGATCTCCACCGGCGGGTCGATCAGGCCGGTGGGGCGGATCACCTGCTCGGTGAACACCCCGCCGGTGCGCTCCATCTCCCAGGGGCCGGGGGTGGCCGAGACGTGCACCGTGTCCGGGCGCATGGCCTCCCACTCCTCGAACTTGAGCGGGCGGTTGTCCATGGCGCTGGGCAGGCGAAAGCCATACTCGGCCAGGGTGAACTTGCGGCGGTAGTCGCCGCGGTACATGCCGCCGATCTGCGGCACGGTCTGGTGGCTTTCGTCGACGAACAAGAGGGCGTTTTCGGGGATGTATTCGAAGAAGGTCGGCGGCGGCTCGCCGGTGCGCCGGCCGGTGAGGTAGCGGCTGTAGTTCTCGATGCCGGCGCACGATCCCGTCGCCTGGATCATCTCCACGTCGAAGGTGGTGCGCTGCTCCAGGCGCTGGGCCTCCAAGAGCTTGCCCTCGGCGACCATCCAGTCGAGGCGCTCCCTGAGCTCGTCCTTGATCTGGTTGATCGCCTGGTTGAGCGTCGGGCGCGGCGTCACATAGTGGGAGTTGGCGTAGATCTTCACGCCCTTCAGGTCGGCGGTCTTCTTGCCGGTCAGCGGGTCGAATTCGGTGATCGCCTCGATCTCGTCGCCGAATAGGCTGATCCGCCAGGCGCGGTCCTCGTAGTGGGCCGGGAAGATCTCGATGGTGTCGCCGCGCCGGCGGAAGGTGCCGCGCTCGAAGGCGGCGTCGTTGCGCTTGTATTGTTGGGCCACCAGGTCGGCCATCAGCTTCTTCTCGTCGAGCTTCTGGCCGGGCTCCAGCGTGAAGGTCATCGCCGTGTAGGTCTCGACCGAGCCGATGCCGTAGATGCAGGAGACCGAGGCCACCACGATCACGTCGTCGCGCTCCAGGATCGCCCGGGTCGCCGAGTGGCGCATGCGGTCGATCTGCTCGTTAATCGAGCTATCCTTCTCGATGTAGGTGTCGGTTCGCGGGACGTAGGCCTCGGGCTGGTAGTAGTCGTAGTAGGAGACGAAGAACTCGACGGCGTTCTCGGGGAAGAAGCTCTTGAATTCACTGTAGAGCTGGGCGGCGAGCGTCTTGTTGGGGGCGAGGATCAGGGCCGGGCGCTGGGTCAGCTCGATGACCTTGGCCATGGTGAATGTCTTGCCCGAGCCGGTGACGCCCAGCAGCACCTGGTCGTGCTCGCGGGCGTTGACCCCGGCCACCAGCTCCGGGATCGCGGTCAGCTGGTCGCCGGCCGGCTCGTAGTCGCTGACCAGCTTGAACAGCTTGCCGCCTTCCGACTTGGCGGGGCGGTCCGGCCGGTGCGGCTTCCACAGCATCGGCATGGTGTTCTCGTCGTAGTCGAACGAGGCCGACATGTCGGCGACGCCGGCGGGCGACGGAGCTGAGGTGGTCGTGGAGCGGGGCACGTGGGCAAGGTAGGTCTTCAGCCCCCCGAACACCAGATGGCCGAACGCGGTTGCTGACAGCAAGGTGGCAGCAGGACTAGCGCCGCGCGTTCAGCCAGTCCTTCACCGTGCGGTCGACCAGGGCTTCTGCGTCGTGCTGCACGAAGTGGCCGGCCGTCGGGATCATCAGGATGGTGGTGTCGGCGGTGACGTGGTCCCAGGTGCCGTTGTGGCCGGCGGCGTTGAGCGCGGTGTCCTTCATGCCGTGGATCACCAGCACCGGCACGGTGACCGGCGGGGGCTCAGGCGGCGGCGCGGCGGTCTCGCCAACGCCCTTCGGATAGTTGGCGCGGTAGTAGTTCATCATCGCGCCGAAGTCGGAGCGCTTGAACGCCTCGATGTAGCCAGCCTTTTCGGTCGGGTCCTTGACCCAGCCGGCCAGGCCCTCGGCGGTGAGGTTCTTCTCCGAGCCCTCCTTCTGGAAGTTGCGGGCGTAGTTGGAGCCAGCCTGCTGGGCCTTGTTGGTGGCCAGCTCGCGCGCCATCCCGGTGGGATGCGGCACGGCCATGATCACCAGCTTGTTGACCAGGTCGGGCCGGGCGAAGGTGGTGTTCCAGGCGATCGACGCGCCCCAGTCGTGGCCGATCAGGATGGTCGACTTCTGGCCCTCGGCGGCGACCACCGCGGCCACGTCGCCCACCAAGTTGGGCATGGCGTAGGCGGCCTCGCCCTGCGGCTTGTCGGAGAGATTGTAGCCGCGGTTGTCCATGGCCGCGACGCGATAGCCGGCCGCCGACAGGGTCGCCATCAGCGGCTTCCAGGTCGCCCAGTAGTCGGGAAAACCATGCACCATGACCACCAGCGGCCCCTTGCCCTCGGTGACGTAGTGGATCTTCACCGACCCGTTCTGGGCGTAGTGGTCCTCGTACTTGGCCGCGGGCGCCGCGTGGGCGGCGTGCGCCTTGTGCGCCGTGGCGGCAGTCGCCGCGAAGGGCAGGGCCGCCGCCAGGGCGATCGCGCCGGCGCAGAGCAGGTTACGCATGTCTGGAAGCCTCCCGTTTGGGAGACCCTAGCATCGTTTACGACGTAAGCGGAAGCGAGGCTCCCTAATGGCCGTTGATGGCGTTCGCCAGGACGAAAACGCTGGCCGCCAGCGCAGCGAGCGCGAGCAAGATGTGGCGCACGTCCGTACGCTCTCCCAGTTCCCTGAGAGGATGTACGGACGCGGCCGGACTTCGGACGCCGTAGCGGCCTAGCTGTGCGGCTTGCTGGAGTCTTCCTGCACGTGCCCGGCCACGGCGCCGGCCGCGCCGCCGACCGCCGCGCCCACCGGGCCGCCGACCACTGCGCCGGCGACAGCGCCCGCACCGGCCTTTTCCTCGGTGCTGCTACTGCAGGCGCCGAGGGCCATCAGGCCGGCGGCGACGACGATCAGGCTCAACGTCTTGCGCATGGTGAATCTCCAGTCGGCGAATGTTGGTCAGACAAACGGAACGGCCCCGCTTCGGTTCCTGAATGGCCGGGAAACCGCCTGAGCAAGGCCCAAGACTGGCCCGTGGTTTGCGGTGAGAAACGGCGACGGTTCAGAAGGAGACAACCGGCGCCGAAGACCCAGGTTCTTTGCTGCAGCGCAATGGAAGCTTGCCAAATCGGCCGAAGTTGTTCATACCCTCTTTACCAATTGCCGTCGCCCACCCCCTTCGAGTCCCGGGTGGGCCTGCCAGCGATCACTGCCAGCAAGAGCAGGGGCGATCGCGGCGACAATGTCGGGGGGCCTAGTCGCCCTCGCCGTGCAGGACACGTTTGTTTTGTTTGCAGGAACGCAGGCCAGCGCCAATCGGCGCGGGCTGATGAGCGCCGCTTTGATGGGCTCCGGAATCGGCCTGGCCCTGGGCGCGACCTATCTGATCGGCGGCATGGCTCAGGCCATTGGCGACCACCACCGTGCGGTCCGGATCGCGCAAGCGGCCGGCGGCGGGTTCTCGGAAACCATGTTGCAGCGCGAAATGGATCGCCTGGATCCGGCCGCCCAGCGCTTGGCCCGGGCGCACGACGCTTTCGCCGCTGAAGCCCAGGCCGACCCCGCCCAGGCGTGGCCGTCGAGGCCCGGCGAGCGGCTGCCCGTCGGGCATCGCGCGGCCCTGCTCGACAGCGCCCGTGAGCTCGATTGCCTGACCCAGGCCGTCTATTTCGAAGCCCGCGGCGAGACCTCGCGCGGCCAGGCGGCCGTGGCCCAGGTGGTGCTGAACCGCGTCGCCAACCCCAGCTTCCCGAAGACCGTCTGCGGCGTGGTCTTCCAAGGCGCGGCCACCCACGGCTGCCAGTTCAGTTTCGCCTGCGACGGCTCCATGGGCCACGGGCGTGAACTCGACGCCTGGGACCGCGCCCGCCGCGTGGCGGAGCGCGCGCTCTCCGGCGTCGCGGTGGCCGACATCGGCGCGGCGACGCACTTCCACACCGTCGATGTCTCGCCGGACTGGGGACCGCAGATGCTGCGCGTGGCCCAGGTGGGCCTGCACGTCTTTTACCGCTTCAATCCCCACGCGCCGCTGAACCGTCCGGACGACCGCCGTCTGCTGGCCGGTCTGCCGCTCGGTCCGGGATCGAACCTCAGCCTGGCGACCGCGGTGCTGGAGAAGGCTTCGGACGTCACCGTCTCCGCCAGCGGGCTGGCGCCGGCCGCCGCTTCGGAGCCGAAGGCCGCGGCGGTCAAGGGCTTGGACGCCGCCGCAAAGGTTGTGGCGCCGGCCAAAAACCCCGACGCCGTCGTCACGCAGCAGCCCGCGGAGTCCTGACGCTAAGCCTTCGCCGCCCGGCGTAGCGCCTGCGGCGGCTGGCCGAAGGCGCGCAGGAAGGCGCGTCGCATGCGCTCTGGATCGCCGAAGCCTGCCGCGAGCGCCACCCGGTCGATGGACTCGTGGCCGGCCTCGACGCGCACGCGGGCCGCCTCCAGCCGCAGCCGCTCCACCGCCTTGGCCGGCGTGACGCCGGTCTCGGCGGCGAAGGCGCGGGCGAAGTGGCGCGGGCTCATCGCCGCGCGATCCGCCAGCCGCTCCACATGCAGCGGCTCGGCCAGCCGCTCGCGGATCCACTCCATGAGGTCGGCGAAGCGGCCGTTGGGACCGCCCATCTCCAGCAGGGCGGAGAACTGCGACTGGCCGCCCGGCCGGCGCTGGTGCACCACCAGCTGCTGCGCCGTCTGCTTGGCTGTGTCGGCGCCCAGGTCGTCCTCGATCAGGGCAAGCGACAGGTCGATGCCGGCGGTGATCCCGGCCGAGGTCCAGACGTCGCCTTCGCGCACGAAGATACGGTCGGGTTCCAGGCGCACCTGCGGATAGCGCCGGGCGAAATGATCGGAGCGGCTCCAGTGGGTTGTGGCCCGCCGGCCATCCAGCAGCCCCGCTTCGGCGAGCAGATAGGCGCCCGAACAGACACTCGCGACGCGCCGCACGTCGCCCGCCCGGCCGCGCAGCCACCCGACGGTTTCCTCGAGGCCCGCATAGTTGCGGCTTCCATTGCCGCCGGCCACGACCACCGTGTCGTAATCCGCTTCGTCCAGGGGCTGGGCGACCAGCCGCACGCCGGAAGAACTGGCGACCTCGCCGCCCTGGGCCGCCAACACCGTCAGGCTGTATTTGCCCGGGGCTATGCGGCCGGCGATCTCGAAGGCCGCGATGGGGCCCGTAGCGTCCAGGATCTGGAAGTCGGGAAAAACGACGAAGGCGATTTGGCGGGGCATGGCGGCTTTCGAGGGATAACGGTCGTTTCAGCCGCACGCTAGACCTGGGATGATCGGCTCGTCAAATTCCTCAGGAGGCCATCATGACCGCGCCCGCCGCCACGCTGCAGATCGTCATCGCGCTGTTCCCGGACGTCACCCACCTGGACTTCACCGGCCCGCACCAGGTCTTGCGCCGCGCGCCCCAGGCGCAGATCACCGTCGCCTCGATGGGCGGAGCGGACATCGCCGCCGAGGGACTGACGTTCACCGGTCTGGCCGACCTGGCCAACGTCGAGCGGTGCGACCTGCTGCTGGTTCCCGGCGGCTTCGGCGCCACTGACGCCATGCTGGACCGAGCCTTCATGCGCGAGATCCGCCGGTTGGGCGCGGGCGCCAAGTACCTGACCTCGGTGTGCACGGGCTCGCTGATCCTGGCGGCGGGCGGCTTCCTGACGGGCAAGCGCGCCGCATGCCATTGGGCCTGGCGCGAACTGCTGGCGCCCTTCGGGACGATCATCGACGAGAGCCGGGTGGTGCGCGACGGGAACGTCATCACCGGCGGCGGGGTCACCGCAGGCCTCGACTTCGCCTTCACGGTCCTGGCCGAGCTGGCAGGCGAGGACTACGCCCAGACCGTGCAGCTGGGGCTCGAATACGCGCCATCTCCCCCGTTCAACGCGGGGCGGCCGGAGCTCGCGCCGCCGCAGGTGCTGGCGGCGTACCACCGGCGTCTAGGTCCGCTGGTGGACGCCCGCCGCGGCGCCGCAGACGAGGCGGCGCGACGGCTTGCGTTGACCTGAGGCAGCCCGTTCGTCCGTCCGGGTCCCCGCTAGGATAGGACCAGCGCGTCCAGATCGGGCACGGCGACGTAGCGCCCGGCGAGGCTGCCGTCGCGGAGAAAGACCTCGATCTCCGTAGGCCGGCCAGCCTCGGAATAGCGTTGGGCGAGCAGACGCGCCGCGGTTTCGGCCTCAGCCCCGCTGAGGAACATCATCCCATGCTCGATGGTGTCGCCCTGGACGCTCCACCCATCCTGCGCAGCCCTTATGGAGATTATGAAACTCATCGCCGGTCTCCCTACTCAGGGCCCGCACATAGAAGGCTTACGTGTCGCCGAGATGACCGGACCAAGTCCGCTCCGGGTCAGAATGGACTCGATCACCATGCCGGCGCGCTTTTCGCGACGGATTGATCGGGGCTTAGCCAGTCCATGAGCTGGGCTCTTCTCCCACGACCGCGCAGCCCAGCTTGCGCCGACCGGACGCCCCGGGGTCTTATGCGGCCGCCCGACCGTCGGCCATCCACAGGATCCGTCCCATGAAGTACCGCAAGCTTGGCGCCAGCGACCTCGAGGTCTCGGAAATCTCCCTGGGATCCTGGCTGACCTATGGCGTCGGCGTGAAGGAGGATGCGGCGCGGGCCTGTGTCGACAAGGCCTTCGACCTGGGCATCAACTTCATCGACACGGCCAACGTCTACGGCCGAGGCGCCGCGGAGAGCGTGCTTGGCGAGACGCTCGCCGGGCGCAAGCGCGACAGCTATATCCTGGCGACCAAGGTCTTCGGCCAGATGAGCGACACCGATCAGGGCCTGTCGCGCGCCCAGATCCTCAAGCAGATCGACGCCTCACTGGGGCGACTGCGCACCGACTACGTCGACCTCTACCAGTGCCACCGCTACGACGTGAACACGCCGCTGGAAGAGACCATGGCGGCGCTGAGCGAGGTGGTCCGCGCGGGCAAGGCGCGCTGGATCGGCTTCTCCGAATGGTCGCCAGACCAGATCGAGGCGGCTTTCGCGCTTCCGGGGGTCGAGAAATTCGTCTCCAGCCAACCGCAATATTCCCTGCTCTGGCGGCGGCCCGAGGCCAAGGTGATCCCGATCTCGGCGGCCAATGGCGTGTCGCAGATTGTTTGGTCGCCCCTGGCCCAGGGCGTGCTGTCGGGCAAGTACCGGCCGGGCGCGGCCCTGCCGGCCGACAGCCGCGGAGCCAGCGACTCCATGGGCGGCCCGATGAAATCCTGGCTGGAGCCGCCGATCCTGGAGGCGGTTCAGAAGCTGAAGCCATTGGCCGAGGAGGCCGGTTGCTCGCTATCGCAGTTTTCGCTCGCCTGGGTGCTGCGCGAACCCAACGTCGCCTCGGCCATCGTCGGCGCGAGCCGGCCCGAACAACTTGAGGAGAACGCCGCCGCTTCGGGCCTGACCGTCGATCCAGTGCTGTTCGCCAAGGCCGAGGCCATCGTCGCCGACGTCCGCCGGGCGACGACATAGGTCCGGCCAATGCGCCGCTCGCCCCGGCGCCCACACCGCAATACGGAAACCGGACCGCGAGCGCGGGCGGCGATCAGAAGAAATAACAAGGCTCAGGGAGAGAAACCGATGAACACGACCCTCCGCAGCGCGGCCTGCGCCGCGCTGCTCGGCCTGGCCGCCGCGCCCGCGATGGCCCAGGTCAGCCGTTCGACCCCGGGCCAGCCCGAGGCCCGCACGGCGCTGGACCTGATGCCGGCCAAGGCCAAGCTGGCCGTCGCGACGCCAGCCTTCAGGGAAGGCGGCGACATCCCCTTCGAGAACACCCAGTACCGGACCAATACCTTCCCGGGCCTGAGCTGGACCAAGGGGCCGGTGGCTACCAAGTCCTACGTGCTGATCATGCAGGACAACGACCTCTTGGTGCGCGGCGCGCCGGTGCTGCACTGGACAATGTTCAACATCCCGGCCAGCGTGACCAAGCTCGACGTCGGGATGACCGCGCCGCCCGCCGGATCCAGCTATGGCCCCAACTACAAGGGCGCAGCGCAGGCCTACACCGGCCCTCGCACCCCTCCGGGGCCAAAGGACCACTATCATTTCGAAATCTTTGCGCTCGACACCACCGTGCCTGACCCGGGCAAGGACTACGGTGCTCTCACCGCCGCCATGGCCGGCCACGTCTTGGCGAGCGGAGAGGTCGTGGGCCTGGGCGAGAAGGATCCGATGGCGCCCGATCCAGCGCCGCGGCCCGCGCCTCCCAAGACCTAGCGGAATCTCTGCGACGCTACGGTTGTCGCGCCCTCTGCCATACCTAGGTTATGAATCCAGGGAATCGGCGTTGGGGGGCGCGAGACTGTGAGCACGACGGAATTCACCGACATCGAGAAGCGGGTGACGCTGTGGGGCGTGGCCATCGTCTTCCTGCTGTCGGCGCTCGACCAGACGATCGTCGCCACCGCCATGCCGCGGATCATCTCGGAGCTGAACGGCCTGGCGCTCTACAGCTGGGTGACCACAGCCTATCTTCTGTCCTCGACGGTGATGGTGCCGATCTGGGGCAAGCTTGGCGACCTCTTCGGGCGCAAGCCCGTGCTGCTGGCCGGCATCCTGTTCTTCCTCGCCGGATCGTGGCTGTCGGGGCTGTCCGGCGAATTCGGGCCGCTGCCGGTCATCGGCGGCGGCATGGTGCAGCTGATCGTCTTCCGCGCGCTGCAGGGGATCGGCGGCGGGGCGCTGTTCACGACGGCCTTCGCGATCATCGGCGACCTCTATCCGCCGCGCGAACGGGGCAAGATCGGCGGCATGTTCGGCGCCGTGTTCGGGCTTTCCAGCACCATCGGCCCGCTGATCGGCGGCTACTTCACCGACCACGGCACCGTCAGCCTGGCGGGACACGTCATCGCCGGCTGGCGGTGGGTCTTCTACATCAATCTGCCGCTCTCGATCCTGTCGCTCTTCATGATCATCGTGAAGATGCCGAAGATGAGCCATCAGGCGAAGGGCAAGATCGACTTCATCGGGGCGGCTCTGATCATCGCCACGGTGGTGCCGCTGCTGCTGGCGCTGACTTTCGGCGGCCACCAGTACCCTTGGGGCTCGGCGATGGAGCTGGGCCTGTTCGGCGGCTCGGCGCTTGGCCTCATCCTCTACATCGTCAACGAGCGGTTCGCCTCGGACCCCATTCTTCCGCTGGAGCTGTTCAAGAACCGAGTGTTCACCACCGCCAATCTGGCGGGCTTCCTGGTCTCCATGTCGTTCATGAGCACCGTGGCTTTCCTGCCGCTGTTCCAGCAACTGGGGCAGGGTGTGGCGGCGACCACCAGCGGCCTGGCGCAGCTTCCGCTGATGTTCGGGCTCTTCGGCTCGTCGATCCTCTGTGGCCGGATGGTCAGCCAGACCGGCAAGTACAAGGCCTTCATGGTTGGCGGCCTCGTGGTCACCTTCCTCGGAATCTGGCTGCTCAGCCGGATGCACGCTGACACCTCGCGGCTGGACCTGGCGTGGCGGATGCTGGTGCTGGGGATCGGCCTCGGACCCGGCCAGAGCCTGTTCTCAATCGCCATCCAGAACGCGATGCCGATCACCCAGTTGGGCGTGGTGACCTCGTCCAGCCAGTTCTTCCGTCAGATCGGCTCCACCATGGGGGTGGCGATCTTCGGCACCTTCCTGACCGCCAACCTCAACTCGGGCCTGGGCAAGATCATGCCGGGCGTGGACGTGGGCAAGCTGCGCGCCATGGGCGGGGCGGCGCACGCGGGCGCGGCGCCGGTGCTGCCGATGTTCATCAAGGTGATCATCTCCGACGCGATCACCAGCGTCTTCTTCCTCGGCCTCTACGTGGTGGCCGTGGCCTTCCTGGTGACGCTCTTGATCCCCAACGTGCCCATGCGCGACCGCAGCCTGATGGGGGCCCAGGCCTCGCCCAAGAAGGACGGCGAGACAGTCATCCCGGCCGAAGCGCACCTCTAGAAGCCTCAGCCTTTCAGCTGTCCAGCGAGGAACGCCTTCACGCCGGGACCATACGGCGGACGCAAGGCCTTCATCGGGCCGAGGTCCTTTTTGATCTGCCGATAGATGGACTTCCTGTGGCTGAACTCGCGGAAGCCGTCGACGCCATGATAGCTGCCCATGCCCGAGGGTCCGACGCCGCCGAACGGCAGATCCTCCATGGCCACATGGAAGATCACATCGTTGACGGTCACCCCGCCTGACGTCGTGTGGGCCAGGACCTCGGCCTCCTCCGCCGCGTCGTCGCCGAAGTAGTAGAGGCCGAGCGGCCGGTCGTGGGCGTTCACATAGGCGATGGCCTCGCCCACGGTCCTGTAGGTCATCACCGGCAGGACAGGGCCAAAGATCTCCTCCTGCATGACCTTCATCTCCTCGGTGGGATTGAGGATCAGGGTGGGCGGGATCTTGCGGTGCTCCTGCTGGCTGAAGTCCTCGCCGGCCGGGTTGATCTCGACGATTTCGGCGCCCTTGGCGCGGGCGTCGTCGACGTAGCCCTTGATCCGCTCGTAGTGCCGCTCGGCGATCACCGCGGTGTAGTCGGGGTTGTCCTTGATGGTCGGGAACATGGCGGTGACGGCGGCGGTGGCCTCCTTCACGAAGGTCCCCAACTGGTCGGCGGGCGCCATGACGTAGTCCGGCGCCAGGCAGATCTGGCCGGCGTTCATCGTCTTGCCAGCCATGATCCGCGCGGCCGAAGTGGCGTAATCCGCCGACTTGCCCAGGATGACCGGGCTCTTGCCGCCGAGCTCCAGGGTGACGGGCACCAGGTTGGCCGCGGCCGCCTTCATCACATGCCGGGCGATCGAGGTCGCGCCGGTGAACACCAGGTGGTCGAAGGCGAGGTCCGAGAACGCCTGACCGACGTCAGGCCCACCCGGGAAGACCGCGATCTCCTCCTCGTCGAAAGCCTCGGCGAACATCTCCGCCATCACCTGCGAGGTTGCGGGCGTGAATTCGGACGGCTTGATCATCGCCCGATTGCCGGCGGCGAGGACCCCGGCCAAGGGGGCGAAGGTCAGATTCACCGGGAAGTTCCAGGGGCTGATGATGCCGATCACGCCCTTGGGCTGGAAGCGGACCTCGGCCTTGGCCCCCAAGAAGCCCAGGATCGCAGGCGTCGTCTTGCGCTTCTCCGGCTTCATCCAGGTCTTCAGGTGGGCCTTGGCGTGCTTCATCGGGCCCAGCGAGGCGCCGATATCCGTGATGCCGCTGACCGCCTCGGCGCGAGAGCCGAAATCCTGGGACAGGGCGTCGACGATGGCCTTGTTGTGCTTCAGCAGGGCGACTATGGCGCGGTTGATGCGCTCGATCCGGACCTCCGCCGTGGGGGCCCCTTCGCGGATGTTGGCGGCTTTTTGCCGGGCCAACACGCCGGCCATCCGCTGTATCTGGCCGGCAGGCTCGATCTTGGTCGCCACGTTCATGGTCGTTCCTCCGTCGTCGTCGACACCGTGGACCGGTGTTCTTTGCTCTTCAACCGCGCCCCTACGTCAAGCGGCGTCCAGGCCGATATCGAGGACGCTGGCGGAATGGGTGAGCGCCCCGACGCTGATCACGTCCACGCCGGTCTCCGCGATCTCTCGCACGGTTTCGAGGGTGACCCCGCCGGAGGCTTCCAGGACCGCGCGGCCGGCGGTGCGGCGCACAGCCTCGGCAAGCTCGTGCAGGGCGAAGTTGTCCAGCATCACCACGTCCGGGCCGTACTTCAGGGCCTCTTCCAGCTGTCCCAGGCCATCGACCTCCACCTCGACCTTCATCAGGTGACCGGCCGCGGCTTTGGCGCGGCGCACCGCCTCGCCGACAGAGCCGCAAGCCGCGATGTGGTTGTCCTTGATCAGGATCGCATCATCCAGGCCGAAGCGGTGGTTGACCCCGCCACCGCAGCGCACGGCGTACTTCTCCAGCGCACGCAGGCCCGGCGTGGTCTTTCGGGTGTCGACGATGATCGCGCCGGTCCCCTTGATGGCGTCGACATAGGCCCGCGTCAGGCTGGCGACGCCCGAGAGGCGACCCAGAAGGTTCAGGCCGACACGTTCAGCGCCCAGCAAGGCGCGGGCGTTGGCCTCCACCCAGGCCAGCTTGTCGCCGGGCCCAACGCGGGCGCCATCCTCCACGACCGCCTTGAAATCGGCGCTGGGGTCGAGGGCGGCCAAGGCGAGCCGTGCGCAGGCCAGGCCGGCCACGACGCCGCTCTGCCGGCTCGCGAACACCGCGCGCAGCCGCGCCCCGGCGGGCACGCAGGCTTGAGATGTGACGTCGCCGGCCCGTCCGAGGTCCTCGGCCAGGGCGGCCTGGACGACGGGCGCAGTCAGCAGATCCGGCAGCGGCTCGATCATTCGGCGGCGTGCTTCCAGGCGGCGGGCAGGAGATCGCGCAGGCAGACGAAGGTCCGGCGTGGTTCGGCGTACGTCGGAAGCGCATCGGCGCGGAAGTGGCCGCCGCGACTCTCCGCGCGGGCCAGCGCCGAGGCCGCCACAAGGCGTGCGGCGGCGAGTTCGGCGGTGCGGCCATGCTCCCGCTCCAGCGCCTCGATCTCGTCCAGCAGACACAGCAGGCCGTCGGCGCTGCGGACCACGCCGGCGTCGCGGCTCATCGCCCGACGCAGCCGCTGCACGGCCTCATGCGGCAGGGTCGGAGACACCAGGCGGACCGACCGCGCGGGAGCCGGATCGCTCACCGCAGCCGCCGCACGCCCGGCGCGAGCGCCGAACACCGCGGCCTCCAGCAGTGAGTTGGAGGCAAGGCGGTTGGCGCCGTGCACCCCGGTCGAGGCGCATTCGCCGGCGGCATAGAGCCCGGGAAGCGAGGTCGCGCCGTCAGCGTCCGTGGCGATCCCACCCATATGGTAGTGGCTGGCCGGCGCGACCGGGATCGGCTGGATCCGCGGATCGACGCCTGCGGCCATGCACGCGGCGAAGACGGCGGGGAACTCGCCGGGGAAATTTGGGCCCACGGCCTCGCGGGCGTCGAGGAAGGCGCCGCGGCCCGCCTCGCGCTCGGCGTGGATGGCGCGGGCCACGACGTCGCGCGGCGCCAACTCAGCGTCGCGGTGATAGGCGGCCATGAACCGCGTCCCGTCGGCGTTCACCAGCACTGCGCCTTCGCCGCGCAAAGCCTCGGTCGCCAGCGGCGCGGGATCGTGGTCGATGTCGATCGCGGTCGGGTGGAACTGCACGAACTCCGGGTCTGCGATCACGGCGCCGGCCAGGGCCGCCAGCCCCAGGCCCTCGCCCTTCAACCCCGCGGGCGTGGTGGTCACCGCATAGAGCCCGCCAATTCCGCCGGTGGCCAGGATCGTGACCGGCGCGGCGATCTCGATCAGCCCCCCCGCCTGCTCGCAGACCACGCCGCGCACGCGGCCGCCGGCGTCCTGCAACAGACCGCGCAGGTGGTGGCCGCTGCGCACCTCGATATGCGGCGCAGTCAGGACGGCGGCGATCACCGCGCGCATGATCGCCGCGCCGGCCTGGTCGCCGTTGACGCGGGCCACGCGGGCGCGCGAGTGGGCGGCCTCAAGGCTCTGGACGAAGGCGCCGTCAGCCGTCTGGTCGAAGGGCGCCCCCAGCTCGGCCAGAGCGCGGACGGCGGCGGGCCCCTCTTCTGTCAGCAGGCGCGCCATGCCGGGATCCACCAGGCCGGCGCCGGCTGCGATGGTATCCTCAGCATGTTGTGCGGCCGTGTCGCCCTCGGAGAGCGCAGCAGCCATGCCGCCCTGCGCCCAGGCCGACGAGCAGCCCTCGCTCAGCGGCGCGCCGGTCAGCACCAGCGCCTTGCGCGGCGCGGCGGCCAGGGCGGCGGAAAGCCCGGCCAGCCCAGCGCCAACGATCAGCACGCCGTCGAAAGCGAGACGACTCATCAGATCAGCTCAACATCGACATGGTGGCGCGCCTTGACCAGGTCGTAGCGGGCCGGCTTGGCCGGCGGCGGCAGGTCGATCATCCGCTGCACCGCCAGGCGCGCGCGCTCGGCGATGACGGGATCCACGCTCACCTCGTGCAGCCCGTGCAGCAGGGACTCGTAGATGTTCTCCAGCGTGATCCGCTTCATATGCGGGCAGAGGTTGCAGGGCCGCACGAACTCGGTGTCCGGCGCATCGGCTGCGACATTGTCGGCCATGGAGCACTCGGTGATCAGCACCACGCGCTTGGGCTTTCGCGACACGACGTAGTCGTTCATCGCCGCCGTGGACCCGGTGAAGTCGGAGACCGCGATCACCTCGGCCGGGCATTCCGGGTGGGCCAGAACCTCGGCGTCGGGATAGGCCTCCTTGATCTCCAGGATGTCGGCGGCGGTGAAGCGCTCATGCACCTCGCAGCGACCTTGCCAGGCGATGATCTTGATCTGCGTCTGGCGGGCGACGTTGCGGGCCAGGAACTCGTCCGGGATCAGGATCACCCGGTCGGTCCCGAAAAGGCGCGCGGCCTCTTCGACCACCTGCACGGCGTTGGCGGATGTGCAGCAGATGTCGGTCTCGGCCTTCACCTCGGCAGTGGTGTTGACGTAGGTGACCACCGGCACGCCGGGATAGCGCTGCTTGATCAGCCGCACATCGGCGCCGGTGATCGAGGCGGCCAGGCTGCAGCCGGCACGCAGGTCGGGGATCAGGACGGTCTTTTCGGGACTGAGGATCTTCGAGGTCTCGGCCATGAAGTGCACGCCGGCCTGGACGATGACCTTGGCCCTCGAGGTCGCGGCTTCCTTGGCAAGGCCCAGGCTGTCGCCAACGTAGTCGCCGACTCCGTGGAAGATCTCCGGCGTCATGTAGTTGTGCGCCAGGATCACCGCGTCCTTCTCCGCCTTCAGGCGATTGATGGCGGCGATCAGCGGCGCCTGGGCGCGCCATTCCATCGGCGTGACATGACGCTGGACCTTCCGCCAGATCGGCGCGGTTTCGGTCTCCACATCAGGCGTGAACGCGAACTGGAACCCGTCGGCGGCCATGCGAGCCTCCTTATGCTCAATTTGAGCATTACTTCGGTCTAAAAAGACGCCAGACGAGACGGTCGCTGGCGCTAGTTATGCTCAGTTCGAGCAAAACTGGTGATGGACATATAGACGCCTGCGGCGATTTCGCAAGTCACGGATTGCTACACGGTCGCCGGCGCCTTCCCCATCACCGCATCGATCACCGCCGCCAGGGCCTCTGCGGGGTATGGCTTGGTGAGCAGGGGCCAGGGCGCTTGGGCCGCGGCGCCCAGAGTCTCGCCGGTGTAGCCCGAGGTCAGGATCACCGGCAGGCCGGGCCGCAGCGCGACGGCGGCGTGCGCCAGTTCCACCCCGTTCATGCCGCCCGGCATGATCAGATCGGTGAGCATCAGGTCGATTCGGTCCTTGCGTCCCAGGATCTCGATGGCGGGCGCCGCAGCCTCGGCGCGAAGCACCTCGTGGCCGAGGTCGGCGAGCATCGCCTCGACCATCTCGCCGACGCTGGCGTCATCCTCGACCAGCAGCACGCGCCGGGGGGGACCATGCGCCATTGCCTGGGCCTCGGGTGGGGCGGCCGGTCGGCCAGCGACTGCCTCGGCCAGTGGGAGATAGATTCGCAGCGTCGCGCCCTTGCCTGGAGCGCTCTCAACGAGCGCCGCCCCACCGCTCTGGCGCGCGAAGCCATAGACCTGGCTGAGGCCAAGACCCGTGCCGCGGCCCGGCTCCTTCGTGGTGAAGAAAGGCTCGAACACGCGGCTGGCGGTGTCATCATCCATGCCCGCGCCGGTGTCGTGCACCGAGACGCAGAGGTAGTCGCCGGCCGGCGCGTCCTCAGCCTCGCCCGCCTTCAGGACGCAAGGATGCGTCTCCACGCGGATGGACCCGCCGGGCGGTGTTGCATCGCGGGCGTTGACCACCAGGTTCATCACCGCCGCCTCGAACTGGCTGGGATCGATGTTGCAGACCGCGCCGCCGCCGACCGGTTCGATGGCTAGCGTCACCGCTTCGCCCACCGCGCGCCGCAGGAGCGGCTCGCTTTCGGCCAACAGCTCGTCGATAAGCACCAGTTCGGGCTTCAAGGCTTGGCGGCGCGAGAAGGCCAGCAGTTGCTGGGTCAGGCGCTCGCCGCGCTTGGCCGCGCCGAGCGCCGCCTCGATCATCCGTTCGCGCCTCGCTGCGTCGCCGGGATGTCGCAGCATCAGGTCCAGAGCCCCGATGATGACCGTCAGCAGGTTGTTGAAGTCGTGCGCCACCCCGCCGGTCAGCTGGCCCACCGCCTCCAGCTTCTGGGCGCGCCGCAGGGCCGCCTCGGCGAGGTCGCGCTCAGCGAGCGCGGCCTGCACCCGCTCGGCCAGGAGGTCGTTGATGCGGGTGAGATCGGCCTGGGCGCGCTTGGCGTCGGAGACGTCGTAACCCACGCCAATGTATCCCGCGAGCTCACCGTTCGGCGCGTAGCGGCGCTGGGAGATCGAGCGGATCCACGGGTGTTCGCCAGTGCTGCTGCGATAGCGGGCTTCCCAGATGAAGTCGCCGCCGTCGGCGAGGCTCTTGGCTTCCTCGGCGGCGATGCGGTGCAGGTCGTCGGGATGGATCATGCCGCGCCAGTCGAATTTGATCGCCTCGTCGTAGTCCAGTCCCAGGAAGTCCAGGTAGGCGCGGTTCACGAACTCGCGGCTGCCGTCGAGCTTGGAGACCCACATCAGGACCGGCGCGCTGTCGGCCAGCGTCCGGAAGCGCGCCTCCGTGGCGATCAGGTCGGCCTGCACCTTGGCCTCGGCGGCCTTGGATTCCTCCAGGCGCAGCAGGGTCTCGCGCAGGACCTGGGCCACCAGCACCGTCGCCGCGCCCGAAAGGCCGAACTGCAGGATGACGGCGTCGCGCGAGAGGGTCGAGGTGACCGAATTGGTCTGCAGATAGCCCGCCACCATGATGAAGACGAGCGAGCCCCAGCCCCAGCGCGGCCCGGCGTAGAGGGTCGCCAGGATGAACGCCGGAAAATAGGTCGCCGAAATGCTGGTGGCGTTGGCGAAGCCCAGCAGCAGAGCCCGGATCAAGACGGCGCCGGCGAAGGCCGCCAAGGTGACCAGCACTGCCTGCCAGAGCGGTGGCGAGCGCTGGGGCACGAAACGCAGCGGCCACTCGGATGGCTTCATTCGGTGGCCTCTCCGGCACGCGATCTGCAGGCTTGGCCTGCGACGGCAGAATGGGAGCCCTGGCGGCGAGGCGCAACCGGCGATATGACGCTGGGCCGCTTAGGGGAACTGTCCCGTTCCGGCGCCGCTTGTTCATGTTGTGGCCGGGTTGCGGCCTAACCCGGGACGAAAAGTCGGGTCAGGTTCGAAGGGCTGAAACAGGGAAGACTTAAAGATCCTCAAGGCTTTCGACAGATGGCGCCGCGCCGGCTTGGCGACGGCCTTGGCCGGCCTGGTGCTCTGCGCCTGCCAGCCGGCGGCCGAGCGCGCCTCGTCGCGGGCCCAGGCGCCCGACGCCCATGCCCTGGCGGCCCAGGGCCTGTCGGACCCGGCCCTGATCGCCGCCACGGCGCGTCTCGAGCCCGGCATTCGCGACATCGCCCGGCGCCACGACCCGGCGCTGCGCCGCCCCGACCTCTGGGGACGGCCGCTCGGCTGGACCAACCTGGACCTGCGCACAGTGCCCGACCTCGGTTTCTCGACCCAGGAAGGGGAGGGCGCGGTGGCGATCAACAACCTGCGCCCCTTCGCCGGTCTGCCGATCCGCCCGATGCGGCCGTTTGTGCTGCAGGCCGACGCCGACGACAGTGCGCGGGCCCTGCATTGCATGACCCAGGCGATCTACTACGAGGCCGCGCGCGAGCCTGTGCGCGGCCAGCAGGCCGTGGCCCAGGTCGTGCTGAACCGTGTGCGTCACCCGGCCTATCCGCACTCCGTCTGCGGGGTGGTCTATGAGGGGTCGGCCCGGCCGACCGGCTGCCAGTTCACCTTCACCTGCGACGGGGCTCTGCGCTGGACCCCGCAGCCGGCGCTGTGGAAACAGGCGCAGGAGGTAGCCAGGAAGGCGCTCGCTGGCTTCGTCGACAAGGATGTGGGCTCGGCGACGCACTATCACGCCGCCTATGTGGTGCCTTACTGGGCGCCGACCCTGGTCAAGATGACCCAGGTGGGTCAGCACATCTTCTATCGCTGGACCGGCCCGTGGGGTGAACCGCCGGCTTTCAACAACCGCTACGAGGGCCGCGAGTCCGATCTGTCGCCGCAGCTGCTGGCCAGCCTCGATCCGCGCACTCAGGGCTATCTCGCCGGGCCCATCCAGGGCGTGTCCGCCGAGCGCAAGATCACCCTCGCCATCGCCGGCGAGGTGCGCACCTACAATGTGGTCGATCCCACGACAGCCAACGGCGAACGGACGCGGGTGATGAGCGTGCTCTACGCCCCGCGCCGCCAGCCGACTCCGGACGAGGTCAAGCGCATCAATGAGAGCCTGGCGGCGATGGAGAAGGGCCAGGACGCCTCGGCCGCTGCGGCCAAGCCGCCCGGAAGCGAGAACTAGACGGCGCTGAAGGCGTCCGGGTAGGCGACGTTCAGGCGTTCGGCGAAGGCGCCATCCTCCAGCGCCAGGGCCTGGAAGCCGGCCAGGCCACGATAGGGTGAGACCACCTCGCGCGCGTCGTGCGCGGAAAAACCGAAGCGGCCGTAATAGGCCGGGTCGCCCAGCACCAGCAGGCCATGGCAGCCGAACTCCTTGGCGCACTCGAGTCCGGTGCGGACCAGATGCGAGCCCAGGCCTTCGCCTTGGCGCTCCGGGCGCACCGCCAGGGGCGCCAGCGCGCCATAGAGCCCGGTGCGGTCGGCCCACAGACGGCTGAAAAAGATGTGGCCTTGGACGCTGCCGGCGTCCTCGGCGACCAACTCGAACATCGCGTCTCCGTCGGTCCTCAGCCGCGCCACCAGCTCTGCCTCGTCGGCGCGCCCGAAGGCGCCGGCGACGACCTCGGCGATGGCGGCATGGTCCGCCGGCGTGGCGTAGCGGACCCGGCTCACCAGACGCCGATCTTCTCCGCCTCGTGGTGGCTGATCGGATGGTGCGCCTTGCGGTGGTCTTCCTCGGCGAGGAAACGCACCGCCTCAAGCGCGGCCATGCAGCCCATGCCAGCCGCGGTGACCGCCTGGCGGTAGATGTCGTCGGTGACGTCGCCGGCGGCGTAGACGCCCTCGATTGCCGTCGCGGCGGACCCGGCCTTCACCTTAAGATAGCCCGCGGAATCCATCTCCAGCTGGCCCTTGAACAGCTCCGAAGCCGGCGCATGGCCGATGGCGACGAAGACGCCGTCGCAGGCCAGGTCCCGGGTCTCGCCGGTCTTGACGTTCTTCAACCGGACGCCGGTGACGCTGACCGGGTCCGTGGCGCCGGTCACCTCGTCGATCACGCTGTCCCAGACCACCTCGATCTTCGCATGGTGGAACAGCCGTTCCTGCAGGATCTTCTCGGCGCGGAACTCGTCCTTGCGGTGCACGACCGTGACCTTCGAGGCGAAATTGGTCAGGAACAGCGCCTCCTCCACGGCAGTGTTGCCGCCGCCGACGACGACGACCTCCTTGCCGCGGTAGAAGAAGCCGTCGCAGGTGGCGCAGGCCGAGACGCCGAAGCCCTGGAAGGTTTGCTCCGACGGCAGGCCCAGCCACTTGGCCTGGGCGCCAGTGGCGATGATCAGCGTCTCGGCCAGCCATTCCTGGCCGCTGTCGGTGGTCAGCCGGAACGGGCGCTTGGAAAGGTCCGCGGACAGCACGATGTCGCCCACGATCTCGGTCCCCACATGTTCGGCCTGGGCCTGCATCTGCTCCATCAGCCAGGGCCCCTGGATCACATCGGCGAAGCCCGGATAGTTCTCGACGTCGGTGGTGATGGTGAGCTGGCCGCCGGGCTGGATGCCCTGGATCAGCACGGGATTGAGCAGCGCGCGCGCGGCGTAGACAGCGGCGGTGTAGCCGGCCGGACCCGATCCGACGATCAGGCAGCGGACAGCCCTTGCGGAGTCGGGGCGGGGTTCGGAACGATCTTCGATCATGGCCCTTATGTAGGTGCGATTCTGGAGCGCCACATGCAAGACGAATTGAAGACCGCCGGCGTCATCGGCCTGGTCGGCGCCGCCGTGGGCGCAGGCGTGGCGCTGGGCCTTGGGCTGAGGCTGTTTTCCGCCGTGGCGATGGTGGGCCTTGGCACGGGCATCGCGCTCGGCCTGGTCGCTGGGACGCGGCCCAGGGTCGGCCACGAGGCGCCGCCGCCGTCGCTGCTCTGAAGGCCAGCTTAGTTAACGCGCGTTTCAGCCGGTCGGCTTAGATTGCCCGGCGATGAGCACTTCGCCCCACATCGAGATTGCCGGCCGCAAGATCGGAGCGGACCAGCCGCCTTACGTGATCTGTGAGCTGTCGGGCAACCACAACGGCAGCCTCCACCGCGCGCTCGCCATGATCGACGCGGCGGCCGCCACCGGCTGCGACGCGATCAAGATCCAGACCTACACCGCCGACACCATTACCCTCGACGTCGACCGGCCGGAGTTCCGGATCACCGGGGGCCTCTGGGACGGGCGAAGCCTGCACGAGCTCTACCAGGAGGCTCAGACGCCCTATGAATGGCACGCGGCGCTGTTCGCCCGCGCGGCGGAGCGGGGCGTCACCCTGTTCTCCAGCCCTTTCGATGAAACCGCCGTCGACCTTCTCGGGGGCCTGGGCGCACCCGCCTACAAGATCGCCTCCTTCGAGGCTGTCGATCTGCCGCTGATCCGCTACGCCGCGGCCAAGGGCAAGCCGCTGATCATCTCCACCGGCATGGCCAACCTGGCCGAGATCGAGGCCGCGCGGGCCGCGGCGCTGGACGGCGGCGCGGCAGGCGTCGTGCTGCTGCATTGCGTGTCCAGCTATCCGGCCGACCTCGCCGACGCCAACGTCCGCACAGTCGCCGACATGGCCACGCGGTTCGATAGCCCCGTCGGCCTTTCCGACCACACCCACGGCTCGGCGGCCTCGGTGGCGGCGATCGCCATGGGCGCCAGCGTCATCGAGAAGCACTTCACCCTGGCCCGCGCCGACGGCGGGCCCGATGCGGCCTTCAGCCTGGAGCCGGCGGAGTTCACCAGCCTGGTGCGCGACTGCAAGGACGCTTGGACCGCGCTCGGCCGCGCCCACTACGACCTCCTGGGCTCCGAGCGCGCCAACCGCCAGTTCCGCCGCTCGCTCTATATCACCGCCGACGTCAGGGCCGGCGAGCCGTTGACGCGGGCCAACGTCCGCTCCGTGCGACCCGGCAACGGCCTGCCGCCTGCGCACCTCGACGAGGTGCTGGGCCGTCCCGCCGCCCGCGACCTCGCCCGCGGCGAGCCGCTGGCCTGGGACATGCTGGCTTAGGGCGATGGAGGCCGCGGCCGAAATCGCCTCCAGGATCGCGGACGAGATCGCCGCCCTGCCGCGGCGGGACACCGCCTCTGAACGCACGGTCCGCAGGAGGTGGTCGAAAGCGCTACGGCCCGCCGCTGCGTCCGAGGTGCTCGCCGTCGCCGAGGCCTTCGAGGCGAGGGCGGACCAGATGGGCAAATGGATCGCCTATGAACTGATCCGCTTCCATCCCGCCGCCTTCGCCGCGGTCGGCGAGGCGCAGATCGAGGGGTTCGGCCGCCGCGCCCAGTCCTGGTACGCCGTCGACGCCCTGGGGACGATCCTCACCGGCCCGCTGTGGGCCAAGCGGCGTCTCGCCGATGCCCAGGTTGAGGCTTGGAGCTGGACGGACGACCGCTGGCTGCGCCGCTCGGCCCTGGTCGCCACCGTCGGCCTGAACGCCCTTTCCTCAGGCGGCCCGAGCGATGCGGCGCGCACCCTGCCGATCTGCCGCCGGCTCGCCGCCGACCGCGACGACATGGTGGTCAAGGCGCTGTCCTGGGCTCTGCGTGTGCTGGCGCAGCGCGACCGGCCGGCGGTCGAGGCCTTCCTGGCGGAGATGGACGCCGTCTTGCCGGCGCGGGCCAAGCGCGAGGTGCGACACAAGCTCGCCACCGGTCTCAAGACCCCGCGGAAGGGCTAAAAGTTAACCGCGGATTCAGGCAAATCGCGGCCTGATGGTCGAGATTCCGGGAGACCGTCCGATGAACGCCATGCCGAGACTTCGTGAGCTGGAGCCGTCGCTCAGCGAGACCGTCGTGCACGACTTCATCCGCGACGGCGCGCACCTGTTCGACCAGCCGCTCGACCCCGCCGCCTGCGCCGACCTGCTGACCGCAATCAAGGCCACCCGCGACTTCGGCTCGGCCCTGTTCCTCAGCGAAGGGGACTTCGACGCCGACCCGCAATATATCGGCGTCAATCCCAAGCCCGGCCGCAACCTGCTGGAGCGGTTCGAGGCCCAGCTCGGGTTTGTCGAACAGGCCCCGCAAATCGTAGAGGGGATCACCGCCCTGCTGGGTCCGGACTATGAGATCCTCAACAAGAAGGTGGTCTGCGGCGTGCCGGCGGCCTCGGTGCCTGAGTGGCTGCGCAAACGCATCCTCGGCAATCCGGTCAACAATCTCGGCGCCTATGTGCGGCCGCAATATCGCGATGTGACCTATTTCTACGGCATCGACTTCCACCAGGACCTGATCGACTACAAGGCCCGCGAAGCCGATTTCCTGACCTTGTACATCTACCTCCATCCGGTGACCCGCGCCGACGCGCCGCTCTACCTCCTGGAAGGAAGCCATCAGTTGGGCGGCTCGGTTTTCCCGCACAATCTGACCCGAATTGGCGACACCGACTGGCTCTACCGCAACGGTGAGCACGGCGAGGTGGTGGCGCGCCAGAAGGTCCTTACCGGCGACGCCGGCTTTGCGGCCATGTGGCACGCCTGCACCCTGCACGGCACCCAGCCGGACGCCGCCGACCACGAGCGCATCTCCCTGCGCTATCTGGTGGCCCGCCGACAGGACAGCCCCACCGGCCTCGACGCCGTCAACGCCCGACTGCGGGGTCCCTTGAGCCTCACCGCCACCCGCGCGGACCTGGCCGCCGATGGCTCGGCGTCGATCAAGGCCAATACGGTGCTGAAGGCCTAGACGGCGGTCGCCGTCTTCGAGGGCGCGTCTTCAACGGCCATTAATCATGATCGCCGACTGTCGGGGCTGGTCCCTCCGGAGTCGCCAGCCTCATGTCCGTCGCCCCGACCCTGGCGGTCCGCGACCCCATCTCCGCAGGGCGTGCGGCTCTGGCCGCCGGCGACGCGGCGGGGGCGGCGCAGAACTTTCACGGCCAGGCCGAGGCCGATCCAGCGGACTACGAAAGCCGCTACTGGCTTTACAGCGCCCTGCAGGCCGCCGGGGCCGGCGACGCCGCGAGCAAAACCCTGGAGCAGGCACGCACCCTGCATGCCGTGGCCGCCATCCGCGCCGCAGGGGCGGACATGGACCGCTTCCAGTCCGACCGGGCCTATTGCGCCGAGATCGGCCGCCAGCTCTACGCCGCCGAGCTCATGGGCCCAGCCAGCGTGGCCCTGGGCCGGGCGCTCGATTTCGAGGCCCTCGATCCGCAATTGATGCTCAGCTACGGCCTGTCGCTGCAGCACCAGGGTCGGTTGCATGAGGCGATGGCGGTCTTCAACGCCGCCGCCGAGATCTTCGCCAGCCCCACCATCCATGAATTCCTGCTGCACCCGGTGTTCATCGCCCTGTGTGGCCCCGGGCGCATGGCGCAGGAATCTCGCAAGTGGGGCGATCTCTACGCCGCGCCCCTGACGCCGCAGACGGTGACTTTCGCGAACTCGCGGAACACGGATCGCCCCTTGCGCGTCGGCTATATCGGTCCGACCTTCACGCGCAATCAGGTGGCCCAGTTTCTTCTGCCGGTCCTTGAGGCGCATGATCCCAAGGCGGTCGAGGTCCACCTTTACTGTACCGATCCTGACGCCGAAGGGCCGCTTCCCGCCACGTGCAGGCTGCGCAAGATCGGCGGCCTCGGAAACGAACAGGTCGCCGCGATGGTCCGCGACGACGAGATAGACGTCCTGATCGACATCTGGGGTCACACCGCCGGCAGCCGCCTGCCGACGTTCGCCCTTCGGCCGGCGCCTGTTCAGGTCGCCTGGATCAATTTCCTGCAGAGTACGGGCCTCACCTGCATGGACTATGTGATCCACTGTGATGGGATGGCCGTCCCAGGCACTGAGGCCTACTTCGCCGAGGAGGTCTGGAGCCTCGGGGAGCTGATGAGCCCGAGCCGTCCAGCGGCCGACCGCCCGGACCCGACACCGACGCCGGCCCTCAAGAACGGCTACGTCACCTATGGGTCCTTCAACAACCCGGCCAAGCTGGACGAGATGACGGTTGCGGCGTGGGCGCTGATCCTGCGCGCGCGACCCGCCGACAGGCTGGTCCTCAAATACAGCTACTTCGTCGACTCGGTGCTGCAGCGGGCGACCCAGGCGCGCTTCGCCGCGTATGGCGCGCAGCCGGAACAGTTGGAGTTCCGTGGCAAGAGCAAGGGTCTCGACTATCTGCTTGAGTTCCGGGACATCGATCTGGCCCTCGATCCTTCGCCAGCCGTCGGCGGGACCACGACCCATGACGCGCTCGGCAACGGCGTGCCGGTCCTGTCGAACACCGGCGACAACTACTATGCGCGCAGCGCCGCCTGCACGGTGGCGCCCCTGGGCATCCCCGAACTCGTGGCAGACGGTTGGGACGAGTATGTCGAAAGGGCGCTCGAACTGACGGCCGATTTCGAGGCGCTGGACCGACTGCGCTCGCGGATACGCCCGGCGTTCGAGGCCTCGTCCTATCGCGACGAAGCCGGCTTTACGCGCATCGTGGAGGACGCGTTCCGCCAGATGTTCGCCCGCTGGGCGGCTTCGGCTTAAGCGCCGGATCCAGGTCCAGCCGTCTTCCTGGAGGTGAAGAAGCCTTCCCGCGCCAGCAGCTTCACCCCGTTCCAGTACCCGCGCTCGATATGGCGGTGCTTGCCGCCACGTCCAAAGACCTCGTGAACCCGACGTAGGTTGTAGTGCGGTATGGCCGGGAAATAGTGGTGTTCCAGGTGGAAGTTCATGTCCGAGTAGAAGAACCCGATGATCGGGTCCAGGACCACTGTCCGGGTAGAGCTCTCATAGTCGCCCGCCGTCTTGTCGGCGGACAGGTTGAAGTGCTGCAGCGCCGCCAGGGTCCGGTTGGGGAAGGTCATGCAGAACGGGGCCAGGGAAATGGCCAGCGCGAGGAAGGGCGACCCGAGCCACAGACAGGTCGCCACCAGGAGCGCCTGGCCCGCCAGGACCCCGCGCGCGCCATTCCTCAGCTTAATGAACTCCTCGCTGCCGGGCGCAAACACCTTGGCGAGCGCGTCCGTGGGCGGCGCGCCGAACGCGTTGAGCGTCAGGATTCTGACCCGTCGCCAGAGGGCGCCGACATCCACTGTAAGCAGCGCCAGGGTGCCCAGGATTGTCAGCCGCCCCTGCGGGTTGGCCTCCAGGTCACCGTCCCCCAGGGTGCTGCGGTGGTGCGTCGGATGGGTGACCTCGAAGTAGCCGTAGTTGTTCCATGTCAGGATCGAGAAGAGCCGGAACAGGGCGAGGTTCAGCCACCGCGCGGAGAAGACCGAGCGGTGGAAGAGTTCGTGGCCAATGCCCGCCCAGCCCAGGAACGACCAGGTCATGAAGTGGGGGATAAGCAGCAGGCCGGCCGCGAGGACGTGGCCTTCCGAAAACAACAGATTGCTGCAGGCCAGGAGCGTGACGTGGAAGGCCGCCCTGACCAGCAGGAGCATGGCCGCGAGGCCGTCCCGCTTGGCCAGCAGCCTGTGGTAGGCCTCCCGATCGAGGAGCTTTCGCGCGCCGATCTCGCTGTCGATATCGGCCATAGCCTCTAGACGCCGATCTTCAGGAAATCGCGCCCGGCCTTTCCGACCAGCAGGATCGCCAGCATTGTATGCTGGATGC
>NZ_SSMZ01000342.1 GCF_004799395.1 Phenylobacterium sp.
CGCACCCCCTCCTGGTCGCGGCGCACGTCGGCGTAGGACTGGATAACGGCCAGCATCACCTGGGATTCCACGCGCCGAAGGCTCTCGCGACCCGACAGAATGTCGGCCTCGGCCGCAGAGACGGCCGCCGCGGTCCGGCCGCCAGTCCAGAGGGGTTGGTCGAGATTGAGCCCCACGGTGCCGGTGTTGTAACGGGCGATCCCGGAGCCGGTCGCCGGCACGAAGGTGTCGGGAATGCCGTCGCCATTGGTGTCGATCAGCGTGCCGCGGGCCGCTTTCGGTGTCCGCGTCTCAAGCCAGTAGCTGTCACCGGTGAAGCTGAGCTGCGGGCGATAGCCGGCGCGGGCCTGGAGGTAGGTTTCGTCCAGCGCCCGCTGGCTGGCGCGCTGAGCCAGTAGGTTGGGGTTGGTCTGATAGGCGAGCGAAAGCGCGTCGGCCAGCGTCTCTGCGCAGGCCGGCGCCGCGGCTGCGCCCGCAAAGCCCGCACTGAAAATCGCGGCGAGCAGCCGTCCGCGAAGGGTCTTCGGCATCAGTTATCCCCGTAGAGTCGAGCGACTTGTTCTCGTTGGGCGGAGTTGTGTAGCCAACCGCGGCGCCCAGTCACCTTAAGCTTTTTTCACCCCGGACTTTGCATCCGATTGGCTTCTGAAATCACTCGTGGTGAGTTTTGAAGACTATTCGAAGGCGAAACCATGTTCAGCAGCGAAGCCTTCCAGCACCGGCGGCGTGGCGTCGAACACCTCCCGGCGGCCCACGCCATCCTCGGCCCGGACGTAGACACAGGCCTTGCCCACGGGCCCGTCGCGCTCGATCACGCCCAGGCGTCCGCGCAGCGCCAGCGCCGCGGTCCAGGCCCCCGGCGCGCGGCCCACCGCGCCCTCGCAGACGATGACATCGTAGGATCCGGCGGGCGGCTGCGACAGATCGCCGTCGTCCAGGCGGATCACCGAGAGGCCGAGATGTTCGAGCAGGGCCGCGGCGTAGGGCGCGGCGATCGCCAGGGCGCGTTCGCCCGGCATAGGACGCACGGCCTGCATCAGCTTGGCCAGATCGCGAGGCTTCAGCAGGCTGCGACCGGAGGCATACTCCACCTCGATATCGGCATAGGCCAGATAGGCCTTGGCCGGGACCACAAAGCTCTCGCGCGCCAAGGCGCGCATGGCGTCGTGCAGGCGCACGTCGGTGACGTCGGCGGGGCGCACCTGGCTCTCCACCATGTTCAGCCGGGCGGCGGCGAAATCGGCCATCCTTGAAGGGTTCCTTAGGCGCGAGCGGACTCTGGTGCGGCTTATAGGTCTCCCCCCAGCCCCAAGGCAATCGCGCGGGTCGCCGCGGAGCCCTAGCCGGCGCTGTTGCCCTGGGGGAGCCCTTCTGTTAGCGATCCGCCCCTCCGGCGGCCTGATGGCGGAGTGGTGACGCACCGGACTGCAAATCCGTGAACCCGGGTTCGATTCCCGGTCAGGCCTCCAACCTTTTTCCCCCTCGTTGAGGCGGAATTCCATCCGACGGTTTGAATCGCTTAGGAAGCATCGAGGCTGATGGATTTCCTGACGGTTCAAACCCGTGACGGCGGGCTCCCCCTCGTCGGGCGGCTGCATGGCATTTTGGCCTCTTTCACGTCGGACGAGGACCGCGCCCTTCTCGCCGCCAACTCCTGGTCACCATGCACGTGGGACCTGAGACCTCCGGTCACGCGTTCGGGTCGCTGCCGGAGGGCAGCGCGCTGATCTGCCGGCTCGTCCACAAGGCTCTCCTGGACGCCGCGAAGCTCTGCACCTAGGGGCTGTGGGCCCACCCCGGACGTAGAGGGACGGGACGCCGCGGCGCGCGCGGCGGGCTTCTAATCCATCAGCCGCTGGGCGAGGTAGGTGTACTCCAGTGCGATGCGCATGGCCCGCTCGTTGAGGTTGGCCGAGGCCGCGTGACCTCCGTCGACGTTCTCGTAGTAGAGGTAGTCGTAGCCATACTCCTTCAGCCGCGCAGCGGCCTTGCGGGCGTGGGCCGGATGCACCCGGTCGTCCTTGGTCGAGGTCTCGAGAAACACCTTCGGATAGGGCTTGCCGGGCGCCAGCTTCTGATAGGGCGAATAGCTGTCGAGGACGGCCCGCTCGGCCGCAACCGCCGGGTCGCCATACTCACCCACCCACGAGGCGCCCGCGCCGATGTGGGTGTAGCCGATCATGTCGAACAGCGGCACCTGGATGACGATGGCGTTGTAGAGCTCCGGATGCTGGGTGAGCGCCACGCCCATCAGCAGGCCGCCATTTGAGCCGCCCTCGATGCCGAGCTTCTTCGGTGACGTGATCTTGCGCGCGATGAGGTCCTGGCTGACCGCGAAGAAGTCCTCATAGACCCGCATGCGGTTCAGCTTCAGGCCGGCGTTGTGCCAGCGTGGCCCGAATTCCCCGCCGCCGCGGATGTTGGCCAGCACATAGACCCCGCCCTTCTCCAGCCAGAGCTTCCCGGCCATCGAGGCATAGGTCGGCGTCTGGCTGAGCTGGAAGCCGCCGTAGGCGGTCAGCAGGGTCGGCGCCGTCCCGTCGAACTTCAGGCTCTTGGGCCGCACCACCCAGTAGGGGATCCTGGTCCCATCCTTGGACACCGCCCAAAGCTGCTCGACCACATCCTTCGAGGCGTCGAACCTCGCCGGCGAGGTCTTCAGCGTCTCGGCCCTGCCGGTGGCGCCGTCGGCCAGCCACTGGCTGGAGGGCGTCAGGAAGCTGGTCACCGCCACGATCATCCGGTCATCGACGTCGGAGGCCGAGGACACCGAGATGGTGGAGTCCTTTGGCAGGTCGGCCGCCGTCGAGGTCCAGGCCCCGCCGGCGTGGCGGAAGTTAAGCAGCTTGGCCTTGACGTTGTCGTAGAGCACGACCGCCAGACGGTGGCGGGTGCTGCTGACCTCGTCGATGGCCTGGCTGAGGCTTGGCCTGAGGATCAGGGTTCCCTTCAGGTCGGCGGGATTGGCCGACACCGCCGCCAGGTCGAAGGCGATCAGGTCGCCCTCCTTGAAACCCTTCTGCGGCCAGTCCTGTTCGAGGGTCACCACGAGTTGGCCGTCCACATAGGCCTGGATGGTCGACTTCTTCGGCAGGTCGACCTTTTCCGGACCCCGCGGGGTGATCAGCTGGATTTCGCTGTTGAAGAAGTCGAGGCCGCGGGTGGCCAGGAACGCCGCCACGGCTCCGTCCGGCTCGCGAAGCACGACCGGGCTCACCGAGACGTCAGTCTTGACGCCCCGGAAGACCTCGCGCGCGGCGGTGAGCGGCTGGCCCCGCTTCAGGGTCTTCAGGACGTAGGGGTAGCTGGACTGCGTAAGGTCGCCCGGCGCCCATTCCGTGGCGATAGCCAGGGTGTCCTTGTCAATCCAGCTGACGTTCGACTTGGCCTGCGGGATACGGAAGCCGCCGTCCACGAAAGCGCCCGCCTGGATGTCGAACTCACGGACCTCGACGGCGTCCTTGCCGCCGTCGGAAAGCGACACCAGGCAATACCGCTCGGCCGGCTTCAGGCACTGAGCGCCCTTGAAGACCCAGTTCTTGACTTCAGCCTTGGCGAGCGCGTCGACGTCGAGGATCGTCTTCCATTCCGGCGTCGCGGTGCGGTAGCTCGCGAGCGTCGTGGTGCGCCAGACGCCGCGGACATGGTCGGCGTCCTGCCAGAAGTCGCGCAGGGTCCCATCGGCGCCGAGGGCCACGGCGGGGATGCGGTCCTTGGCCGTGGCGATCTTCAGGGCGTCGGCGTAGAGCCCGGCGTAGCGCGGGTCGTTCTGCAGTTGCGGCAGGGAGCGCGCGTTCTCCGCGCGGGCGAAGTCCAGCGCCTTCGCACCCTCCGCGTCCTCCAAATAGACGTAGGGATCGGGGGTCGGCGCCGCGCCCATGAGGAATGCTCCTGCCAACAGGGCGGCGATCGCACGCACGATCATGATGTCGAAACTCCCCTGGCGTGGGCCCGATAGAGGGCGATGCGGGCGCGAAGCTCAAGACCTCATTCGCCGCGCCAGGGCCCCGAGGGCAGCCCTTAGGTGTTTGCCCTGATTGATCGAACCCCGACGAACGGCAGAATGGACGGTGCTTGAGCGGGGGGCCTGGAGGCGAGCCCATGGATACGGTCTGGTCGGTCGCAGGAGCTACGCCCCCCGAAGAGGGTGGAGCTCACGAAGCGCGGCTGCGGGCCCAGCTGGGTCAGGCCTGGAGCCTCAGCGCCATGGGCGAGATGGCTTCGGTCCTCGCACACGAACTCAACCAGCCATTGTCCGCCGTCACCAACTATCTGCGCGTCGCGCGCACCCTGATCGCCGAACTGGAGCTGGCCGACGATGCCCTCATCGATGCGGTCCAGCGGGCCGGCGACCAGGCCATGCGAGCCGGTGAAATCGTCCGCACCATGCGCGACCTCGCCGCCCGCGGCGCCGCCGAACAGAAGCCTGAAAGCCTCTCGGCCATCTTGGCGGAAGTCGAGTTCATCATCGAATCAATGGTCGGCGACGCCGATGCACGCGTATTCTATGCCTTCTACCAGGGCATGGACGTAGTTTTGGCTGACCGTATTCAGATTCAACAGCTTGTTCTTAACTTGGCGCGCAACGCGATTGATGCAATTGGCAAGTCACCCATCCGAGACATTAAAATATCCACTCGGCTGGACGTAGATGGTCGGATGTTAACCACAGTTGAGGACAGCGGTCCCGGCGTTGATGCGGCAATTATGAGCCAGCTCTTTCAGCCTCTGGTCAGCACCAAGCCCCTCGGAATGGGACTAGGCCTTTCTATTTGCCGCGCTATAGTCGAACACCACGGCGGGAGAATATGGGTCGAACCCAGCTCGCTGGGAGGCGCTGCTTTTAGTTTTGTACTGGCGCGGACGGTGAACAGTGATGACACAGCCGCCCAATCGGAGCGTGTTCGTCGTCGATGACGACGCCGCCGCGTTGGACTCGCTCGTCATGCTGCTCCGATCGGATGGACTCAACCCTAGCGGGTTTTCTTCCGCCCAGGCTTTCCTCGATGTGCTGCCCCCCGAAGCCCGCGGCTGCATCGTCAGCGACGTTCGAATGCCGGGCATGGACGGCGTCGAACTGCTGAAGACCCTCAAGCGGCGCCACTGCCTGATGCCGGTGATCCTGATCACCGGCCACGCAGACGTCACCGTCGCCGTCCAGGCGATGAAGGCCGGCGCCGCCGAATTCGTGCAGAAGCCCTACGAGAGCGACGTGCTGCTCGGCCATGTGCGCGCGGCGCTGGAAGAGAACGACGAGGCGATGGACGCCAGTTCGCGCCGCCTGCGGGTGCTGCGCCGCATCGACAGCCTCACCGCCCGCGAACGCCAGGTCCTCGACCTGATCATGCAGGGCGCCAGCAACAAGGCCATCGCATCTGGCCTGACCATCAGCCCCCGCACGGTGGAGATTTATCGCGCCAACGTGATGTCCAAGATGCGCGCCGAAAGCCTCTCGGAACTGATCCGTATGACCTTGGCCAGCGGCGTGGCTTGACACCGGTATGCGCGAGCTAGGGGATTTTACCTAGGTAGTGGCGCCCGGGTGAAATCGTGGCGGCTTTGTGTTTGATTCGGCCCTGCCATGCGTAGCCCAATTTCAGCGTCCCCTCTGCCGCAGGCGGCCCCGGCCGCCAACGACGGTCAGGCTTCGGCCGCCGAGCGGCTTGATGCGCTTCGCCGCATGTCGGGCGCGCTGACCCATGATTTCAACAACCTGCTGGGCGTGATCCTGAGCGCCAACGAGCGCCTGGCCGCCGAGCTCGCCGAGGGCAGCGAGGCGCAGAGGTTGGCGCTGCTGGCTTTGGAAGCCGCCGAACGCGGCGCGGAGCTGTTGCGCCGCACCCTGGCGCTGGGCCACGAGCCCGCGCCGGAATTAGACGCCGTCGACTGCGGCGAGGCGATGCGTACGGTGCGCCGCATGGCGCGCCAGGCGATCGCCCCGGATATCCGCCTGAAGGTCTGCCTGCCGGTCCAGCCGTTGCACTGCGCCGGCGACCGGACGGGCCTGGAGATGGCGCTGCTCAACCTGTGCCTGAACGCTGGCCACGCGACGCCGGCCGGCGGCGCCATCAGCCTCGACGCGCGGCAGGTCCGCCTCGATCGATCCGACCGCCTCGGCCTCGCCGCCGGCGACTATATCGCCCTGACCGTCCGGGACACCGGCGCGGGCATGGCGCCGGAGATCCTGGCCCGCGCCACGGACCCGCTGTTCACCACGAAGGCGACCGGCACGGGCCTTGGCCTGAGCTCCGTCCGCGACTTCGCCGCGAGCGCTGGCGGAGCGCTTTCGCTCTGGTCCCGCGAGGGCCACGGCACGACGGCCACGCTGCACCTGCCGGTCGTGGCCGCCAACGCCTTGAGCGCGGCGGCGGCGTAAGCCACCACTTCCAAGCGCCGCGTCATCCTGGACACCGCACAGCGCCTGTCCGGCCCGCGCAGACACCAGGCTCTCCGACAAAACCACGCACGCTCGGCGCTCAGGGGCCCTGTCTTCGCGCGCCGCGAAACCGGGATGACGGGGATCGACTGTCCCTGCCCCCAGCAAAAAGGGCCGGGCGCCGCTTGGCGTCCGGCCCTCTTGGCAGGGGATGATCCGTCGGATCAGGCGGCCATCGCCTGGCGTTCCTCGGGGGTGTCACGCAGCATGTAGCCGCCGCCCCAGACCGTCTCGATCTGGTTGTCGCCTTCGGCGGCCCCGGCCAGCTTCTTGCGCAGTTTGCAGATGAACACGTCGATGATCTTCACCTCCGGCTCGCGCAGGCCGTTGTAGAGGTGGTTGAGGCACATCTCCTTGGTCAGGACGGAGTTCTTCCTCAGGGAGAGCAATTCCAACACCTTGTACTCGCTGGGCGTCAGGTGCACCGGCGTACCGCAGACCTCGGCGGTGCGGGTGTCGATGTTGAGCGCGATGTTGCCGGTGCGGATGATCGATTCCGAGTGGCCGCGCGAGCGACGGACCACCGCATTGATCCGCGCCGCCAGTTCGGCCTTGTGGAACGGCTTGGTGATGAAGTCGTCGGCCCCGCCGGACAGCGCCTTGACCTTGGTTTCGATGTCCCCGGAGGCTGTCAGGATGATCACCGGAGTGCGGATCTTCTTGGCGCGGATCGCGCGCAGCACCTCCATCCCCTCCATGTCGGCCAGGTCGAGGTCGAGCAGCACGAGGTCGTAGTCGTAGACGCTGCTCAGCTCGACGGCGTCTTCGCCGAGATCGGTGGTGAACACGTTGTGCCCTTCGGCCACCAACTTCAGCTCGATGCTCTTGGCCGCCACCGGATTGTCTTCCACAAGAAGGATATGCATTTTCAGTCCCCTTACCCAGCTAAGTGATTGGAATGGTTGTTGAGAAGTCGGTTCGCGAGCGCCACGATCTGCGACGTGCGGAAGGGCTTGGCGAGGACCTCGTCGGCCCCCAGATGCCGGGCCCAGCTCAGGTAGTCACGACGCCCGCCCGGACCTGCGCCGGAGATGGCGATGATCATCGGGGGCCGGGGCCGGCGCTTGATTTGCAGGATCGCGCCGATGCCCTCCATCTCGGGCATGACGATGTCGGTGACGACCAGATCGGGTCTGTAGCTGTCCAGCGCGAGCAGGCCTTTGCGGCCATTCTCGGCGGTGCGGGTCATGTAGCCGGCGTCGGCGAATGCCTGGGCCATCAGGCCCAGCAGGACCGCATCGTCATCGATCAACAGGACCTTGCCGCCGGGGCGGCGGTCGGAGTCTTGCGGGACGAGGCGAAGGGCGGGCATCGCGGCGGGTCTCAGCGGTTGACTTATGGTTAATGCTTTTAACCACGCTGATTCGCGCGAATCACCCTGAGGCGACTACCTACGGGGTTTCCCGTATGGGTAGAGCTAGTAGAATCCCCTAGTGGCGCTTACGGAGCCGGCGGGTCCGGCTCCTCGGGATTTCACAATAGATTCAAGCTCGCTCGCGCCAAATGGCAAGCGCCAGGCGAGGGCGCGCCAAAAAGAGCGCCGCCCACACGGCCAACACCGCAAGCCGCCGCAGGCCCTGGCGGCGCGGGCGGATCTGGGCTTCGTACAACTGGGCGTAGTCGGCGATCACGGACATCGGGTCTCTCCACTTGCGATGGAGGGAGGTCTAGGCGCTGGGCACGACAGATCCGGACGCATGGGTGCGGCGGGCGATTTCAATCTGTTCGGCCAGGGTCGACTTCAGCCCTGGGGGCGACAGCACCTGAATCTTGTCGCCCCAGGTGAAAAGGTGCCAGGCCAACTCCAGCATGCCGCTCGCCCGGAAGCGGACGAGCACCGAACCGTCGGCCTCGGCCTCGACGCTCTGGTGGGCGTGGAAGCGCCAGCGCAACGCGTCCTCGGCGCCGCTCGGGGTCACCCGCAGCACCACATCGGCGGTGTCGTCATGGAAGATGCCGAAGCTCTGGTCCGCATAGTCCTGTAGGGAAAAGCCGTCGGGACGTATCGCGGCCTGGTCGGCCACCGCGACATCGGCGATGCGGTCGAGGCGCCAGTTGCGCGGCCCCTGCCCTTCGTCGGCCACCAGATAGTTCGACCGCCCGAACAGCAGGCCAAAGGGCGTGACCTCGCGAATCCGGCCGGGCGTCGCCCCGCCCTCATAGCGGAACCGCAGGCGCCGCATGGAAAGCAGCGCCTCGCGCAGCGCGGCCAGCACGGTCTCGTCCTCGAAGGGCCTGGGCCCCGCCGTCACCGCGATCGTCTCTGCCTGCAACAGCGCCTCAAGGTCCGGCGCCAGCTTGCGCCGCGCCGCCGCGCGGGTCGCCGACAGGACCTTGCGCTCCAGGGACTTGAGCGCGCCTGCCCGCGCGCTTGCGCCCTGCTGGGCGAAGACCTCGGCCGCGGCGGCGAGCGCGGCCAATTCCTCCGCCGTCGGGGCCTGGAAGAGCCCATCGAGTCCGGAGGGAATGCGGAAACGCCGCGTGGGCGGATCATCGACTTCCTCGAGCTGCGGGAAGACGTCGCGCACCGCGTCGCGCATCCGCTCAGCCGTGCGCCGGCCAACGCTCAGACGTTCGGCCATTTCGTCCAGGGTCAGGCCTTCCGAGGTGGCGGCCAGCATCCGCGCCAGCTCCAGCAGCCGTCCGGCCTTTTCGTGCCGCATAAGAAGGTACGTCCGATTCTGTCGTTGCGACCGATCAGACCTGAACGCGTTGAAACCCGCAACGGAGTTCAGTTCATGGCCTACCGCACCTTCCGCCCCCGCCTCGCCCCTCGTCCGATTGAGATGGCGGCTTTCGAACGCCCGGCCCTCCCCGGCTCGGTCGTCGACGCCGTGCTGCGTTTCCACGACGAGGAACAGGACCAGGGGTCCGGCCACACGCTGTTGCGGCTCAGCGAAAAGCGCCTGCGCGCGCCGGAGGTGAAGAAAGCCCTCGGCAAGCTCACCGGCCGCGCCGCCAACGTCGCGATCCTATGGAACGACGACGAGGGCCAAATCATCCGGGTGCTGGAGGCGGCTTAAGGCGGCGCCGAGCCCTCGTGCCGATAGTTCGGCTGGTCGATGGCCAGCTGGTCGAGGACGTTGGCCTTCAGGGCGGCGAGCAGGCCGGGGGTCTCCACGGTCATCTCGCCAGCCCGCAGGCGACGGCACAGGTCGGCGTTGAGCTCCTCGAAGGTTCCGCGGTAGTCCAGGAGCACCGTCAGCCGTTCGGTGGCCGCGGCCTGGGCCGCTGGGCCCAGCGTCAGCTCCCGGCCGATGACCCCCAGCACATTGGCGGAGACCCTGGCCAGGAAGGCGTTGCGCGGATCGAGGTCCGGCCGCAGTTCGTCGATCCAGCGGGCCACCGCAGTCGTCAGTTCCTGGGCCTTGGGATGAGTGATCACAGGCCCGCCTCCATGAGGTTCGCCAGGTCGATCTCGGTTTCCGAGACCCGGCGGCCGATCATCGGACGCTCCACCGAGGCCTCGAGGCCGCCGGCCCAGCTCTGGTACATCATCAGGCACATCACGCCCCACTTGAGCGAGCCCAGCGCCTGCCAGGTCCGCAGCCGCTTCAGCGACACCGGCGCGCCGCCCGCCGCCTCGTAGCCTTCCAGCAGGTCGGAATAGTCGCCGAAACCGCCGACCGGTCGGTCGGGCCGCCCGAAGCGCCAGGAGTTGACGCAGATCCAGCCCAGGTCTTCCGCCGGGTCGCCGATGTGCGACAGCTCCCAGTCGAGCACCGCGGCGACGCCCGTCGTCGGCGAGATCATCAGGTTCCCGTTCCGGAAATCGCCATGCAACAGCACCAACGGCGCAGGCTCTGGCGCATGGATCTTCAGGTGGTGGAAAGCCAGCTCCAGGATCGGCCGCTCGGCGCCGGAGGCGCGGTAGACCTCCTCGTATCGCGCCAGTTCGCCCAGGAAGTCGGCGGTCTTCAGGCCCGCTTGCGCCGGCGGCGGCGTGGCGTGGATCTGGGCCAGGATCTCCCCGCACTGGCGGGCGAGCTGCGGGCGCACCGCGTCGAACCGCGGATCGGAGACGATGCGCCGACCCAGCGTCTCGCCGGCGATCCGCTGGGTCACGTGACATTCGCCGAGACCGTCCTGCTCGTCGCAGAGATGGACCAACGGCGGGGCTGGCGCGCCAGTGGCCCGCACCGCAGTAATCAGCGACGCCTCCCCCGAAAGACTGATCGAGCGTGAGGCGTCCGGGTCGAAGGGCGCGGAACGCCGTCGCAGGATCAGGTCGCGGCGCGCGGCGCCGGGCGCCTCGACCGCGAAGGCCCAGGTCTCCATGCTCGCCCCGCCGGACAGCCGTTCGGCCGCGGCCAAAACCGCGCCTTCGCCCCCCAGCCGCTGGGCCAGCCGTGGCAGGGCGGCCAGCACATCCACACTCATGACCCTACGGTATCCCCGACATCATCCATAGTTGACCCGATCAGGCGGGCGTTCCGGCGGCTTGTAAATGGCCCAGTTGGGCTAAGGTCGATCCAAAGAACGCCTTGAGGGAACGCGCCATGGACTTCGATCTGCACCCTGAACTCGTCGCCTATCTGGCCGAACTCGACGCCTTCATCGAGGCCGAGATCAAGCCGCTCGAACAGCAAGACGACAACATGCGCTTCTTCGACCATCGGCGCGAATACGAGCGCACCGACTGGGAAGCCGGCGGACTGCCGAAGAAAGAATGGGAAGCCCTGCTGGGCGAGGCGAGGCGCCGAGCGGACGCGGCTGGCCACCTGCGGTTCGGCTGGCCCAAGGAACTGGGCGGCAAGGGCGGCACTCAGCTGGAGCTGGCGGTGATCCGCGAGCACCTCGCCGCCAAGGGCCTCGGCCTGCACAACGACCTGCAAAACGAACACTCCATCGTCGGCAACAACCCCTTCATCCTGATGTTCAAGGAGTTCGCCACCAACGCCCAGTACGATCGCGACTCCGAGAAGCTGCTGGCCGGCCAACTTCGCACCGGCTTCGGCCTCACCGAGCCCGAGCACGGCTCCGACGCCACCTTCATGGACACCACCGCGGTCCGCCAGGACAAGGACGGCAAGCCCGGCTGGCTGATCCGCGGCGAAAAGATGTGGACCACGGGCATGCACGTGGCGACGCACGTGATGGTCTTCGCGCGCACCAGCGGCAAGGACGGCGACGCCAACGGCATCACCTGCTTCATCGTGCCCGCCGACACCCCCGGCGTGAAGATCGAGGAGTACCTCTGGACCTTCAACATGCCGACCGACCATCCGCGGGTCAGCTTCACCGACGTCTGGATCCCGGAGGACAGCTACTGGGGCCAGATCGACCAGGGCCTTCGCCTCGGCCAGAGCTTCGTGCACCAGAACCGCATCCGCCAGGCGGCCTCGTCGCTGGGCGCGGCCGTCTATTGCATCGAGGAGAGTGTGAAATACGCCCGCGCCCGCAAACCCTTCGGCAAGGCGCTGGCCGAGAACCAAGCGATCCAATGGCCGCTGGTGGAGCTGTCCACCCAGGCCGAGATGCTGCGCCTCCTGATCCGCAAGACCGCCTGGCAGATGGACCGGATGGAGCACAAGGAGATCGAGCGGCAGATCTCCGACAAGGTCTCGATGTGTAACTACTGGGCCAACCGCCTGGTCTGCGAAGCGGCCGACCGGGCCATGCAGGTGCACGGCGGAATCGGCTATTCGCGCCACAAGCCTTTCGAGCACATCTACCGCCACCACCGCCGCTACCGGATCACCGAAGGCTCCGAGGAGATCCAGATCCGCAAGGTCGCCGCCTATCTGTTCGGCTACGCCGGGCCGAAGCGCGCCCAGTTCAAGGAAGCCGGCATCGGCGCCGACGAGTACGTCCAGCCGGTTCCAGCCCGGCCATGAGCGCCCAGTGAGCGTGGAACATCGCCTGGCGGTCTACGGGACCCTGGCGCCTGGCCGTTCGAACCATGGGCAACTTGCCGGCCTGAACGGAGTCTGGAGCCACGGGACCGTGCGCGGGACCCTGCATCAGGCAGGCTGGGGCGCAGGCGAAGGGTATCCGGGCCTGACGCTCGACCCCGAGGGCGCGGAGGTGGCCGTGCAGGTTTTCACCTCGTCGGACCTGCCCGCGCACTGGGCGAGGCTCGACGCCTTCGAGGGGACGGACTACCGCCGGGTCGCGGTGACAGTCATCGGCCCGGACGGCGATGCGGTCGAGACCTTCATCTACGCTGTGAGCAGCTAGGCTGCCGCCTTGCCGCCGTAAAGGCGGTCGAACACCGGCGGCAGCTTGTCCGGCAGGCCGAGCAACGGCCCCGACGACAGCAATAGGACCACCTCGTCTCCCTTCAATCCGCTGAGCGCGCGGATGGCGTCATCGGCCGTGCGCACGCCCTCCACCGGAACGCCGGTGGAGGCGGTGCGGGCGAGGATGTCCTCAAAGCTCGACTGGTGGTGGCTGGCTGCGCCGTGGGTCGGCGGTGGGACGATCAGCACCCGGGCCGCGCCCTCGAACACCGTGTCGTACCAGGCGAGCGCATCGGCGCTGCGCCAGGAGAAGGTGTGCGGTTCGAAAACCACCGTGAGCGGCCGGTGTGGATAGTGCAGCAGCAGGGCCTCGATGGCCGAGCGGGCCTTTTCGTAGGATGAGCCAAAGCCCTCGATCACCGGCACGGCCGAGCCTGCGGTCAGCCGGTCCAGGCGCCGCCGGATGCCCGCGAAACTGGCCACCGCGGCCTGCATGTCCGCCTCGCCGACCAGGCCGCGCTCCAGCAGGTAGGCGCAGACCCCGACGATGTTCTCGATGTTGTGCGCGCCAAGCAGGCTGGTGGTCATGGCGATCCGTCCGCCGTCCGGTCGCATCAGCGTGAACCGCGTCGTGTCGCCAAAGACCACCTCGTCGGCCCACCAGCCGTCACAGCGACCGGTGTCGTACCAGACGATGCGACTGGCGGTTTCGCGCGCGATGGCGCGGATCGCCGGATGCTCCCGGGCGACCAGCAGGCCGTCGGCCGGAATCAGGCGAAGGAGCGCCCGGAACGGAGCCTCGTATTCGGGGAAGGTCGGGAAGACATTGACGTGGTCGTGCACCAGCGAGGTCAGCAGCAGGTCGCGTGGATGGTAGAGCAGGAATTTCGAGCGATGGTCCTTGGGCCCCACGATGTACTCGTCGCCTTCCAGCACCACCTGGGGCGCTGTCCCCCAATGGCCGGTGTCCGGCAGAGACGGCGAGATCGCGCCCACCATCCAGCCCGCGTCGCAGCCCGATTGGCTCAGCACATGGGCCATCAGGGCCGAGCAGGTGGACTTGCCGAACGAGCCGGCCACGACGGTGTTGAGCCGCCCCTCCGTCGCCTCTCCCACCAGCTCCGGGAAGCTGGCGATGCGCACGCCACGGGCGCGGGCGGCGGCCACCTCGGGGTTGGCCTCGCCGCCCAGCTTGGCGCTGGCCCCCAGCACCAGGACGTCGAGGTCCGGCGGCAGGTTGGCGGCGCCGAATCGCCCATAGAACGGAAATCCCAGCCCCTCGACATAAGTCGACATGGGCGGAAAGACGTCCTCGTCGGAGCCGGTCACCTGATGGCCGGCCTCGCGCATCATCAGGGCCGCGGCGCTCATGCCGGCCCCGGCGACGCCGGTGAAGTGGATGCGCATGCGCTTCAGCGCTTCCTTTCGACTCGCTCGGCCCCTCAGGCCCCACGACTAAACTACCGGCGGGCCCGCTCCAATCCGGCCCGGACCGCGCCACCTTTCGAACGCCTTACGAAGGCGGGGCATCGTTAACCCCGCCTTAACTACGTGAGTCCAACCTCACGAGGTCTTCCTTGAAGACACCCCACCAACACCGACTTTCAATAGCCCGGCGCTCGCGTCGGGCTCTTTTTTCGGGTGGGGCGCTTGGCGGCTTTCAGCCGGCTTGCGCCGGATCGGTTGCCAACGTATACCCCCGCCCCTCGACGGCCTGATCCCGGATAGCTCAGCTGGTAGAGCAGTCGGCTGTTAACCGACTTGTCGCAGGTTCGAGTCCTGCTCCGGGAGCCATCGATATTTATCAATAAAATCAATATATAATATGGCCAAAAAAAGCAGCGGCCGCGGCCGCCTTGAGTCGAGTGGCGACACCTTCTGACTGTCCAGATGACGCTGGATCGTGGGTATCGGGAGGCCGTCGGAGAAATTGGCGCCAAGCTGGGGCCCGTGACCCCGACCTGTTCGACGTCTGCGATGCGCCACGAGCGGACTCAGGCCACCGGCCAGGAAGAAGACTTTCCGTTTCCAGTCTATCAGCCGATCGGGCGCGTCGCCGGAGCATCGTTAGCGCCCAGCAATTGTTGAACGACATCGTCAAAGAGGTCGAAGGCCAGCGGTTGGTCGCGGTTGGCAAGGATCACGATCGCGTAGCCGTCGGGAAAGGCCCTGACCTGCGCACTACTCCCTGGAGACACGCCGTTGTGGCCGATGAAGCGGCCACCGCCCTTCAACGGACCGCCGGTGTCGAAATGGGTCTTGTCGCCGTTTTGCAGGGTGATCGTCCCGTTCAGCAGGCGGTCTGTGTGGGCTGGATCCAACAGCTCGTCCGTCTTCAGCGCGCGGACGAACCGCAGCAAGTCGTTCGCGGTCGTGAAGCCGCCGCCGTCCGGTCCGCCCTGGTAGGTCAAATAGCCATGGGCGTCCGGCGTATCTCGCAGCCTAACGACCGCCGGGACCGTCGCGCGCACAAGCCGACCTGAGACGGTCATATAGGGTGTGGCGCGGCGCGGGTCGCACTGTTCCTCGGGCCGATTGTCGGTCGACGACATGCCGGCCCGCGCGAAGACGTTGCGCTGGACGTAGTCCCGATAGCTCAGTCCGCTGACCTCTTCTATGATCCGACCCAGGATTTCGAAACCAAAGTTGCTGTATCTCTGCCGGGTTCCCGGCGGGAATTCGGGGCCACGGCTCCCGAAGAGCCGGATAAAATCGCTCGGCGTCCGCAGCTCCGCTTGATGCGCATCGAAAACCGGCCCGAACTCATCGCCTGTCCCGCCCGCATGCGCCATGAGGTCGGCGACGGTGACAGAACTGGTGATCTCGGCGTTCGGATAGTCAGGGATGTAGGTCTTGATCGGCGCGTCGAGATCAAGTTTGCCGGCCTGCACGAGCTGCATGACGGCGACTTCGGTGAACAGCTTCCCGACCGATCCGAACCGGAAGCGGGTCTCCAGAGTGTTCTTGATTGCGTTGCCGTTGTCGGCGAGGCCGAACGCCTTCGCATAGATCGTGGCGTCGTCCTTGGTGATCAGCAACACGCCGGCGAACCGGCCTGAAGCCGTCTCGGCGTCGAACCGCTGATCGATAGGCTTCAGATTCTTCGGCAAGGGATCGTTCGGCAAGGACCAAGCAACCGCGGCCAACAGAGCGATGCCGACCCCAAGACCCAGGCAATAGACGGGTTTTCGCGTCATCCATCCCTCCGATCAAACCGTCCTGGACGATGGCGACGCTTCCCGTTCTGAGGCAATCATGAAGCGAGGTGACACGCCTGCCCCGATTTCGGAGTCGCGCCAGGAGGGGTCATTGGATCGGCGCCAGAATCTCGCCGTTCCGTCGCGTCGGGCGCCGCCGCCGCGAACGATGAGTTCGGGACTTGTATCCCTGGCTGTTCGCGTCCCGTTGCGGATCCTGCGGCTCTAGCGCGTGTCTCCGAGCGTCGCGGCCACGGCCAAGGAGCTACGGGAGGGGCCTTCGAGGCGATCCCTGAGCTTCAGGGCGGGTCGCTCGACCATCCAATAGAGCGCCGCGCCGACGGCGAGGGCGCCCAGAAGTGCCAAGGCGAACGCGGCGCCCTGCAGCGGCGCCGGCAGCTGTGGCGCGACGAGTTGCACCGCGTGGAAGACGGCCTTGTGGCTCAGATATAGGCTATAGGCGCCAGCGGCCAAGGCGCCCGCGCCCGGCACCGGATATCGGCCGATCAAGGAACGATTCTCGGCGCCGGCCATGACGATCAGCACGATGCTGAAGGACAGGAACGGGAAGCCCAGAACCGTGGGCCAGAACCCGGCGATCTGACCATGGAAGACGAACGTCGAGGCCACCACGCCTAGTAGCCCCGCGGCGAGCAGCAGGTTCGGGCGCGCGGTGATCCTGTTCCAGATCGCGGGGCGGAAGGCGCGGATCGCCGCGGCGGCGATCCCCATCAGGAGGCCATCGAGGCGGGTCCCGGTCGGGTAGTAGATCAGCCGCATGTAGGCACCGCTGCGCGGTGCGGCGGCGATGTCGAAAGGCGTCGCGCCGACGGCGTGCAGCCAGAGATAGCCCCTCAGCGCCATGCCCAGGACGACGACGAAGGCCAGCGCGCCGACGACCTTTGCTGGCGTCGGACGAAGCGCGATCAGGGCCACGACAGCCGGGAAGATCAGATAGAATTGCTCCTCAACACATAGGGACCAGACGTGGGAGAAGGCCTTGGGCGTCGACATGTCGACCAGCCAGTTCTCGCTGAAGGTCAGGAACTGCCACAGGGGCGCGATGTCCGCGCGATCACGAACCCCTGGGATGAGGAAGTACACCGCCACCACCACGAGATAGGCCGGAAGCGTCCGCAGCAGCCGCCTGGCGAAGAACCGCGAGTAGCTGGGCGCCACGCCACGCGCCCAAGGTCGAAGCAACTGCCCCGCGATCAGAAAGCCGCTCAGGACAAAGAACAAGTCCACGCCCATCCACCCGAAGCGGACCAGCCAATGGTCCTGCGAGGTAAGGTCGAATAGAGAGCCGTGATAGATCATGACCCACGCGATCGCGGCGGCGCGGATAAGATCGAGGCCCGGCAAGCGACGCGCAGGCGCGCGGGCGGTGCTCTTTTCCACGGGCGAAACTCGAGCTGGGGATGAATGGAAAGACGTTGTGATCTGGAGCCCGATTCGGCCAGTCCACTAGTGTTGCGACGCAGTGAATTTGACGGGTTGGCTCGGCCCACAGATGGCTGGCCATCGCGACGCGACAGGCGGTCGCTCAAAGAGTCATAATCACTGCGTCGGAACACTAGGCGACCCGCTTCCAATTCGCAGAGATAAACTTCACGGGGGAAGGCGCCTGCATTCCACCCTGTCCTGTGGTTGCCAGAGTCCCCATGGTGGCGGCCAGCGACGCGTCCACTTTCAGGCTGCTTGGCGCCAGAAGCTGACACTGGGCTGGTGCCCCGAGGCAGACCTTCAGGTCCCCCGCCCGTCCAGGTTCTCAACCGACCCGTTGCTGATCGTCGGGGAGTCCGCATACGCTCAGGCCCGAAAATCCGCCGGGAGCGCACGGACATGGACAAACCGAAGCCGCCGCAGGGAGTCCGCCGGTCTCTGAAGCAAGTCGTTGGTCTCGGTGGCCGGATACCCCAGCGGTTCGGCCAGCCCGAGGCGCGCCCTATTGCATTCGCGGGACGTGTCGCGGTCATGGCGGCCCTTGTCCTGGCGGTCGCGCCCCTTACGGGTTTCGCCGGGACGCCGGCGCCGCAAAACGCCCCTGGCGAAGCGGCCTTCCGGGCCATGTTCAAGGAAATGGTGGAGACCGACACCAGCGGCGCCACCGGTGACTGCACGGCCCTGGCCAACAAGATCGCCGCCCGCATGCAGGCCGCCGGTTTCCCGGCCGCCAACTTGAAAATCCTGGTCCCCGAGGGCGCGCCGAAGGCCGGCAATCTCGTGGCCTGGCTGCCCGGCAAGGACCCGAAGGCACGAGCCGTGCTGATGCTGGGCCATATCGACGTGGTGAACGCGTTCCGCGCCGATTGGACGCGCGACCCGTTCACCCTGATCGAGGAGAACGGTCAGTTCTACGGCCGCGGTGTCTCG
>NZ_SSMZ01000343.1 GCF_004799395.1 Phenylobacterium sp.
GCATGGTCGGCACGCTGACCGCCAGCAGCAGGAAGAGCAGACTCGAGGGCAGCAGCAGCGCCACGCACGAACAGGCGAAGGCTGCGATGGTGGCGATGTGCGGCGTGCCGAAGCGGGGATGGATGCGGCCCAGCACCGCCGGGAGGGAGCCTGCCCGGCCCATGGCGAACAGGAACCGCGAAAACACCAGGAAGGTGGCGTTCATCGATTTCGAGAGCGCCAGCGTCGCGGCGGCCACGATCAGCGGCGTCGCCCACGGACCCATGGCGGCCTTGGCGGCGTCCAGCAGCGGCGCCTTGCTGGCGCCGAGCGCCGCCGGCCCGATCAGGCTGAGCGCCGCGAAGGCCACCGACAGATAGACCACGACGGTTAGCGCCAGGGCCCCGGCCACGCCGAGCGGAATGACCCGCTGGGCGTCCTCCACTTCCTCGCCGACCTCGGTGGCGGTCTCGATGCCGAGGAACAGCTGGATCATCAACGGCAAGGCCGCCACGATCGGCAGCCAGCCGCCGCCGAACGCCTCGACGAAGAGCTGCGGCTGCAGATGCGGCCCGGCGGAGCCCACGAAGATCGCCAGCACCGCCAACAGCAAGAGCATCAGCACCGTCTGCGCCCGCGCCGCGACCGCGACGCCCACGTAGTTGAGCACGAAGAGCGCGGTGAAGAACGCCAGCATCACCGGTTTGGCCGGCAGGTCGATGACCTTCGACAGGTAGTTGGTCAGCGTCAGGCCGTAGACGATCATCACCACGGCGTTGGCCAGCACCCGCATCCAGACGATGGCGAAGGCCAGCGCCGGATGGGTGAAGCGCCGCTGCCACTCGTAGGAGGCCGCGGTCATCGGCGCCGTGGACGCCAGCCAGGCATAGACCAGGGCGAACAGCACCATGGGCAGGGCCGCCAGGAGGGTGGTGATCAGGATGCCTGAACCGCCGACCTTGGCCGCCGGGCCCAACACCGTGAAGATGGCCGCGCCGATCGCCGTGCCCGCGCCCAGCATCACCAGGTCGAGCAGGCGCACGCCGCGGCGAAGCTGTTCGGTCACAAGGCCCCCCGGCTCAGAAGCGGCAGACGCTGGCGGGCGCTGCTGCATTGCGGACCCAGCGGTAGCCCTCGACGGACGCGCCCCTGGGCGTGAAACTCACCGTCTGCCGGGTCCCGTCCCGGCGCAAGGTCAGCACCAGCGGCAGGGTCTCGTCGGCGCGCACCTTGTTGACGTCGCTGACCTCGACGATGACGTCGCCGTTGCGGACGCCAGCCTTGTCGGCCGCCGAGCCTGGGACCAGGTCCCGCACGACCCGGTCGTCGTTCAGCGAGCGCCGCGCGAAGCCCAGTTCGAACAGCCGTGTCGGATGTCTCTCCACCGCGAGGCACGGGGCGAAAGCCGCGTCCGGCGGGACCAACAGGCCGCCCGACACCATGTGATCATAGCCAGCCTTGGCCTTCGCCGGACCCAGTTCCTGGCCGACCAGCTCCAGCCATTGCGGGATCCCGTAGGGCTTGCCGGCCACCTGGCGTCGGCGGAGTTCCTTGACCACGTCGTCGAGGCTTCGCGCGCCCTTGGAGGCCTGACGGATCTCGGCGTCCGTCTGGATGAGGTACAGCCAGCCGCGGCCATAGGGCACGGTCTGGGCGACCGGATCGTTCCAGAACCTCTCGGCGGCCTGCAGATTGGTGAGGGCCCGATAGGGGTTGGAATAGTAGGCGTCGGCCCGCTCGTTCAGGGTCTTGATGACCTTGTCCAGCGGGATCGCGCGGGCCCGCCAGGAGAGCGCCAAGGAGTAGTATTCCGCCGTGCCCTCGCTGTACCAGGCGGTGTCGCCGTGCTCGCCCTGCATGGCCGGCCAGGTGTGGGCCATCTCATGGGCCACCAGCAGCTGCAGGCTGTCGGCGGTCGGCTTCGACGGGGCGTTGTAGCCAAACATGAAGGAGTGGGCCAGCGAGGTGCCGCCGGTCCCGAGGTAGGGATTGCTGCGCGCGAAGACCCGGTAGCTGGAGCCCTTGTCGTCGAAGAAAGCCGCCATGTAGTCGTAGAGGGCGCGCACCCGCCGGCCGAGATCGGCCGGATCGAACGGCGGCTCGGAAGCCCAGTAAAAGCTGACGTGGCCGCCGGTCGCGGCTGGATAGCGTTTCAGCGGACCTGAGCCATAGTAGCTGAACGCCAGCAGGTCGGAGGGCCCCACGGTGTCGACCGCGCCGTCGCCCAGCGACCACACGCCGATCGAACCCGGCGCGGACGCGGCCAGGTCCCAAGTCAGATGCACCCGCCAGGGTCCGGGCCGCACCGGCGTCGCCATGAAGCCCACGCCCGCGCCGAGGAACGCGCCCGCCTCTTCGCGCAGGTCGAACAGCGGGCCGTTGTTGGTGGCGGCGGTCACCCGGCGGGGCGGCGCATGGAAGCTCACCGTCACGTCGCCCACGGTGGCGCGGGCCACGCTCCAGCGGTGGTAGACACCCTGTGGCGTCGGCGGCTCTTCGGACTGGCTGAGCGGGATCGGGCCGGCCTCGTCGCGGGCGGTGAGTGCATCGCCGTCATAGCGCGCGGTCGGTATGCCCACGAGGGTCAGCGGCAGGTGGACGAGCCCCTCACCCGCCTTGAAGTCAGGATGCTCCAGCACCATCCGCACGCCGAGATAGCTGTCCGCGCCGCCGGCGGCGTGCGGGCTCAGGGTCAGGGTCAGATGCGGCGGCGGAGCTTGCGCCGCGGCGGGCCCGGCCAGGGCCAGGACGGCGGCGAGGGCCAGGATCAGGCGGCCGATCATGGCGTGGGCGCCGTCACCGGCGGCGGGGCGCTGAACGGCCGGATCGACAGGAACTGGTAGATTTCCGACGGGTAGTAGGCGACGCCGCCGACCATGGTCATGCGCGTATTGCGGATCTTGCGGATGTCCTGGGTGGGGTCTCCATCCACGAGGATGAAATCGGCCAGCTTGCCGCGTTCGATGCTTCCCGCCTGGCTGTCGCGGCCGAAGTACCGCTCGCAGTTCAGTGTATCCATCTGCAGCACCCGGGCCGGCGAGAAACCCGCCGTGTTGTAGAGCTCCAACTCGCGCAATAGGGAAAAGCCGGTGGTGTCATCCGTGCCGGGCAGCATCTGGATATGCTCGTCGTCGAGCAGTGTCATGACCGCGAGGATCTTCTTGAAGCTCTCCTGGTAGGCCGCGTCGTCGGCCGGCGTCTTGATCGTCACGAAACTGCGCTTTCGGTAGCGCTGGTAGCCGATCGGCACATGGTCGAGGTAGGGCTGATCACCGGCCTGCACCTCCCCCGAACGCGAGAGCATCAGCCGCTCCAAGGTCATGGTCGTGGTGTCGAGCGCGATGTGATGGCTCTTCATCAGCTCGATGGTGGCGCGCACGCGCGGAGAGTTCAGATCCAGGTCCTTGGCCCGCGCCATGCCGGTGAGCCGCAGCGGCGTGCGGGTGTCTTCGGTGGGATCGAGAATCCATCCCAGCATGAGCTGATTGATGTGGGCGATGTCGTTGTAGCCGTCGCGGATCACCCGGTCGGGCGAGGAGAAGGCCGGCACGTGGCCGGTGACGCCCATGCCCAGCCGGTGCGCCTCCGCCGCCACCGGGGCCACCCAGTCGGGCGGGAAGGAGTTGTAGATCTTGATCTGCCAGTAGCCGTGGTCGGCGTACCAGTGCACGTCATCGATCGCCTGAGGCAGGGTGTCGGCGATGAAGCCGTTGCGCGCGGAATAGGGGCTGCGGCCCTCGAGAAAACCGTTGCGCACGATGCGCGGCCCGGCCAGGCGGCCCGCGTTCAGCCCGTCCATCATCGCCAGCAGCGCCTGGTTGTCGTTGCCCATGTCGCGGGTGGCGGTGACGCCGGCCGCCAGGTTGAACAGGTTCGACGCCAGGCTGGTATGGGAATGCATGTCGTGCAGGCCGGGAACCAGCGTCCCGCCCTGCCCGTCGATCACCGTCTCGCCCTTCATGGCGGGCTTGCCGTCCTCGGGCGTGACCGTGGCGATGCGGTCGCCGTAGATCACCACCTGCGAGGGCCCGGTGAGCTTCAGCGCCACGGGGTCGAAGATCCGCACATTGCGGATGCGCACGGGCCCGACGAAGCGGTGGGCCAGTTGCTTCTGGGCGTCCTCGGCGCGGCCCTGCGCGATCTCGCGGTTCACCTCGGCGAGCTTGGGGAGCTCACCCTCGTAGCCCGTGCGGATCACGCCGCCGGCGGCGAACAGCTGGCCCTTGGCGTCGATCAGCACATACTCGGGCGACAGGTCGATGCCGGAGAGCTCGTAGATGGTGAGCGCCTGGGCGGCCTTGCCTTCGCCCAGCGTGATCTTGCGCATCTCCTGCAGCCGCAGCGCGCCCGAGGGCAGGACCGGCAGGGTGTGGCCAGGCGCCTTCAGTAGCGCCTTCACATAGACGCCCAGCATCCAGGGACTGACGTCGTTGCCGATGTAGAGCACGGGCTTCGCGGCAGGGACCTGGCCCTTGTCCGCCTGGCTCGCCCACTCGGCTGTTCCGGACCTCCAAGTGAAGTGCTCGTGCACCGGGGCGCCGAACAGACTTTCGCCCTCGACTGTCCAGGTGGTGGGGAAGCCCGCCGCGTCCAGGTCGATTTGCTCGCGCGCCTTGGGGCCGCGGCCGTTGTTGACCACCGCATAGTCGATGGCGACGTGGCGGCTGGTGACCTCGGCGGTGAGGTGGCCCACCTTCTCGCCGCCGGCCATGGCGACAAAGCTCTGGGTCTCGGCGCGGGCCGCGCCGGCCAGCGCCAGCGCCAGTCCGGCGGCGGCCATGACGCTGCGGCTGATCCTCATGACATCCACCCCCTGCCCGATTGGAACATCCTAGCTGTCAGGTCCGGTATTTCTATTCGAACTCGCGCAAAGACCCTTGAAAGCCGGCACGTTCAATGCAGCCGCCGTTCCAAGACCGCATAGCCTATGTTGCACCAAGTTCGCTCAGTAGGCGCACTTCGCGTCCGGCGCGCCGGCGACCCGCGCCCATTGGTAGGCGTCCACCGTCTCGCCGCGCGGCAGGTAGGTGATCGGGAAGGTCTTGCCGCCTCGCGTGACCTTGAGCGTCAGCATGCGCTTGGGATCGCCCTGCACACTGTCCATCGCCACCGAATAGGTCACCACATCGCCGTTCAGCAGACCGGCTTTGGCGGCTTCCGAGTCGGGCTTGAGGTCGCGGATGGTCTTCACGTCACCCACCAGGGACTTGGCCTCGAAGCCCAGGTCGAAGCGGCGGAACTTGGCCGTGGTCCGCGCAAAACAGGGACCGAAGTCGCCGCTTTCCGGCAACATCAGCTTACCGGCCAGCATGTCGGCGTGGAGCTTGCGCCCATCGTCGCCCAGCTCCTTGCCGATCAGCTCCTGCCAGGCGGTCTCGTTCATCGGCTCGCCCACGCGTCGGCGGCGGACCATCTCATTGATCAGGTCGTCCAGGCTGTGCTTGCCGCCCGAGGCGCGGCGGATCTTGCCGTCCAGCACCGCGAAGTACATCGCGCCGCGGTCATACGGCAGGGTTCGGATGCGGGTGTCCTCCCAGAAGCGGGGGCCGACCTCGCGGTCCGGCGTGTCGTTCAGAGCGTTGGTGTAGTAGCGCCGCGCGGTGGCGTTGAGGTCGTCCAGGAAATCCGCGGGCGTGATCATCCCGGCGCGGAGCGGCAAGAGCGCCTGGTAGTGCACGGCGATCCCTTCGGCGTACCACTGGCCGCCGAGCCCGGTGGCGGTCCAGGTGTGGATCATCTCGTGGGCGAGCGTGCCCTTGAGTTTCTCCGGGTCCTTCGCGGTCTCGCCCCAGGTCAGCAGGAAGGAGTTGGTCAGCGCCGCGCCGCCGCCGGCGTTGATCGGATTGTAGCGCAGGATCACCCGGTAGGGCGGCTCGGCGGGGTCCTTGAAGAAGCCGCTCATCCAGCTGTGCAGTTTGCCGGCCCAGACCATCAGCGGCCGCGGATCGAACGGGGGCTCGCCCAGCCAGGCGGCGGAAAAGCCGGTGGCCTTCACCTGCGCCGGCTCGCGGTGCATCGGCCCGGCCATATAGAGGGCGCGGTGCAGCCGCGCGGCCGGGCCGCTCGGCAGGTCGACATCGCCCTCGCCGAAACTGGACGTGGCCTTGGCGTTGGCCCCCAGGGCCTTCAGGTCCCAGCGCAGCGCGATGGGCCGCGCGCGGGATCCCTCCGGCAGCAGGATGAAGGTGTTGCCGACCGCGGAGACGCCGCCGCCCTCGGTGCGCAGGCTGTAGGGCGGGCCCGAGCCGCGGGCCGGCGGGGTGTCGTCCACCGGGGCGCGATAGTGAACGGTGAGCGTCCCTTTGACGTCGCGCCCGGCGATCCAGTGCCGCTCGTATTCGATGGCCGGCGGGTCATCCTTGACGCTGAGCGGCAGCGGCCCGGCGTCGTCGCTGGCGCTCAGGCCCGTAAGCGTGTTGGCCACCGTGTCGGTGTTGGCGATGACGATGCCCAGGTTCAGCACCGCCGCCCCGGCCGGCGCATCGGCGGCGGGGATACGCAGGGTGATGTCGACCGCGCCACGTCCCTTCGCCTGATCCATATGCTGAGGGGCGATCAGCACCTCGAAGGCGCCCGGCGCCGGCGCAAAGGCCGCCAGCGCCGCCGCGGCGGCGATCGCCAGGAGGGTGCGGATCAGGGGCTTCGGTGTCATCCGGGGCTCGCTTCATAGAGGGCCTGGGCGGCGGCGAGGTCCTGCACGACGTGGCCCAGGGATTTGTAGACGGTGATCTGGTCGGCGGACTGGCGGCCAGGCAGGACGCCGTCCAGCACCTGGCCGATCTCGCCCACCACGTGATCGTCGCCGATCAGGCCGGCTTCCTTGGCCTTGAGGAACTCCGCCCCTTGCGCCAGGACGCCCTCGCGATAGTCGGCGATGAAACGCGAACGCACCACCAGATCATGGTCGACCTCGGTCGGGCCGGCGAAGCTGGAGCCGACCAGGTTCAGGTGCGTACCCGGCTTGACCCACGCTCCTCTTAGGATCGGTTCCTTGGCGCTGCTGACTGTGCAGATGATGTCGGCCTCGGCGACCGCGTCGCGCACGTCCTGGAAGGCGGCGACCGGCAGGTCCAGCTCGGCGGTCAGTTGGTCGGCGAACGCGCGAGCTTTCTCGAACGTACGGCCCCAGACCGTGATGTCGCTGAGCGGCCGCACCTTGGACAAGGCCCGCGCGTGGGTGAGCGCCTGCTCGCCGTAGCCCAGGATCGCCAGCCGCGTGGCGTCCGGCCGGGCCAGCGCGTCCGTGGCCACGGCGCTAGCGGCGGCGGTGCGGATGGCGGTCACCTCGCCGGCGTGGACGACGCAGATCGGCGCGCCGCTCTCGCCGTCGAACAGCACGACCACGCCCTGGTGCGATTGCACCCCCTTGGCGAAGTTGTCAGGGAAGACGCTGATCAGCTTGCAGCCGAACATCGCCCGCTCCCCGAGCGCGCCTGGCATGGTCCCGAACATCCGCCCGCCGCCCAGCTGGATGATCTGCCGCAACAGCTGGCGGGTCTCGCCCCGGGAGAGCGCGATCATCGCGCGGCGCACCAGCGGGATGCAGACCTCATAGGTCAACCGCGCCGCCACCTCGTCCCGGTCGATCACCTTCATGTCGCGTCCTCCGTCCATCGTTCCGGAGACCCTAGTCCAGGCGGCTGCATCATGGCGCCTTCCGATCGGGCCGCGCCGGCAGGGTCCGGATCCAGGCCAGGACCGCGGCGGTGTCGGCGATGTCTCCGTCGTAGCGGACGTCGGGCCGCCAGGGGATGTTGTCGCCCCGTTCGCGGTCCTCGCGGACCAGACTGGGGACCGTCAGCTCGCCGTTGCCTGATGGGAGCGGATAGTTGAGCGGCGTGCCGCTGCGGCTGTCGACGCCGGTCTCGCGACCAACTTGCTGCACGCCCGGGATGCGCCGCAGCTCATCAACGAAGGAGATGCAGGCGCTCAAGCAGCCGTAGTCGGTGAGCACGAAGACCTGCGCGTGGACCGGGCTCGGCGGCGCGGGGCGAAGCGCTGCGGCCGGCAGCGAGCCGAGCTTGCCGGCATAGACCGTCGTTCCGCCCGCGGCGGGCCGGCGTTCCAGCCCGATGATCAGGGCGTTCATCGGCTTGTCGGGCGGGGTGTTGAACGGATCGCTCGGCGGCGACGCCGAGGGCTTCGCGGCCCCGGCCGCGGGCAGGCCGCGCGGCATGTCGATGAATACCGGGCGGATCTTCAGTCGGGCCGTGGCGTAGTGGTCGGCGTAGTCCTCGCCGTAGAAGGCCTCCAGGAAGGCCGTGAACCAGTTGTAGCTGCCACCGCCGTTGCCGCGCACGTCGAAGACGACGATGTCCTTGTCGCGCAGGCCAGGCGCCGCATCGATGATCGCGTGGAACTGCCGGGCCTCATCGAGGTTCGACGGCGCGAAGGTCGCCATCCGCACGCGAGCGCTGTTCCTGCCGAAGCCGGTGATCGCGGTCACCGGATCGCGCAACAGGTCGTGCGGCGCGTTCAGCTTGGCGAACTGATCCGCCGCGATGGGCGTCCAGGCGAGATCGACGTCTGCTTCTGCGATCCGGCAATGCTGCGGCCGGCGATAGAACGGGTTCTTGATATCGACGAACATCTGGCGGCCCACGGAATCCCGGGTCGCCTCAAGATACTGGTTGCCGTCCTCGCCGCCGGCCGCCTTGCCGAGCGGCGGCGCCAGGTCGCCGATCCAGGTGTCGATCGGACGGCCGTCGCAGGCGCTGACTGCGGCGCCGACGGCGACCTGCGGTGTGGCCGACTCCACGATGACGTAGCGGCCGCTCTGGTAGCGCACGAGGAACTTCGGCCACGCCACGCGGGCGGGTTGCAGGTCCAGGCGCGCGCGCAGGTGAGCATCGGCGAAGGCGTCGGCGTAGCGCACCAAGGCCGCACGGTAGCCGGCGAAGTCGTTGACCTTTTCGGCGTCGGCATGCGCCTGCGCGTCGGCCTGCGCCAGCAGCCGGTCCCAGGCCGGGCCGCCCGGCGTGCGGGCATAGATGTAGCGCGTGCGGATCGTCTCGCGGGCGAAAGCCAGGTCCTGGCGAAACATCTGCCGCCATAGGTTCGCCGCCGCCTCGGCCGCGCGCGCGGCTGGCGCCTGGAAGCCCAGGACAAGGGCGATGGCAAGGGTGAGGGCGGCTAGGCGGCCGGTCATTGGACGTCGGTGTCCTTCATGGTCTGTGCGTAGAGCCACGCGGCGACCGCGAGGTCCTGCACGGCGTGGCCAAGGGACTTGTAGACGGTGATCTGTTCGGCCGATGTGCGGCCGGGCGCGATCCCTGCGAACACCTCGCCGATCTCGGCGGCGATGTGGCCGTCGCCGACGACGCCAGCCGCCTTGGCCCGGAGGAATTCGCCGCCGTGGGCCAGGACGTGCGGGCGATGATCGACGATGAAGCGAGCGCGGGCCACCAGGTCGGCATCCGCCTCGGCCTGCGCCGGCCCGCTGGCGCCCACCAGGTTGACGTGCGTCCCGGGCGAGATCCAGGCGCCGCTGAGGATCGGATCGGCGGCGGCGGTGACCGTGCAGACGATGGCGGCCCCGGCGACGGCCGCTTCGGCGCCTTCGGCCGCGCGCACGTTGAGACCGGTCTCCAAAGCCGCCTCCTGGGCGAAGGCCGCCGTGCGCGCCGGATCGCGGCCCCAGACAGCCACGCTCGTCAGCTCGCGCACCTGCGCGATGGCCACGATGTGGCCTAGCGCCTGGCGGCCCACGCCCAGCACTGCAAGGCTGTCGGCGTCGTTGCGGGCGAGGCCGTCTGTGGCGGCCGCGCTGGCCGCCGGCGTGCGGATGGCGGTGACCTCACCGGCGTCGACCATGCAGACCGGCGCGCCGCTCTCGCCGTCGAACAGGATCACCACGCCTTCATGCGACTTATGGCCTTGGCCGTCGGCGAAGACGCTGACCAGCTTGGCGCCGAAGGCCGCGCGCTCGCCCAGGGCCGCCGGCATGATCGCGAACGTGCGGCCCTCGCCCAGGCCGATGAAGCTGCGAAGCTCCTGCCGGACCCGGCCATCGGAGAGCGCGATCATCGCCTCACGGACAATCCCGCGGGCCACCTCGGGCGACAGCGCGGCCCGCACCGCCGCCGCATCGAACACCATCAGGCCGCCCACCGACGCCGGCATCGCCCGCTCCCGCAGATAAAGTGAAGGCGGCGGTCTGCTTGGGGTGAGACCGCCGCCCCTTCCGTTCGCCCGGGGTCAGGCCGGGCGAACGATAGACTCTTAGTAACGCGCCTTCAGGCCGACGAAGTACTGCCGGCCGATGATGTCGCCGTAGCTCAGCGTCGGATAGGACGGCATCTCGTCGGTGAAGTTGTGGACGCCGGCCCGCACCTGGATGCGGCCGAAGTCGTAGCTGGCCGAGATGTCCTGACGCAGATTGCTATCGATGAACGGTTGGGCGTTGTTGGCGGTGTTCGCACCGGGCACGGCCAGGGCCGAGGGCAGGTAGAAGGCCTCGTAGGTCACCCGCAGGGGCCCGCGGATGTAACGGACGTCGCCGCGCACCTGCCAGCGGGGTTCCGGCAGGCCGGTGGTGCCCACGGTGTCGACGAGTTCGGTGACCACGCCCTGGACGGTCTGCTTCAGGGTCTCGTTGTGGGTCGCCTCCAGCGCGAGCTCGATGTTGCCCAGTTTGTCGGCGCTGACGATCCATTCCACGGGGAAGCTGTAGGTCGCATCGATCGTCTCGCCCTTATACCGGAGCGATGCGGCGTTGTAAGTCGTGCTGACCGCCGTGGCGATGTTGCCGACGGAGTCCCGGGTGAAGAAGCCGCAGGTTGCGCCATTGGCGCCGGGCGCGTCGAAACAGGCCTGGCTGAAGTTGGTCGGCGTGAAGCTCGTCAGGCCGTTCTGCAGGTCGACGCTGATGTAGTCGGCCACCACGGTCAGCCGGCCGGGCACCCACTTCGGCTGGAAGACGAAGCCATAGGTGGTGGTGTCCGAGACTTCGTTCTGCAGTGTCTGGTTGCCGCCCGAGGTCACCAGCGCGGTCGAGAAGTTGACCGCCGTGTCCTGGAAGCCGGCGAGGCGGGCCGCGGCGCTGGCGCCGACCGGGGCCGTGCCGGCGCTGCCCGTGCCGAACAGCGGATTGGCCGTGAACAGCGCCAGGCAGTTCTGCGCGCGCACCGCCGGATTTGTGCCGGCGTTGACGAAGCGGGAGTCGCAAGGATCCTGGACGCCGCCCGCCAGCGCCGTCGAGGTCGGCGCAAACAGCTGATAGAGCGTCGGTGCGCGGAAGTTGCGGCTGCGCGAGGCGCGCAGGGAGAAGCCCGGGACGACCTCCCAGCGCAGGCCCAGCCCCCAGACGTCCTCGGTGCCGGCGATGGAGTTGTCCACGAAGCGGTATTGCGCCGAGAGTTCGACGGTCTTGAAGCCCGGCAGGTTAAAGCCTTCGCCAAGGACGGGGAGCAGGAGTTCGCCGGAATATTCGTTTGTGTAGTAGCGACCGGACGTCGCCGGGGTCGGCACGCCCGAGCCGGTGAGGCCGAGCAGGTTCGCCGCCGCCGGATTGAAGTCCTGGGACTCCACCCGATGCTCGTAGGCGACGCTGAACTTCAGCTTGCCCGCCGGAACGTCGAAGATGTCGCCGCCCAGCGACGCCAGGAAGTCGTCCTGCTGGTTCTCATAGGAGTAGCCGACAGGCACGGACACATAGGTCCCGGCCCCGGAGCTGGCGGTGTTGGATCCAAACGGATTGATCGGGGCGCAGGATGGATCGACCAGGCTCACCTTATTGATCGCACAGACGATCTGACCCGCCGCGTTGGTCGTGGCGTTGATCGCGTTCTTGAAGTTGGCGTTGTTGACCGCCCAACCCTGTTGCTTCGAGTTGACCTGCCCATAGGTGTACGAGAGGCTGTAGTAGAAGTCTCGATTGAAGCGGTTGAAGTCGCCATCCAGCGCCACCAGGAAGCGGTAGCTGTCGGTGGTGGTGATGAAGTCCTGGCTCGGCAGAAGGTCCACGAAATCCTTCGACAGGAACAGCGGGGCGCCCGCGCCGAAGCTCGGCGAGGCGGCCGTCAGGCTCGCGATCTCCGCGGCGTTCAGGAACGGATTGGCCTTGGTGAAGGTGAGGTAGCCGGCGCCGGAGGCCGGAGTGTTCAGGATCGTCTGGCTGAAGCCCTGGCTGCCTTGCGGATCGTCGCCGCGGGTGGAGCCGAACAGCAACGAACCCGACAGCTTCATGTGGTCGGTGACGTCATAGTGGGTGAGGAGGTTGGCGCTCCAGCGCTCCACGCCAGAGACGAGGCCCGACAGGTCCTTCAGCGGGAAACCATCGCCGCCGGTGGCGAAGGGCGGGATCAGCGCCGTCCCGCCCGTCGTCGGATTGACGCCCGGATTGTAGGCGATCAGCGATGAGCCATCCGCCGAGAACTGCTGCGGCACGCCGTTCAGGCGCAGGAAGCAGTTGGCGCCGCCGCAGGCTGGGGTCGGCGCAGGAATGCTGAAGATCACCCCGTTGGTGCTGAACTCGTAGAACCGCGAGTTGAGGATCTGCGTGGTGCCGCTGGTGCTCCGCGACAGGTCCGAGGTCGGACGGGAGTCGTTACTGAGCGGATCGGACTTCGACCATTCGACATCGAGGGCGACGTTGCCCTTGCCGTCGAAGAAGTTATGGCCGGCGGTGACCCGGATGCTGTTCTCAGGATAGTCGTTGCGCGAGGTGATCGACGACTGGGCGTCCATCTCCACGCCTTGGAAGTTCTGCTTGAGCACATAGTTGACCACGCCGGCGATGGCGTCGGAGCCATAGACGGCGGCGCCGCCCGCCTGCACGACGTCCACGTGATCGATCAGCCCGACGGGCACCAGGTTGGTGTCGACACCCGAACCGGCGCCGGAGCCGCCGCCAGTGACCGGCGTGGCCGAACTCACATAGCGGCGTCCGTCCACCAGGGTCAGGGTTCGGCCCGCACCCAGGTTGAACAGGTTGGGGAAGGTCTGCCCCGTGCCGGACGCAACGCCCGGGCCGGTGGAAAGGGGCTGGGCCGGAACCATCGAGGTCAGGTCGTTCAACGCCTGGCCGGCGGTGAAGAAGCCGCGGTCGGTCATGTCCTGCTGGGTGACCGTTTCCACAGGCGCGGGCGTGTCCGTCGCCGCCTGGTGGATGCGCGAACCGGTGACCACCACCTCCTCGACATCGTTGGCCGGCTTGGCCACCGCTGCGGAAGAGGTCTGCGCCGCCGCCGGCTGCGCGGCGAAGGCCGCGGTCAGCGCCAGGCCGCCGATCATCGTGGAAGCGAACAAACGCCGCCGAGCCGAACCCATGTTCATCTTATCCCCCAAAATTCTGTCTTCAGCGCCCCGCCGCGCCTCTAAAGACGCTCTGCGCGCAAGGTCGCCGCACCCTCATCAAAGCTATTCGCGATACGCCGGTTTTTCTTTTCGTTCTTCAAAGCGTCACCGGACTGTCAAACATGGCCTATGCACCGTGGCGCCCGATCCTGCATTGCCAATGCGTGAGCCTTCTCGAAGCGGCTGGAATCGTAGTGTCGGACAGCGGTTGCAGCGCAGCATCAGGGGCGGCCCCTCAGCGTCGCGCCCGATAGGCCTTGAGCGCCGCATGCAGGCGCGACAGGCCCGCGTCCAGCGTCTTGGCGCGGCCGCCGCCGAAGCCGATCCGGACATGGCCGCCCTGGCCGAAGAACTCACCCGCGGCGACCAGCACCTCGTGCTCGGACCACAGCCATTTGGCCAGCGCCCGGGTGTCCTCGACACCGACCACCCTGGGGAAATACATGCAGCCCGCCTTGGGCAGGACGCCTTCGATCAGGCCGTCCGCGGCCATGGCCTCCACGTGGCCCTCGACCACCGGGCGCGCTTCGGCCAGCACCGCGCGCCAATGGGCTTCGAAGGGCGCGCGATCCTCCAGCACCAGGGCGGCGACCGCGTGGGTCAGCTTGGAGACGCCGTAGTCGCCCTGCGGCGTCGCCGCCTGCACGCGCGCGATGATCTCCGGAGCCGCCACCGCCCAGCCGCACTTCAGCGCGAACAGCCCCTGCACCTTGGTCAAGCTGCCGACGCTGATGAACTCAGGTCCCAGGCGCGCGGCGCAGACGCCGTCGTCGATGAAATCGGCATAGGCCTCATCGATCAGGATCGGCACGCCGGTCTGGCGGGAAACAGCGGCCAGCTCGACCATTGTGGCCCGGCTCAGCTCAGAGCCCGACGGATTGTGCAGCTGGGTCAGCACCACAAGCCGGGTGTTGGGCCTCACCAGCTTCACGATATCGGCGGCGACCACGGCGTAGTCCGGTGCGCGGCGCGGCAGGGCAGTGATGGTCGCACCGGCGTCGCGCGCCTGGCTGGTGAGCAGATCGAAGCAGGGCTGCTCGATCAGCACATTGTCGCCGGGCGAGACCAGGGCCTTCAGCACCAGGGCCATGGCGCTGGTGGCGCCGGTCGCGCCGATCACCTGATCCGCCGAGACGCCGTGCCGCGCGGCCACGGCGGCGACCACATAGGGGTTGCCCTCGGCGAAGACGCTCTCGTAACGGTCGGTGACGCCCCCGTCGAACGCCCGGCGCACGACGCTGGCCAGGAGGTCGGTCGGCTCGCGGATGGTGGAATCGAACAGCACTGCGGCGTCCGGCGCTGTGGCTGCCGCCTTCATCGCCGTGCGAACCCAGCGCGAATAGCTGTCGTCGGGGTCAGGCCCCGGGCCGCGACCCTCCGCCGCGTGCGGAAAATTCAAGGTGTCGCCCCCAACTGAACCGAGCCGTCCCGCCCCTGGCCACCGCCGGGATCCCACAGTCAATCCTATCCGCCGAGCATGGTTTTTCTTGCCTTTATGGTGCTTGGCAGGCTCGGATGGCGCATGCGCTATGCAGCAACCCGAACGAGTGGACATAAGATATGCCAGCCGCGCTCGACGCCATCGACATCAAGATCCTCGACCTGATGCAGCGCGACGCCTCGCTGTCGACGGCCGAACTGGCCGAGCGGGTGGGCCTGTCGCAATCGCCCTGCTGGCGGCGCATCCAGCGCCTGCGCGAGGAGGGCTACATCAAGGCGGTCGTGGCTATCGTCGATCCCCAGAAGCTCGGCTTCCACATGCAGATCTTCGCCCAGGTGAAGATGACCACGCTCAGCGAAGACGAGCGCGCGGCCTTCCATAAGGCGATCAACAACATCCCGGAGATCCTGGAATGCTGGACCGTGTTCGGGGAGATGGACGCCATGCTGAAGGTGCTGGCGCCCGACGTGACCTGGTATCAGGACTTCATCTTCAACGTGATCCTGAAGCTGCCGGGCGTGATCGACGTGCGCTCGATCGTGACGCTTGCGGAATCCAAGAGCACCACCGCCATTCCGCTCCGGGCGCGGCAATTCCGCTGATCCCCGCATAGGTCATGCACGAACGAGCGCCAATGTTGGTTATTCGATCCACGCCCCCGAAGGCCGCTCCGGAACTAAGCAAGGAAAATCCGGGCGCGGAGCGGTAGCATCGGCACGGGGCGCGGAAGCGCGAAAGCCTGGGGTCGGGAACAATGAGCTTCACTCGCCGCGCGCTGGTTACGGCCGCCGCCGCCGCGCCCGTGCTGGCCGCCGCCGCCAAGGCCGCGACGACGACGCCTGCCCTGCCCGCCAAGGCCGCCTTCGCCAAGATTCCCTTCGCCTATCTGGATAGCGGCTCGACGCACCCGATGCCGCTGGGCGCGCGGACGGCGCTGGAAGAGTATCTGCGCTACAAGACCCGTGACGGCACGACGCCCGGCTACGACATGGACAAGAAGGAGCAGGCCGTGATGGCCCGCTTCGCCGCGCTGGTCGGCGCCGATCCCAGCGAGCTCTGCTTCATCCAATCGACAACCATGGGCGAGAACCTGGTCCTAAAGGCCATGGGCTATCCGCAAGCCGGCGGGCGGATCGTCACCGACGCCGCTCACTTCTTCGGCTCCTTCTACACCTACGGCGAGCTGGCCAAGGCCGGCGTGGACGTCGTGACCCTGCCCTTCACCAAGGACGGCGCCATCGACTACGGCCAGATGGCCGCGGCGGTGAACGGCAAGACCAAGCTGGTGGCGGTCAGCGCGATCTCCACCGCCAACGGCTTCGAGCACGACCTGAAGAAGGTCTGCGACATCGCCCACGCGCACGGCGCCATGGTCTATGTGGACATGGTCCATGCAGCGGGCTCGACGCCCATCGACTTGCGCGCGGCCGGCGTCGATTTCGCGGCGTCGTCTTCCTACAAGTGGCTGATGGGCGATTTCGGCCTGGGCTTCCTCTATGTGCGCAGGGAGATCCAGGACAAGTTCCCCAGGCCGTGGTGGGGTTATCATCAGGTGGGCGGCCGCTTCATCACCCACGTCTATCCCTACGACGACCCGGCGCCGCAAGACGCGACCTACGGCTACGACCCTGGGGCGACGGGGCGCTTTGGCATGGGCACCACGTCATGGACCGGCGCCGTGCAGCTCGACTATTCGCTGGGCTTCATCGACACCCTGACCGTACCGGCCATCCAGGCCTACCGACAGCCGCTGATCGACGCCGTGCAGACAGAGCTTCGCCGCCGCGGCTACGAGCCGATGACGCCCCTTAGCGCGCGGACGCCGCTGGTCGCCTTCGCGCTCAAGGACGCGCGCAAGAAGCTGCCGGAAGCGCTGAACAAGGCCGACGTGAAGATCACCGTCTCCCAGCACCGGTTCCGGGCCTCGGTCTCCGTGTTCAACGACATGAACGACATCGATCGCCTGCTGGCCGCCCTGCCGGCGAGCCCACCTGGCTAGGACGGATCGTCGTTTGGCGACGGCCGCCTTCATCGCGGCGGCGGCGCGCGACGCTGGGCTCAGGACGCCGGCAGCGCCTTCAGCACGAAGGCTCGCACCGCTTCGTCGAAACGCTTGAGGTTCGCCTCGCCCGCATAGACGCCGTGCGGCCCCGGGAAATAGTTCGCGGTGAGCTGGCTCGCGGGCACCCCCTCCTGATCGAGTGTGTAGCGCGCCGCATAGGCCGGCGTCGTCAGGTCGTAGTAGCCGCCGGCCCAGAACAGCCGCAGCTTCGGATTGGCCCGCATGGCCGCGGCCAGGGCCGCGAAGTCGTCAGAGCGGCTCTCGTAGTTCCACAACGAGTTCACGGTGAAATTCACGCCGTAATAGGTGTCGGTGCTGGGGAACTTCAGGTCGCCGGTCAGATAGGCGCCGACCGTGGGGCTGGGCACCGGGCCGATCTGAGCCGCCGAGGGCGGGGGGCCGGCCGGGGCGCCGGCGGGGCGCTTTGGCGTCACGCCCAGCGCCGGGTCGTCGATGCCGCCCGTGGCGTCCGCCAGGAGCGGGCCGGTGACGGTCACGTCCAGCAAGCCCGTGCGAAGAGATTTATCCTTCAGCAGGTTGAACATGTACTCGTTCTTTTCGATCCGCAGGTCGTCCTTCTCGATCAGCTCGACCGGCAGGCCGATTAGCGAGGACATGCGGACCGCGATCCGGTGCTTCTCCGCCGCCGGCAGGCTGGCGCCCTTGATCAGCGCGGTGACATAGTCGGTGCGGGCGAAGTCGAGCGCCTCGTTGAACACCTGTGCGACGGTGCGGCCTTTGCGGTCGATCTTCTGGTGGAACCAGGCGCCCGCCGCCATGGTCGGCAGGGCCGAGACATAGGGCATCTCCCGGCCGCCGACATTGGCCACCAGAGCCACCAGGAGAACGCCGTCGAAAGGCAGGTCCTTGCCGTTCTTGACGATGGCGGCCGCCCGGGTGGTGCCGTAGCTCTCGCCCAGCATATAGCGCGGCGAAGCCTCACGGTGATGCGCCTTCAGCCAGTCGGCGATGATCCCCTTCACCTCGAGCGCGTCGCCGGTGACGCTGTAGTAGGGCTTGGGGTCGACACCCGGCAGCGGCCGCGAGAAGCCGGTGCCAACCGGATCAATGAACACCATGTCGACGGCGTCCAGCGGGCTGTAGGGGTTCTCGTGGATGGCCGGCGAGCGGTCGTCGGGCGTTGCGTCGCCCCGGATCATCGGCCCCAGGGCCTGGGTGTGGGTCGGCGACGACGAGGCGCCCGGCCCGCCATTGAAGCAGAACAGCACCGGACGCTTCGAAGGGTCCGCCACCCCGTCGCGGACATAGGCGATGGTCACCACCGAAGCAGTCGGCATCCCCTTGGCGTCGTGCAGGAAGGTCTCGGCGACCGTGGCGGTGTAGTTCACGGTCTGGCCGTTGAAATGACCGGCGTGCTGGGTCACGGCCACGCGCGGCTCGGGGTCAGCGGCCGCCGAGGTCGCGGCGGCCATCGCGAGGGCCGTAAGGGTCAGAAGAGGTTTCATGAGGCTACCGGGCTGAGACGCCGTCGCGCACGAACTGTGCGAAGTCGTGGGAGAGCTGCAGCCGCACGGCGTCGTCGGTGTAGACCATGTGGCCGGCGGGGTAGCAGCGGTTGCGGACGCGGGGACGCAGGGCCGCGTCCGAACGCGCGACCGCCTCGTCCAGCCCGGCGCAGTCCCCATCGTACATGCCGCGAACGTTGAACACGAGAAGGTGCGGCTGGGCGTCCATGGCCTGGCGCAGCGGCGGTGCTTCCTTGGGCGGCGGCGGACCGTCCGCCTTGGGCGGGCCCTCCTTCGGCCGGGGGACGCGATTCCACATCAGCGTCATCCAGTCGTCACCCAGGCCGCCCGGATTGGTCACCATCGGCAGCGGGTGGAACGCCTCGCCGAACGGCCCGCGGTAGAGCAGATCCGAATGGTAACCGAGCGTGTCGCGGATGTAGCGGATCAGCGGGACCGAAGTGCCCTCCATCAGGTCCAGCATCGGCGCCAGGCTGGCGTCATGGGTCGGCAGCCACGACTGGCCCGCCAGGCTGCTTTTCGGCAGGGCCATCCGCGCGTCGTAGCGCCCCAGCACCTCGTCGCGGTCCTCCAGCAGATGATCGGTGAAGACGCCCTTGTCGATCAGCAGCGTCTTGGCCTCGACGTATTTGGGATCAAGGCCGGTGTAGCGGCGGAGACCCGCCAGCACCGCCGCGCGACCATCGGCGCTGAGCGCGTCGGGATTCTCAAGGGCGGGCGCGTAGGTCTTGCGCGCCCAGGCGACAGCCTCATCGACGGCGGCCTGTTGCCCCTTGGCTAGCAGGTCGGCGGGCAGGCGCTTGTGGTACCAGGCCGTGGCCGTGAACATCGACAGTTCCAGCGCCTGGTTCAGCCCGCGAGGGACCGACTGGCCGACGTCATAGAAGCCCGAGATCAGCATCACGCCCGCCACCGGCGTGCGGCGCCGGGCGAGGTCGCCGGCCACTTCCATCGCGCGCGTGGTGCCGTAGCTCTCACCGGCCAGGAACAGCGGCTGGTCGAAGGCGTCGTAGCGTGTGCGGTAGATCCGGATCATCTCCGCCACCGCCTCGCCGTCGCCGTGCTGGGTGTAGAGGATGTCGCGATAGGCGTCGGTGGTCGCGCGGCTGTAGCCGGTGCCGATTGGATCCACGAACACCAGGTCGCTGAAGGCCAGCCAGGTGTCCGGCCGGTCGATGATCTCCTTCGGTGGACCCTTCCATTGCGGATAGGTCGCCGCCGTCTTGAATCCTTTCGGGCCGAAGCCCATCAGATGCACCTGCGACGAGCTCGATCCCGGCCCGCCGTTCCAGACGAAGGTCAGCGGCCGCGGCGGCTGGCCCGGCGCGCGGTCGGCCGTATAGGCGACGATGAACATCCGCGCCATCAGGGCGCCGGTGTCGTTGTCGTAGAGCGGGATCAGACCGGCTCGAGCAGTGTAGTGGAACGGCTTGCCGGCGACCGCCACCTGGCCGTGGGTGACCGCCATCTGGTCCGGCGGCGTCGCGGGTTGCGTCGGCGCGGACGCATGCGGCGCGGGCGCGGGCGCCAGGCTCGCGCAGCCCAGCGCGGCGATCAGCAGGGCGCGCAGGCTCCGCCGGGTCACTTCGCGCCCGTCCCCTTCACGAAGGCTTCCAGGTCCTTCGACAGCTGCAGCCGGGTGTCCAGGACGCGATACATCATGTGACCACCCTCGTAGCAGTGGTCGGCGAAACGGGTCGAAAGCGCCGGCTCCAGCTTGGCGGTCATTTTCAGATTGCCCTCGCACATGTTCAGGCTGTCGTAGCGGCCCGCGGCCACGAACACCTTCAGGTCCGGGTCGGCGCGCATGGCGTCTTGCAGCCAGGGCTGCGAGGCCGGCGGCCCGCCGCCGGCGTTCATGTGCGCCATCATTTCCGGCGTGATCTCGGTGTGATTGTAGGACCAGCGACTGCCGGTCGAGCGCCGCGACGGTCCGGGCGTCGGCATGTAGCCCTCTTCCAGGTCCACGTAGTTCAGGTCCGTGCGATAGCCGAGCTCGCCGCGGAAATAGTCCATGACCGCGCCCTTATAGCCAGGCGCCTCATGCTCCGGCCCGAAGATACGCATGTCGTAGGTGTTCAGGGTCTTGGCCTTGTCGCCGCCGAAAAAGCCCTGGAGATAGGCCCGGTTGGACACCACCAGGGTCTTGCGGTCGACCATCGACGCCGGGATGCCGGTGAAGCGCGCCAGGTCGCCCGCCACTTTGTCCCGCTCGGAGTCGGAGAGTTGGCCCACCCGCTGCAGGGCGGGCATGTAGGTCCCGCTCACCCAGACATCGACCGCCTTGAGCGTTGCGGCGCGGTCGGCCATCAGGTCCGGCGGCAGGCGCTTGTAGTAGAAGGCCGTCGCGGTGCGCGCCGGCACATAGTAGGCGTCCTGGAACTCGAAGGGCATCAGCGAACCGGGCACGCCGCCGGAGAGCAGCATGGCGCCGGCGACCTTGGTGCCGCGCTTCTCCAGGATCTCGGTGGTCCCGTTGACCCGCCAGGTGCCGTAGCTCTCGCCGAACAGGAACAGCGGCTGCTTTTCGGCGCCGAACCGGGCGCGCCAGGCGCGGATGAATTCGGCGGTGGCCGCGAAGTCGCCGAGCGTCGAGAGGAATTCCTTGTCGAACTCCGGCTTCTCCGGCCGCGAGAACCCGGTCTCGATCGGGTCCATGAACACCAGGTCCGAGGCGTAGAGCAGGCTCTCGGCGTTATCGACGAACCTGGCGCCCTCGATCCGGCGCGGACCCAGGAGCTCAGTCTGCACCAGCACCGCCGGCGAGGTCGGTCCGCCGTTCCAGGCGAAGGTCAGCGGCCGCGGCTTCGCGCCCGGCGGCTGTTTGACGACATAGGCGGTGAAGAAGATGTGGCCGCGCACCTCACCGGTCTCGGCGTTGCGGATCGCCAGACGCCCGGCGCGGGCCTCATAGGCCAGGGGGCCGCGCGAGGTGGCGATCCTGTGCTGGGTCACCACCACCGGCTCGTCGCCGGCGACCAGGGGTGCAGGCCCCGTCGCCGCCGCGTGCGGCGCGGTCAGGCCCACCGTCGCCGCCGCCAGGATCGCCGCCAGTCCGCTCATGTTCATCCGCCCCTTGCCCGGCGTTCAGGCTAACCTGCTCGGGCTGCAAATTCTTCGCGAATGTGCGAGCCCGGCGTCACTCTGCGCATAATCCATGCAAGACCGCCGGCGTCGGAGCATGGAGCGTCCTCACGGACCTGTCCGCCGGCCTAGCGTTTCAGGCTGACGCTAAGCGGTCCGATTGAAGCCACGATCCTGAGGCACCCAGCCTCATCCTCGGCCTGTGTCATCCGTAGGTAATGTTATAACATAGACGCGGAACTCCGGCTCAGCTACCGAGAGCGAAACCCCCTGTCCGAGTCCCCCGAGCCAAGACCCGCCTTCACGATGCGCACCGCGGAACGTCACATGGCCGAACGTCAACGGCGGCTCGCCTTGCCGGTGCTGGCGGCCCTCGGCGGCCTCGGCCTCGCCGCCTGCGCTGTGGGGCCCAACTTCAAGACCCCGGCCGCGCCGATGGTGCAGGGCTATACCGCTCAGCCTTTGGCGCCTGCGGCTGCGACGCCCGGGGTAGCGGCCGGCGAAGCCCAGACCTTCGCCAGCGGCGCCGATATCGCCGGCGACTGGTGGACCCTCTTCCATTCGCAGCCGATCAACGACCTCGTCACCCAGGCCCTGGCCGCCAATCCCGACCTGAAGGCGGCCCAGGCGGCGCTCAGCGCGGCGCACGAGACCACGCTCTCGCAGAGAGGCGCTTACTATCCGCAGGTCTCGGCCGGCTATTCCGCAACGCGCCAGCGCCAGTCCGGCGCCCTCGCCCCGACGCCCGCCGACAATGCCAGCCAGTTCAACCTCTTCACGCCGCAGGTCAGCGTCTCCTATGCGCTCGACGTCTTCGGCCTGACGCGGCGCACGGTGGAATCGGCCAAGGCGCAGGAGCAGTCAGTCCGCTTCCAGATGATCGCCGCGCACCTGACGCTGACCAGCAATGTGGTGGTCGCCGCGATCAACGACGCGTCCCTGCGGGCTCAGATCGACGCCACCCGCCAGCTGATCGACATCGAGACCCAGAGCGTCGAGATCCTGAAGCATCAGGCCGACAAGGGCTACGCCAGCCGCATCGACGTGGCCGCCCAGGAGACGCAGCTCGCCCAGGCCGCCGCCAGCCTGCCGCCGCTACTGAAGCAGGCCGCCCAGCTACACGATCAGCTGGCCGTCCTGATCGGGAAACTCCCCAGCGAGGCGGCCGTGGCCAAGATCGACATCGCCAGCCTGCAACTGCCCGCCGACCTGCCCGTGACCCTGCCCTCCAAGCTGGTCGAGCAGCGCCCGGACGTGCGCCAGGCCGAGGCCAACCTGCACGCCGCCAGCGCGCAGATCGGCGTGGCTGAGGCCAACCGCTTCCCGAACATCCAGCTCTCTGCGATGGCCGGCAATACCGCCATTGCGCTCAGCCAGGCCTTCACGCCCGGCACCAACTTCTGGAGCCTGGGCGCGGCGGCCACCATGCCGATCTTCGAGGGCGGGACCCTGCTGCACCAGGAGCGCGCGGCAAAAGCGACCTACGAACAGGCCGCGCAGCAGTATCGCAGCACCGTGCTCGGGGCGTTCCAGAACGTCGCCGACAGCCTGTCGGCCATCCAGCAGGACGCCGACGGCCTGAAGGCCTCCGCCCTCGCCGCCGAGGCCGCCAAGGTCACCCTCGACCTCACTCAGCGCCAGATGCAGGACGGCTACGCCAGCGGCCTGGCGTTGCTCAACGCCCAGCAGGCCTATCAGCAGGCCCGCATCGCCCTCGTGCAGGCCCAGGCCGCGCGCTTCGCCGACACGGCGGCCCTCTTCCAGTCGCTCGGCGGCGGCTGGTGGCGCCGTCCCGATCTCGCCAAGGATGCCAATGCCAACTAGCCCGCCCCTGAAAAAGGCCGCGCTGGCCGGCGCCGCGCTGGGCCTAGCGCTCGCGGCCCTGACCGCCTGTTCGCCGAAGCCCACGGAAACCGCCCAGGCCGCTGCAGCGACGCCGGCGCTGGTGACCCTGACGCCGGCGCAGCTGCAGCACATCCGGCTCTACACGGTCGCGCCCGCCGCCTTCCACAAGATGGTCGAGGCCAGCGGCGTGGTCGACTTCGACAACGACCAGGCCACCAGCGTGCTGTCGCCGATCTCCGGGCCGGTCTCGCGCCTGCTCGTCGAGCCGGGGCAGAAGGTGAAGGCCGGCGACACGCTCGCCACCGTGGACTCGCCCGACTACGCCGCCGCGCTCAGCGCCTACGCCAAGGCGCTCGCAACCGCTCGCACGCTCCGCCAGCTGGCCGACGCCGACAAGGATATCGTCGCTCACAAGGGCATCTCGGAGCGCGAAGCCCAGCAGGCCCAGACCGACGCCGTCAACGCCGAGGCCGACCGCGACGCGGCGCTGCAGGCGTTGGTCGGACTGAACATCGATCCGCAGGCGATCAAGGACGTGCAGGCGGGCCGGCTGGCTCCGCGCATCGAGGGCAAGATCCGCGCGCCCATCGCCGGCACGGTCGTGGAAAAGCTGATCACCCCCGGCCAGCTGTTGCAGGCCGGAACGACGCCCGCCTTCACCGTCGCCAACCTGTCGAAGGTCTGGGTGATGGCGCAGATCGCCGGATCCGACACCGGCGCGGTGGCCGCCGGCGACCCGGCCAGCGTCGAGACCGGCGTGGGAGCCCCTGTCGCGGGCGCCGTCGACAACATCGCCGCCCTGGTCAACCCCGACACCCGCGCGGTCCTGGCCCGTGTGGTAGTCGCCAACCCGGGCGGGGTCCTGAAGAAGCAGATGTACGTGCGGGTGAAGATCCAGTCGCGCCAGGCCAGCAATGGTCTCTTGGTGCCGGCCTCGGCCGTACTGCGCGACGATGAGAACCTGGCGTTCGTCTATGTCGCCCAGGCGGGCGGCGGCTTTGCGCGCCGGCACGTGACGCTGGGCTACGCCACCGGCGACCAATACGAGATCCCGCAAGGTCTGAACGCCGGCGACAAGGTCGTCGTCGATGGCGGCGTCTTCGTCCAGTTCATGCAGAACCAGTGAGCGACGCGCTCCCTCCTCCGCCGCCCGCCGAGGCGGCCGCGGCCTCGGTGATGAACCGGATCGTGGCCACCGCGCTGCGCCAGCCGCTGCTGGTGCTGCTGATGACGGCGATCCTGATCGGCGTCGGCGTCTGGTCGCTGCAGCGCCTTCCGGTGGACGCCTATCCGGACCTGTCCCCGCCGATGGTCGAGGTCATCACCCAGTGGCCCGGTCACGCGGCCGAGGAGGTCGAGCGGCTGATCACCGTACCGGTGGAGATTGGCCTGAATGGCATCCCCAAGACCGCCTACAGCCGCTCGATCTCGCTTTACGGCCTCTCCGACGTCACCCTGACTTTCGCCGACGGGACCGACAACTATTTCGCCCGCCAGCAGGTCTACAACAGCCTGCAGGGGCTGAGCCTGCCGACCGGCGTCACGCCCTCGGTCTCGCCGATGTCTTCCCCGTCGGGCCTGATCTACCGCTACGTGCTGCAGAGCCCAGACCGCTCGCCAATGGAGTTGAAGACCTTCGAGGACTGGGTCATCGAGCCCGCCTTCAAGGCCGTGCCCGGCGTGGCCGACGACTCCGGTTTCGGCGGCGGGACCATGCAGTATCAGGTGCTGTTCGACCCGGCGAAGCTGGCCGGCGCCGGCCTCTCGATCCAGCAGGCCGAGACGGCGCTGGGCGCCAACAATTCCAATGCCGGCGGCGGCTTCTATACGCAGGGCGGCCAGTTTTACTACGTCCGGGGCCTCGGCCGGATCAACACGCTAGAGGACATCGGCAACGTCGTCCTGGCCGTCCACAACGGGGTGCCAACCCTGCTGAAGGATATCGGCCACGCCCAGATCGGCATCGCCCCGCGCCTCGGCGAGTTCGGCTTCGAGAAGCAGGATGACGCGGTCGAGGGCGTGATCCTGCTGCGCACCGGAGAGAAGACCCAGGACGTGCTGAAAGGGGTCGAGGCCAAGGCCCGCGAGCTCAACAGCCAGGTCCTGCCCAAGGACGTGAAGATCGTCCCTTTCTACGACCGGACCGACCTGGTCACGCTGACCACCCACATCGTCGCCGGCAACCTGCTACGCGGCATGCTGCTGGTGATCGTGGTGCTGATTTTCTTCCTCTACGACATCCGCGCGGGGCTGATCGTGGCGGTGACCATCCCGCTGGCCCTGCTCTTCGCCTTCACCTGTCTGAACATCCAGAAGGCCTCGGCCAACCTGCTCTCCATCGGCGCCATCGACTTCGGCATATTGGTCGACGCCTCGGTGGTGATGGTCGAGAACATCTTCCGCCAAATCGCGCTCAGGGAGGGCACGCGGGCGAACGTCGGCGAGATCATCCGTGACGCCGCCTCTGAAGTGGACCGGCCGCTGTTCTACGCCGTACTGGTGATCGTGGTCAGCTTCCTGCCGATCTATGTGCTGTCGGGGCCGTCAGGGACCCTGTTCCGGCCGATGGCCGACACGATGATCTTCGCCCTGGTCGGATCGCTGTTCGCCACCCTGATCCTGCTGCCGGTGCTCTGCGCCTGGTTCATGCGCAACGGCGTGCGCGAGCGGCGCAATCCCGGTTTCGAATGGGTGAAGGCCCGCTACATCCGCGGCCTCGACTTCTGCCTGGAGCACCGCTGGGGCGTGACGATCGCCTGCGGGATCGTTTTCGCGGCGTCCCTGCTGCTCGTCCCCCTGATCGGCGCCGAGTTCATGCCGCAGCTCGACGAGGGCGCCCTGTGGGTGCGCGCCACCATGCCCTCGACCATCAGCTACGACGAGTCCGCAAAGCTGACGCCGAAGGTGCGCGACATCCTGCGCTCGTTCCCGGAGGTCACCACCGTCGCCTCCGAACTGGGCCGGCCGGATGACGGCACCGACTCGACGGGCTTCTTCAACGTCGAGTTCTACGTGGGCCTGAAACCCTACGGGCAATGGAACGGCGCCTACCACACCAAGCCGCAGCTGATCGCGGCCATCAACAAGAAGCTCGAGGCCTTCCCGGGGGTGATCTTCAACTACACCCAGCCGGCCGAGGACGCCGTCGACGAGGCCGAGACCGGCCTGAAGAGCGCCCTCGCCGTGAAGGTGTTCGGCGGCGACCTGGGCACGCTGGAGCAGAAGGGCCGCGCCGTGAAGGCGATCCTGGAGCATGTCCGCGGCATCAAGGACGTCACCCTCGTCCACGAGCTCGGCCAGCCCAGCCTGGTGGTGAAGATCGATCGGGCCAAGATCGCCCGCTATGGCCTCAACGCCGACGACATCAACGGCCTGATCACCACCGCCGTCGGCGGCGACGTGGCCACCCAGGTGGTGCAGCAGGAAAAGCAGTTCGACCTGGTGGTGCGCCTCGACCACCAGTTCCGCGACAACCCGCAGGAGATCGGCAACATCCTGGTGGCGACGCCTGGCGGCCAGCAGCTGCCGCTGAAGGAGTTCGCCGACATCTCGGTGCAGGACGGCGCGTCCTTCATCTACCGCGAGAACAACTCCCGCTACATCGGCGTGCAGTTCTCCGTAGAAGGCCGCGACCTGGCCGGCGCCGTGCAGGACGCCATCAACCAGGTGAACGGTCACGTGGCCCTGCCCTCGGGCTACCGCATGGACTGGGGCGGCGACTACACCGAGTACACCGCCTCGCGCGATCAGCTGAAGGTGATCCTGCCGCTGACCGTGTTCCTGATCTTCATGCTGCTCTTCGCCCTCTATGGGAATTTCAAGTTCCCGTTCATCACCATCGCCGGCGTGGTCCTGTCGGCGCCGGTGGGCGGCATCCTGGCGCTTTGGCTGACGCACACACCGTTCTCGGTGTCGTCGGGAGTCGGATTCCTGGCCCTGATCGGGGTCTCGGTGCAGACCGCGGTGGTCTACATCTCCTACGTCAACGAGCTGCGGCGTGACGGCATTCCCCTGGACGAGGCGATCCGCGAAGGCGCGATCCTCAGATTGCGCCCCATCACCATGACCGCGCTGGTCGCCGCCTTCGGCCTGCTGCCCGCCGCGCTCGCCACCGGCGTCGGCACCGACAGCCAGCGGCCTTTCGCCCTGGTGATCGTCAGCGGCCTGTTCACGCGCCTTCTGATCAGCGTCTTCCTGATGCCCGCGCTCTACGCCCTGGCGGCGCGGCCGGACGACCGTTTGCAGGTCTAGCGCCGGGGAACCGGGCGCGCGTGCGTCCGTTGGCGTAGAACCCCCAGAGACGTCGCCGCGGCCGGCTTGCGGCCGTGCGCGCCATGGGCCAGCCGAAAGCGCCTCGACCATGGACCTGCAGGCTTCCGCCGACTCCAAGACTCCCGCCGGCGTGGACCGGCTGGC
>NZ_SSMZ01000344.1 GCF_004799395.1 Phenylobacterium sp.
GGGGTGAAGTCGCAAGTTCGATGCTGGGACGAGCTCCCCTGCGCAAGGATCCACCTCGGAAATATTTCAATTCTGATTACGGGGGCAGGCTCCTAGTCGGCGCCTCAGGGAAACGTGGGGGCGAACATGAAGACTCGTTGGGGCGCGGCCGTGGCGGCGGCCACAATTTCGATCGCAGCCTTCGGCGCATCGGCGCTGGCCCAGCAGGTGAGCCCCTTGCCGCCGCCTGGCCCGGCGGCAAATTCGCCGAACGCCCGCGCCGCCCAGGCCGCGGCCCTGATCAAGCTGCAGGCCCACGGCGAGGAGCTGTTCAACACCCGGTGCAAGGGCTGCCACATGCCGCCGGTCGAACACGCGCCGTCGCGCGCCGAGCTGGCCGCCCAGTTCCCCAACGTGATCTCGGACGCGCTGAAGACCGGCAAGATGCAGCCCATGGCCGCCGGCCTTTCCGACGAGGACATCGGCGCGATCGCCGCCTTCGTCACCGGCCAACAGCCGGACGCCAAGTTCGACCTGGCCGGCGAGTCCCGAAACGCCTGCCCCGCGGGGGCGAAGTTCAACCCGGCGGGGCCTTCCTGGAACGGCTGGAGCCCCGACAAGCAGAACAGCCGCGTGGCGGCCTCGACGACCATCAACGCCGCCAACACGCCGAAGTTGCAGGTGAAATGGGCCTTCGCCTACCAGGGTGGCCGTTACGGCGAGCCGACGGTGGTGGGCAACCGCGTCTTCGTCACCAGCTCGTCGGGCCAGGTCTACGCCCTCGACAAGCAGAGCGGCTGCGTCGCCTGGGCCTACAAGGCCCGCGGCCCGGTCCGCGTCACCGTTTCGGTGGGCAAGAACCCAAAGGCGGCCTCGGGCTGGGCGGCCTATTTCGGGGACATGAACCGCACCCAGGTGGCGGTCGACGCCAACACCGGCAAAGAGCTGTGGAACGTCAGCATCGACTCCGGCCCGCGAGGCATCCTGACCGGCGCCCCGACGCTATGGGGCGACACCCTCTATGTGCCGCTCTCCTCGTTCGAGGAGGGCGTGGCGGGTCTGGCGGCCTATGAGTGTTGCAAGCAGCGCGGGGCGGTCGCCGCCCTCGACATCGCCACCGGCAGGATCAAGTGGAAGTCCTATTCGATCCCGACCGCGCCGGCGCCGTTCAAGAAGAACAGTGCGGGGACCCAGATGTACGGCCCGGCCGGCGGGGCGATCTGGTCGTCGCCGACCATCGATCCAAAGCGCGGCGTCCTCTACGTCGCCACCGGCGACAGCTACACCGACGTGGAGGAGGGATATTCCGACGCCGTCGAGGCCATGGACCTGAAGACCGGCAAGATAAGATGGGCCCACCAGATGACGGCCCTGGACCACTTCCTGGTCGGCTGTCCGCCCCAGCGCCCCGGCGCCAACTGCCCGACCCCCAACGGCCCCGACTTCGACTTCGGCTCCTCGCCGATTCTCAAGCACTTGGCGGGCGGCAAGGACATCCTGCTGGCCGGCCAGAAGTCGGGCGGCGTCTATGGCCTGGACCCCGAGGATGGGAAGATCATCTGGCAACTGCGCATCGGCAAGGGCAGCGCGCTCGGCGGCGTCGAGTGGGGCATGGCCGCGGACGACGACAACCTCTACGTCGGCGTCGCCGATCGGGGCATGCCGACGCTCACGGCGCTGCGGCTCACCGACGGCGCCCTCATCTGGCGTCACCGCGCGCCGGAGCCGCCCAAATGCAGCTTCACCAGCGGCCGGTGCGGCAACGGCTATTCGGGCCCGCCGAGCCTCGCCAATGGCGTGCTGTTCGGCGTCAACCAGGACGGCCACGTCCGCGCCTTCGAAGCCAAGACCGGCAAGCTGATCTGGGACTATGACACCGCGGCCGCGCACTACGACACGGTCAACGGCGTGAAGAACCAGCGCGGCGGCAACCTCGACGCGACCGGCATGACCTTCGCCGGCCCGATGGCCTTTCTGATGGCCGGCTTCAACGGGGCTTCCGGGTCGAGCGGCCCCGATAACGTCCTGCTGGCCTTCTCGGTGGACGGGAAATGACCTCCGCGCTCATGGCGCAAGAGCTGAAGACCAAGGCGACCGAGGCCGACGTGGACAGCTTCATCGCGGCTTCGTCGAAGTCCGCGGACGGCGCGGCCCTTTGCACCCTGATGCGCAAGGTGAGCGGCGTTGAGCCGAAGATGTGGGGCCCGGCCATCGTCGGCTTTGGCGAGCGGGAATACGATCTGGCCGGAGGCAAGAAGGGCCGCATCCTGGCCATGGGCTTCTCGCCGCGGAAGGCTTCGCTCGTGCTCTACATCGAGCATGCCGACGGCTGGGACGAACGCCTGGCGCGGCTGGGCAAGCATTCCACCGGCAAGGGCTGCCTCTACATCAACAAGTTCGCAGACGTGGATGCCCGCGTGCTCGACGAATTGGTCACCGCGGCCTGGAACGCCACCGAGCGGCTCTAACCGCTAGGCGGCCCCGACAGGGCGTGCGAACTTTTTCGCATGAGTCACCACACCGCCCTGACCCGCCGCGGTCTTTCCCGTCTGATCGCCGCCGCCACCCTGGCCGGGGCCGGCCGCGCCGCCGCCGCGCCCGAGGGTCCGTATGAGGTGCTGTTGGAAAGCAACATCCGCGTCTCCATGCGCGACGGGGTGAAGCTGGCCACCGACGTCTACCGCCCGGCGCGCGGCGGCAAGGCGGTCGCCGGCCGCTTCCCGGCGATCATGGAGCGCACACCCTATGGGCGGAACGTCACTAGCTTCCGCGACATCACCCAGGCCAATCCTAAGACGCCCAAGACCCGCGCCGAGGTGGCCGCCACCTACGTGCGCCAGGGCTATGTGGTGGTCTTCCAGGACTGTCGCGGGCGCTACGATTCCGAGGGCGAGTTCGTCAAATATCTCAGCGAGGGCGCCGATGGCTTCGACACCTGCCGCTGGCTGACCTCCCAGCCGTGGAGCGACGGGCGCATCGGGACCCTGGGCCTCAGCTATGCGGCCCACACGCAGGGCGCGCTGGCCTGCCTGAACCCGCCCGGCCTGAAGGCGATGTTCCTGGACTGCGGCGGCTTCGCCAACGCCTACCAGGACGGCATCCGTCAGGGCGGCGCCTTCGAGCTGAAGCAGGTGACCTGGGCCTACAACCTGGGTCTCGAGAGTCCTGAGGCGCAGAAGGATCCGCGCCTGATGGCGGCGCTGAAGAAGGTCGACCTCAAGGCCTGGTTCGGCTCCATGCCCTGGAAAGCCGGGCACACGCCGCTGTCGCTGATCCCGGGCTATGAAGCCTATGTCCTCGACCAGTGGCGGCACGGCGATTTCGACGACTACTGGAAGCAGGTCGGCATCTACGCCGAAGGCTCCTACGACCGCTACGCCGACGCGGCCATGGTCCACATGAGCGGCTGGTACGACGCCTATTCGCGCTCCACGACCGACAACTATGTAGCGCTCTCGAAGAGGAAGACGGGGCCGATCCGGCTGATCATGGGGCCGTGGACCCACGGCGCGCGCTCGACGACCTATTCCGGCGACATCGAGTTCGGGCCCGGCTCGACCCTCGACGCCCTGGGCCACGGCGATTATGACGCCCAGCGGCTGGCCTGGTTCGACCGCCACCTGAAGGGGTCGAGCAAGACCGATCCGGATCCGCCGGTCAGGCTCTTCGTCATGGGCGGCGGCGCGGACGGCAAGGGGGTTGGGAAGAAGACGTCCGAGGGACGGCTGTTGCACGGCGGCCGCTGGCGCACGGAGAGCGCCTGGCCGATCCCCGACGCGCAGCTCGCCGCCTTCCACCTGCACGGCGATGGCCTGCTTTCGACGTCCAAGCCGTCGGCCACGGCGGCGCCGGTCAGCTATGACTTCGACCCCGACCGTCCCGTGCCCAGCATCGGCGGCACCATCACCTCAGGCGAGCCGCTGATGCGCGGCGGCGGCTACGACCAGCGCGAGGGGCCCACGGTCTACGGCTCGCGCCAGCCCTACCTGCCGCTGGAGGCTCGGCCCGATGTCCTGGTCTTCCAGACCCCGCCCTTGAAAGAGGACGTCGAGGTCACCGGCGCCATCGAGGCCAATCTGTGGATCGCCTCCGACGGGCCGGACACCGACTTCACCATCAAGCTGATCGACGTCTATCCGCCCAGCGAGGACTACCCGGAAGGCTATGCGCTCAACGTCACCGACGGGATCCTGCGCTGCCGCTACCGCGACAGTTGGGAAAAGCCCTCGATGATGACCCCGGGCCAGAGCTACCCGATCAAGGTCACGGCCTTCCCGACCTCCAACCTATTCAAGGCCGGCCACCGCATCCGACTGGACGTCTCGTCGAGCAACTTCCCGCACTTCGATGTCAACCCGAACACCGGCGCGCCGGAGGGGACGGGGCTGACCCGGCGGGTGGCCAAGAATACGGTGTTCGTGGATGCCGGCCGCGCCAGCCACGTGGTCCTGCCAGTGATCCCCAGACGAGCCTAATCCCAAGCCGTCCGCCGAGACGCGCTTGACAATAGCGCCTCCAAACACGAGGAGTATTACATATGTAAACTGAACGGGAGACGATCATGCTCGCGTATCTTGGCCTGGCGGTCGTTGCGGCGTTCGCCGTCTCGTCCTCAGCTGCGGTCCAATCCTTCACGCCGGCGCAGATTGCCAGCATCGACCAGGGTGTCGTGGCCTATCTGGGCCAGCGGGGCGTTCCCAGCGCCTCCATCGCCGTTGTGCGGGGCGGTGAGATCGTCTTTGCGAAAGCCTACGGCAGCCGCTCCGTATCGCCGTCCAGGCCTGCCACCGTCCAGGCGCGATACAATATCGCCTCGGTGTCGAAGCAGATGACGGCCACCGCACTGCTCATGCTGATCGACCAAGGAAAATTGTCGCTCGACGACCCTATCAGCCGCTGGCTGCCGGAGCTGATGGACGCAAACCGGATCACGGTTCGCCAGGTGCTGTCGCACACCGCGGGCTACAAGGGCTTCTTCCTCGCGGAGACCCCGCCGATCGAGGCGACCCGGTCGATCTCGCCCCACGTCGTCGTCGACCGGTGGGGACGAATGCCCCTCGACTATCCCCCGGGGTCGAGCTGGCAATACAGCAACACGGACTACACGATCGTGGGCCTGATCGTCGAACGGGTGAGCGGCCAGGCCCTCGCCGACGTCCTGCGCCAGAACATCTTCGAGCCGCTGGGCATGACCTCGGCCACCGTGCTGCACGGCGAGGCGCCGCCGGCCAAGGACGCCCAGGGCTACACGCGCCACGCCCTGGGTCCGTTGCGCCTCTCGCCCATCATCGGCGACGGCTGGGGGTTCGGGGACGGCGGCGTGTCGATGAGCGCCACGGACCTCGCCAAGTGGGACATCGGCGTGCTCCGTCAAAGGCTGCTGTCGGCGAAGGCCTACGCCGAGCAGCAGACGCCTGTCACGTTGTCCGACGGCAAGACCGCCCCCTATGGCCTGGGCGTCTTCGTCGACCAGACAGCGGGCCGTCGGCGCGTCAAGCACCCGGGGTCGGAGGAGGGGTTCCTCACCGAGAACCGCATCTATCCGGACGATGGCGCTGCCGTGGTGGTGACGGTGAACGCGGACTTCGGCGATGCGCAGGACGACATCGCCGACCAGCTCGAGCATCTCATCTTCGATCTGCCGCCCCCGCCCGAGCGCAATCCCCGGCGCTCGCGGCCGACCGTCGATGCGGCGATCCGACCGCAAGACGTCGCCCTGGCGCACAAGCTTGTCAGTCAGCTCGCCAGCGGGACACTAGATCGACGCCTACTGAGTGCGGACGCGAACCACTATTTCACCCCGGCCACGCTGGCGGACTACCGGGACAGCCTCGGACCGCTGGGGGAGCCGATCGCCTTTGAGCGGCTGCAGAGCGCTCACATCGGCGAGCATGACGTCAGTGTCTATCGCCTGATGTGGGCCAACGAGTGGGTGGCCGCGATCCTTCGCTGTGCGCCGGACGGCCGCGTCGTCTCGTTCAAGATCTACGCGCCGCTGTAAGGGGAGCTGGCGCCGCTAAGCGTAGCGCGGCGCTTCCGTCGGGGTCGCGCCGCCGGCAGCCTCCAGCGCCCAGGCCAGGTCGGCGAGGTATTGGTCGGCCACCTCGGCATGGATTGGCGAGAGCATCAGGTGCAGGCTCCTGGGCTCGGTGGTGACGCCCGAGAACCAGCCGCGCTCGCGCAGCTTGGCCCAGATGGCGAGGCAGTCGGCGTCGGCGCGGGTGAAGGCCAATAGGCCAAGCTGTGGCCGGCCGAGCACCGTGAAGCCCAGAGCCTCGGCGCCCGCCGCGATCTTCGCCCGAGCTTCGGTGACCAGGGCGTGCTTGACGCGATAGCCCGCGACGCCGAGGAAATTCATCACCGCCCAGGCGGCTGAGATCGCTCCGCCCGGCCGCGTGCCGGCCAGCGTGGGGGTCACCATCCGGCCGCCGGGCCAGTCCTTGAAGTCGAAGATCATGAAGTCCATCAGCGCCTTCGAGCGAAAGAACACCGTGGACGCGCCCTTGGCGCAGTAGCCGTACTTGTGCAGGTCCGCCGACATCGAGCGCACGCCCGGCAGTTCGAAATCGAACGGTGCGATGGCCTCGCCGTTCATCCGCACGAACGGGGCGATATAGCCGCCGACGCAGGCGTCCACGTGCAGCCAGAGGTCGCGCTTCAAGGCCAGGTCGGACAGCGCCGCGATCGGGTCGATCAGGCCAAAGGGGAAGTTGGGCGCCGAGCCGACGATCATCACCGTGGACGCGTCCGCCGCCGCGGCCATCGCCTCTGGGTCGGCCAGATAGTCATTCAGCGCCGTGCGCCGCACCTCGATCTCCATGATCGCGCAGGCCTTGTCGAAGGCCGGGTGCGCCGAGCGGGGCACGACGATGTTCAGGGGGCCGGTGACACAGCGCTCCTTGCGGGCGAAGTCGCGAGCGGCCTTGAGGGCCATGGTGATGGAATCCGTGCCGCCGGAGGTGATCGCGCCGGCGCCCTCGGGTCCGTGCAGCAATCCGAGGCCGAAGCCCACGACCTCCTCCTCCATCCGCTTCAAGCTGGGAAAGGCCGCGGGGCCCAGGCCGTTCTCCGACTGGAAGAGGGCGTAGGCTTCCTTCTGCACCTGCTCGACGTCGGGGCCGGCGTTGAACACGTAGACCGCCGTCTTGCCCTCGCGCCAGCGCACGTCGCCGGCGGCGTAGCCGAGCATCCGGTCCTTCAGCTCGGACCAACCGGTTCCGTGCTCGGGCAGGGGTTGTCGCATGCGCGCGCCTCCAGTTCGCGCCGATCCTAGCTGGCCCGGGCCTTGGCGTCCGCTGTCAGTCGGTCGATCTGGCCGCGGATGTGGGCGGCCTCTGCGGCGGTGTTGGCCAGCGAGATGGCGCGGTCGAAGGCCTGGCGGGCCTCCTCGTCGCGGCCGAGCTGCAGCAGGAAGGCCCCGCGCGTCCCGAAGAAGTAGAAGTAGTTCCCCAGCGCCTCGGCCAGGGGCTCGATCATCGCCAGCGCCTCGGCCGGCCCGCGCACCTTGCTGGCGGCGACAGCACGATTGAGCGTGATCACCGGCGAGGGCGTCAGCCGCTCCAGGCCGACGTAGAGCGCCTCGATCTGCGCCCAGTCGGTGTCCTCGAACCGCGCGGCGCGGGCGTGGAGCGCTGCGATCGCGGCCTGCATCTGGTAGGGGCCCGGCCGATTGTGGCGGATCGCCTTGTCGACCAGGGCCAGACCCTCGCCGATCATGTCGCGGTTCCAGAGCCCGCGATCCTGGTCCTCCAGCAGGACAGCGGCCCCGTCGGCGCCGAAACGGGTGGCGGCCCGGGAATGCTGCAGCAGCATCAGCGCGGTCAGGCCCATGATCTCCGGCTCGGCGGGATAGATCCGCAGCAGGAGGCGCCCCAGCCGGATCGCCTCCTCGCACAGCGGCGAGCGGACCTCGGCGGTGTCGTGGCCGGCGGTATAGCCCTCGGTGAAGACGAGGTAGGCCATGTAGGCCACCGCCGCGAGACGCTCGGACCGCTCCACCGGACCCGGCGCTTCGAAGGGCGTCTCGGCCTTGGCGATGCGAGCCTTGGCGCGGGTGATCCGCTGCTCCATCGCCGCCTCGCCGACCAGGAAGACCCGGGCGATCTGCTTCACCGACAAGCCGCTAACGATGCGCAGGGCGAGCGCGATCTGCTGCGTCGCCGGCAGCTCCGGATGGCAGCAGATGAACATCAGCCGAAGGATGTCGTCGCGGTAGTGGGCGCCGTCCAGCCGTTCGGCCATTGGGGTCTCGACGTCGTCGACATCGGAGATGGCGTCTTCGTCCGGCAGTTCGGTCAGACGGCTCTTGCGGCGCACCCCGTCCAGGGCGGCGTTGCGGCCGACCATGATCAGCCACGCGGCGGCGTCCCGCGGCGGCCCCTTCTGCGGCCAGCTCTTCAGCGCCCGCAGGCAGGCCTCCTGATAGGCCTCCTCTGCCGCGTCCAGGTCACGGAAGTAGCGGAGCAGGGCCCCGATCGCCCGGGGCCGCGCCGAGGTCAGCGCCGCATCGATCCAGGCGATGTCCTCGCTCATCCCGCCTGCGCGGCCTCCGGCAGGGCGCCGGGCTGAAAGGAGCGCAGCGGGCGGACCTCATAGGCGCCGCCCGGATTGGCCGCGCCGAGTTCGCGGGCGACGTCCAGCGCCTCGTCGAGGCTTCCCAGGTCAAGGACGTAGAAACCCAGGAGCTGCTCCTTGGTCTCGGCAAAGGGACCGTCGATGACCATCGGCGGGTCGCTTTTGCGAAGGGTGGTCGCCGCCGTGGTCGGCATCAACCGCAGCGAGGGCCCAAGCTTGCCCTGCGCCGCCAGGCGGTCCTGGACCACGCCCAGCTTGGCCATCACCGCGTCGTCCTGCGCCTTGGTCCAGGAGAAGACGGTTTCCTCGGAATTGTAGCAGAGCAGGGCGTAGAGCATCGACGCGGTTCCTTTGGCGTGCGGAGGACGCGCCAGCCTAACCGGACCCGACAGAGGTCTGCAAAATATCCCGGGGGCTACGGTGTTTGACAGGTAATGGCCCACGCTGGGAGACTTGCCCGATGAGCCGCCGCTACAGCAGACGCGATCTTGCGGCTCTTCTCGGCGGCGCTATCGCCGCCATCGGCCCTTCCGCGGTTTTGTCGGCTGAACCTGTTTCGGCGGGGATCGATCAATCGTCCTTTGTTTCCATTGGCGGCATCGATCAGTGGGTCAGCATCAAGGGGGATGACCGCCGCAATCCGGTTCTACTCGTGGTCCACGGAGGCCCTGGCGAAGCTCAGTGGCCCGTAGCCGCCCATTACAAGCCATGGGAGACGGCCTTCACGGTCGTCCAGTGGGACCAGCGGGGCGCAGGCCATACCTACGGCCGGTACGGCAAGCGGACCCCGGAGATGACGCTCGACCGCTTCGCAAACGACGGAAACGAAGTGGCGGACTATCTCCGCCGATTGCTCGGCAAGAAGAAGATCATCGTTCTCGGCCATTCTTGGGGATCGATCGTCGCGATCACCATGGTGCAGCGCAAGCCGGAGCGGTTTGCGGCCTATGTCGGCACTGGCCAGGTAGCGAGCTGGAAGGCGGTTGTGAACAGCCAGTTCGACCTGCTCCTGGCGAAGGCCCGCGCCGACGGCGACGCCGCCACGGTCAAGCAGTTTGAAGCTATCGGCCGCCCGGATCCTTCCAACGCCGCTCAGTATTTCGCCTTCAGCAGGAACCTGCAGGCGGCCATGGCCCCATCGGATCGAGCCTGGATCAAGTCATTGCGCGCCGATTTCCCCGCCTTGACCGCGTCCGATCCCAAGGATTTTCAGGACTTCCTGACCGGCTTTGCGTTCAGCGCCGAAGCTGTCCTGCCGGATCAGATGAAGGCCGATCTGCCGGTGACGGCCAGTCGGTTGATGACGGCCGTCTTCTTCATTCAGGGCCGCGACGATGTCGTCACACCCACAGAGCCCGCGGTAGCCTACTTCGAGGGCCTGACCGCACCGAAGAAGGAGCTGATCCTGATCCCCGACGCCGGGCACTTTGCGTTCATGACCGCGCCCGATGCCTTCCTGGCGGCGCTGACCGACAAGGTTCGCCCGGTCGCCATCGCGCGCGGGGCTTGATCTCGCGCTAGCCTCCGCCCAGCCCTGGCGGCGGCTGGCGGCGCACGGTGCTGACTGGGGTCAGGATCAGCCGTTCGATGATCTCGGCCATGGTGTCGGCGTCCACGGTGTCGAAGTTGCGAAGCCACCAGGCGAGCAGGTTCAGGATACCTGAAACGGTCTGGAAGAGGACCAGGTCGTCCTTGGGGCCTTCCGGCCTGCGCACCCGTGTCTGGGACATGGTGGCCATGGTCTGGCGCAGCATCTCGGCGCGCACCGTGTCGCCGGAGCCCCCGGCGATCAGGGCCTTGTAGATCGCCAGATGGCTTTCCACGAAGGTGCAGAGGAATTTGGCCGCGCCGGTCCGGTCGCGCTGCTGCAGCCAGGGCGCGGCTTGGGCCAGGAATTCACGGACCAGGTTGTCGGTAACGTCGGCAAGCAGGGCGTCCTTGTCGGAGTAGTGCCGGAAGAAGGTGGCGTAGCCGACCCCCGCCTTGGCGGCGATCGCCCGCACGGTGATCGAGTCTAGCGGGCTTACCTCGGCCAGCTCGGTCATCGCCCGGCGCAGCGCCTCGCGCGTCCGCACCACGCGCGCGTCGGAAACCGTTGACATCTGGCCGTTAGAATCCACTATGATCCACTGTGTATCGTAAGTTTCGGGCGTAGGCCGTTGTGGACTGTGCGGCGGCCTTCCGCAAGGTGAGGCCCGACACGTGTGCGCAATGTCGCTGGACTAAGATGAGATCTGAACACCTGGGCTGGTCACGGCGCGTCGCGCGGGCCGCCAAAAGAGGGGCAAGGGAGAGCACCATGAGGATTTCACGCAAGGCGATCGCCGGGCTGGGCGTACTGGCGACGGCGGCGAGCGCCATCGCCCTGATGGCCTCTCCGCACGGCGTGTCGAGCGCCAAGGCCGAGGCGCCAAAGGTCGCGGGCCCCGCGCGGGTCGACGACTTCATGCTGGCCGACCAGGACCTACTCGGCCGCCAACTCTATCGGATGGCCGACGACAAGGCGGTGGTCCTGGTGACCTATGCCTCCGCCGACAAGCAGCTGCACGTCGACGCGCCGGCGCTGATGGCGCTGAAGGCGGCCTACGATGGCAAGAAGGTCGACATGCTGGCTGTCGACAGCCGCATCGGTGACCGCCGTGACCCTGTGATCGCCGACGCCAAGGCCGCTGGCCTGCAGATGCCGATCCTCTTCGACTACGAGCAACTGGTCGGCGAGGAGCTGGGCGTCACCCGCGCCGCCGAGGTGATCGTCATCGATCCGCGTAGCTGGTCGATCGCCTACCGGGGGCCCGTGGACGGAGCCAAGCCGGCGATCGACGCCTTGCTGGCCGGCGAGAAGGTCGCGCTCACCAGCCACGAGGCCAAGGGCGAGCTGATCGCCTTCCCCGACCGCGCCAAGGCGGCTTCCTACGCCCAGATCTCCTACGCCCACGCCATCGCCCCGATCATCGAGGCCAAGTGCGCCACCTGCCACCAGCCGGGTGGGATCGGGCCGATGCCGCTCACCAACTACGAGCAGATCAAGGGCTTCTCGCCGATGATCCGCGAGGTGATCCGCACCCACCGGATGCCGCCCTACCTGGCCGATGAGACCGTGGGCGCCTTCCAGGACGACGACCGTCTGACGCCGGACCAGATGAAGACCCTGGTCCACTGGATCGACGCCGGCGCGCCGCGTGGCGCCGGCGAGGACCCGCTGCAGAAGATCAAGTTCCAGGCCCCCGACTGGCCGCTCGGCAAGCCCGACGTAGTGCTGAACGTACCTGCCGTGAAGATCCCGGCGACCGGCGTCATGGACTACCAGCACCCGGTAGTGACCAACGCCATGACTGAAGGCCGCTGGATGAAGGCCACGACCTTCCGCGTCTCCGACCGGCAGGTGGTGCACCACATCCTGACCGGCGTGGTCGCGACCGACCACGCGGGCGACACCTTCTCCGAGAGCGCCTGGGGCGCTTCCCTTGGCGGCTACGGTCCAGGCCGCGGCTCCAACATCCAGCCGGTCGACACCGGCGTCTGGGTGCCGCCCTCCGGCGGCGTGGGCTTCCAGACCCACTACACACCCTACGGCAAGGAAACGACTGAGAAGACCCAGATGGGCATCTACTTCTACCCGAAGGGGCAGGAGCCGAAATACATCCTGCGGACCTTCGGCATCTTCGATTTCTCCATCGAGATCCCGCCGGGCGAGGAGTTCCACCACGAGACCAGCTACATCGAGTTCCCGAAGGAGGCGATCCTCTACGGCATCACCCCGCACGCCCACGTGCGCGGCGGCTCGAGCCAGGTCTCGATCATCTATCCGGACGGCAAGAAGCAGTTGCTGCTGGCCCTGCCGCGCTACGACTTCAACTGGCAGTATGAGTACTTCCTGAAGACGCCGCTGAAGGTGCCTGCGGGCTCGAAGATCCTGGCCCAGTGGACCTACGACAACTCGCCCCGCAACCCCGGAAACCCCGACCCGACCAAGATGGTCTACTGGGGCGAGCAGACCCGGGACGAGATGATGGCCACCTACCTGCACTACCGCTGGACAGATGAGACCGTGCAGCATCAGACGCCGGAGTACGAAAAGCTTCTGCAGGCCAATCTGATGATGGGCGTGCTCGACGACAACATGGACGGCAAGATCGAGAAGGCCGAACTCCGGGGCGGGCCGCAGAGTCCGGCCAACATGCTCAAGAAGTACTTCGACCTGATCGACACCAACCACGACGGCGCGATCGACGCCAACGAGTTGGCGGCGGCCTCCAAGCTGATGCAGAAGATGCGCCCGGCAAAGGCCGCGGCGGCTCCGGCGCAGTCGCCGACGCCGGCGGGCACGCCCGCAGCGGCGGGCGGTCGCTGATACAGCGGGATCTGTCGCGCCCGCCCTGGGCGGGCGCGAAGTCCAGGTGACCCGAAGACCCGCGCAGTGCATGCTGCGCGCGGTTTTCGATTCAAGCATTTAGAGCCCCAGAACTTGGGGCCATCGGGGGGATTTGACGTTGCGCGCAGTTCGTACCTGGCTCTTCGGCGTCGCCGTAGCGGCCGCCTCGACCCTTGGCTTCGCCGCCCACGCCCAGCCGGCCTCCAGCGGCCAGCAGATCTATGAGACCCGCTGCAAGTCTTGCCACGAGGGCGGCGCGCCCCGTGCGCCCACCCGCGCCGACCTTGGCCAGCGCGCGCCCGGCGACATCGTCCAGGCCCTGACCAACGGCATAATGCAGCCCATGGCCCAGGGCCTGTCGGACGCCGACAAGCAGGCGGTGGCGGCCTATCTGACCACGTCCGCGTCCGTCGCGGCCGCTCCGAGCCGGCCCACCGGCCAGGAAATGCCGCAGGTCGCCGTCAAGGGACCGAGCGCGCCCGATCCCAAGTGCGCGACCAATCCGCCGATCCAGGCCGGAAACAGCGACTGGACCAGCATGGGTATCGACAACGCCTCCACCCGCTTCCAGCGCCATCCCGGCCTGACTGCGGCGGACGTGCCGAGGCTGAAGGTGAAGTGGGCGTTCTCGATGACCGGCGGCGGCCAGCCGGCGGTGGTCGGCGACTGGCTCTGGGTCACCAACCGCTCGGGCAAGTTCTACGCCCTCGACACCCGAACGGGCTGCGTCCACTGGTCCGTCGACGATCTGGTCTCGCGCACCTCGCCGATGATCATCAAATCGCCGATCTCGCCCAGCGGCTGGCTGACGGTGATCAGCCAGAGCGACCGGATCGTGCGCGCCTTCGACGCCCAGACCGGCAAGCAGATCTGGAAGAGCGCCCAGCTTGAGGACCATCCGTTCTCCGTGCTCACCGGCTCGCCAGTGATCGTGGGCGACCGCCTGATCGTGCCGATCTCCTCGATCGAGGAGGCTGCGGCCATGAGCAAGGCCTACGGCTGCTGCACCTTCCGCGGCTCGGTGGCGGCGCTGGATCTTGCGACCGGCAAGCTGCTCTGGAAGACCCCGATGATCGGCGAGCCCCTGAAGGTGATCCGCGAAAAGGGCGGCGGGGTGAAGGTCCAGGGTCCGGCGGGCGCCGCGGTCTGGGCCGCGCCCTCGGTCGACCGCAAGCGCGGGCTAGCCTATGTCGTCACGGGCGACAGCTACACTGACATCGACACCACCGGCGATGACGCCGTGGTGGCGCTGGACCTTAAGACCGGCGCGATCAGGTGGCGCCGCCAGGTGACCCAGCACGACAACTTCGTCATGGGCTGCGGCCCGGCGTCGACCTCAGGCAACTGTCCGACGCCGCTCGGTCCCGACTTCGACTTCGGCGCCACCCCGATCCTGATGACCCTGAAGAACGGTCATCAGGTGCTGGTGGCCGGCCAGAAGTCGGGCCTGGTCTACGGCCTCGATCCCGACAGCGGCGCAGTGCTTTGGAAGACCGCGGTCGGGGTGGGCTCGGCGATCGGCGGCGTCGAATGGGGCATCGGCGCCAACGACACCCAGGTCTTTGTGCCGATCGCGGACTTCAGCCAGGTGATGGCGGAACTCCATCCCGGCGCGTTCGGGCCGGCCGGCGCTCCAGCGGGCAAGCCCGGCGTCAATGCGCTAGATCCCGCCACCGGGACCATTGTCTGGACGACGCCCGCGCCCAAGGCTCCTTGCGTCTACGCCAGCGACAAGGGCAAGCCCTCCCTTTGCGTCCGCAGCCAGCCCGCCGCGCCGGCGGTGATCCCCGGCTTCGTCTTCGAAGGCAGCCTGGACGGCTGGGTCCGCGCCTATGACGCCAAGACGGGCAAGATCGTCTGGGAGGACTCCACCACCTCGCGGACCTACGACACGGTCAACGGCATCAAGGGTCAACCCGGCGGCGGCATCGACGGCATGGGTCCGACCATCGCTGGCGGCATGATGTTCATAACCAGCGGCAACAATGGCGCGGCGCGCGTCGGCTCCAATGGGGTCAACGTCCTCCTGGCCTATTCCGTGGACGGCAAGTAGGGCGCGGCCGCCATGCCGGCGCGGCGCCCGGCCGCGATCCTGGCGGCGCTGGCCGCGGTCCTGACGGCGTCCTGGGCCATGGCCCAGCCGCCGCCGGCGCCCGCGCGGCCAGCTGTCACGCCCAAGGCCGGCTATGTGGTCCCGCCGGAGAATTCCGCCGGCCTCTATCCGGTCAACGGCGAGCCGATCTTCAAGGCCAGGTGCGCCGGCTGCCATGAGCCGGCCGCCGGCCGCGCGCCGAGCCGGCAGATGTTGGGCGCCCGCTCGCCGGAAGAGGTCTATGACGCCCTGACCCTCGGAGCCATGACCCCTATGGCCCAGGGGATGAGCGCTGCAGAGATCTACGGCGTGGTGCGCTTCCTGACCGGCAAGTCGCCGGTCCCGCAGGCGGCGTCGGCGCCCGATCCCAACCCCTGCAAGACCAACGGCCCCCTGCAGCCCAACGGTCCGCAGTGGAACGGCTGGGGCCGCGACCTGGCCAACAGCCGCTATCAGCCGAAGCCTGGCTTCTCCGCCGCCGACATCCCGCGCCTGAAGGTCAAGTGGGCCTTCGCCTATTCTGGCACCAAGAACACGCAGGCCCTGGTCTTCGGCGACCGGGTGTTCGTGGCCAGCATGGGCGGCAAGGTCTATTCGCTCGACGCCGCCAGCGGCTGCGTGCACTGGCGCTTCGACTACCGCGGCGGCGGGCGGGCTTCGATGACCGTCGGCAAGCTGGCGACCGCGGCCAGCGGCTATGCCCTCTATTTCGGCGACGACCGGATGTATGTGCGGGCCTTCGACGCGGGCTCGGGCAAGGAACTCTGGAACGTCCGTGTCGGCGACCATGTGGTGGGGCGGATCACCGGCTCGCCGGCGCTCCACGACAACATTCTCTATGTGCCCCTGTCGGCTTCGGAGGAGAGCCAGGGCAATGTCGGCGCCTATGGATGCTGCAGCTTCATCGGCACGGTCGTCGCGCTGGACGCGCGCACCGGCAAGCAGATCTGGAAGCAGGCGATCTTGGATGAGGCGCCGCGTCCGACGCGGAAGAATTCCGCCGGGACCCAGATGTATGGACCGGCCGGCGGCGCGCTGTGGTCGGCCCCCACCGTCGACGCCAAGCGCGGCCAGCTCTATGTGGCCAGCGGCGATTCCTACACCGAGGTGGAGCACCCGACCTCCGATGCGGTGATCGCCATGGACCTGAAGACCGGCAGGATCCGCTGGGTCAATCAGGTGCTGGCGGGCGACAACTTCATGTCGGGAACGGTCAACGGACCGCTGGGTCAGCGCGGGCCGGACTACGACTTCGGCTCCTCGCCCATGCTGGTGCGCGTCGGGGCCAGGCAGCTGGTGATCACCGGCAACAAGTCCTCGATCGTCTATGCGATGGACCCGGACACCGGGAAGACCGTCTGGCAGACCGCCAAGCTCGGCAGTGGCGGCGCCGGCGGCGGGGTCGAGTGGGGCACCGCGACCGACGGGCGGATCGTCTACGCGGCCCTGGCCGATTTCCCGGGACGCGGGCGTCCGGGCATCGCCGGTGTGAACGTCGCCGACGGCAAGCTGATGTGGCAGGCGGACGCGCCGAAGGGCGTCCCCTGCAACGTGCCCTCGGGCCGCTGCCTGCCGGGCTTTTCGCAAGCCGTGACGGCGGTCCCGGGCGCGGTGTTCAGCGGCGCCCTCGACGGCCATCTGAGGGCCTACGGCGCCGACGGCAAGCTGATCTGGGACTACGACACCACCGCTTCGCTCGACACGGTCAACGGGATCAAGGGCGCGAGCGGCGGCAGTCTGGACATGGGCGGCGCGGTGGTCGCCGGCGGGCGGCTCTTCATCCATTCCGGCTATGGCGGCAGCGCCGGGCCCAGCAACCTGCTGCTGGCCTTCTCGGTGGACGGCAGGTAGTCGCTGCGGTTGACCCGGCGGGCGTGGGCCCTCACACCGCGCCGGTGACCGCGCCCACAGCCCAGCTTCCGCACCACCACCGCAACGGTCTGGGCATCGCCTACCGGACCCTGGCCATGGTCTGCGTCGCCGGCCTGACCGCTTCGGTGAAATGGACCGGCCACCGCGGCATTCCGGTCTTCGAGCTGGTCTTCTTCCGCAACGCCTTCGCCTTCGTCCCCCTGCTGCTCTACATCTCCCGCACCACCGGGTTTTCGGTGCTGAAGACCCAGCGGCCCTGGGGCCACCTGACCCGCTCGGTCGCGGGTCTGCTGGGCATGACCTGCAGCTTCTTCGCCGTGCAGCGTCTGGCGCTGACCGAGGCCACCGCCTTCACCTTCGCAGCCCCGCTGTTCATGACCGCGCTCTCGGCCCTGATGCTGCGCGAGGCGGTGGGCCGCCACCGCTGGGGCGCGGTGCTGGTGGGCTTCATCGGCGTCATGATCATGGTGCGGCCGCAGCCCGGCCACATGAACCTCAACGGGATCGGCTTCGCGCTCACCGCGGCGGTCGGCAGCGCCATGGCCATGGTGCAGATCCGCCAGATCGCCGTAACCGAGAAGGGCGCCACCATCGTCTTCTACTTCACCCTGGCCGGGACCCTGCTGGGCCTGAGCGTCTCGGTGTTCAACTGGGTGACACCGGACCGGGCCACCTTGGCCGTGCTGATCCTCTCGGGCCTGATCGGCGGCGTGGGTCAGCTCTTCCTGACCGAGGCGATCCGCGTGGCGCCAGTGGGCGTGGTCGCGCCCTTCGACTACACCCAGCTGATCTGGGCCACGGCCCTCGGCTACCTGATCTGGGGGGAGCTGCCGCAGCCGGTGACGCTGGCGGGCGCCGCCGTGGTGGCGGCCAGCGGCCTCTACATTCTGCATCGCGAGCTCCTGCGCTTCCGGCCCTCGCCCGCCTGAGCCCCGCTGGCCTGACCCAGGGTCAGCTTCGCGTTGACAGTCGTCCGTTGCGGGAGGAGTCTTCGCCGCGAACGCCGATACGCGGCCCCGAGCCGCGCGGGCGGGGAGGAAAGCTCATGAAAAAGCTGGTATTCGGCGCGGCGCTTGTGGCGACCTTGGCCTTGGGCGTGCAGGCGCGCGCCTCGGTCACGGTGATCGGCGGCGGCCTGGCGGAGGCCTGCTCCAGGGCCGCAATCTCCGGCAAGGCCGCGCCACGGGAAGAAGGCGCCTGCACCGAGGCGCTCGACAAGGAGATGCTGTCGAGCCGCGACCGCGCCGGCACCCTGGTCAACCGCGGTATCCTGAAGATGCGCCGGGCGAACTGGGAGGGCGCAGCCAGCGACTTCAACGAGGCGGTCCGCCTGAAGCCCGACCTGGGTGAAGCCTACGCCAACCGCGGCGCGGTCTCGATCGGCATGCACAAGTACGCCGAGAGCCTGCCGGACCTGAACAAGGGCCTGGAACTGGGCGTCGAGGCGCCGGCCAAGGTCTATTTCGACCGCGCGCTGGCCTACGAAGGCCTGGACGACGTGAAGTCGGCCTATTTCGACTACCAGAAGGCCGTCGAGCTCAGCCCCGACTGGGAGGCGCCCAAGGCCGAGCTCGCCCGCTTCCACGTCGAGCGCAAGGATTAGGGAGCCGGATCCGAGGCGGCGGCGTTCATTAGGCTTCTGCCTGAGGAGGCCGCCATGCGGGTCCTGATCGCCGGTCTTGTCCTGGTCGCCGCCGCGCCCGCCGCGGCCCAGCCCTATTTCGGCCTGGCGCAATCGCTCGACGCACAGCGCGCGGCGGAGGCCCAGGCCGCGCGCAACCGCGACATCGCCCTGACAAATGCCCTGTCCGCCCTGCAGGCGCGCCAGCAGACCAATGAGTCCCTGGCCGCCCTGGCCGCGGCGCGCGTTTCACCGGCGGTCCCGACCGTGCCGTTCAACCCCAAGGCGCCGCCGCCGAAGATCGACATGAGCCAGATCGTCGAGATTCCCGACGCAACCCTGGCCGCCTCCAACGCCCGTGCGGTCGCCGCCTCCGAGAACCGGCGCTAAGCGAAGGAAGGGCGCCGCCGGCGCGCCGCGCGCAAACCGGCGCCGGCCGCGGCGAAACCCGTCAGCACCAGGGCCCAGGTAGCCGGTTCCGGCACGCCGCCGCCGCCAAGCACGCTGGAGAATTCGACGTTGCTGGACGAGGTGAAGGTGAGCGCCCCGCCGCTGGATTGGACGTTCGAAAACTGGCTGATGGCGGAGATATCGGTCCCCAGAAGCGGGCCGAACGCCGTCGTTAAATTGACGGGGTGCGGCAACTGAAAGTCCAGCAGATCCAATCCCCCGATAGAGTCGGATCTCGAGAAGAAACCGACCGAGCCGTAGATGCCCATGCGCGTGGCGACATCCAGGGTAACATCGCCGATCCCGTCGATGTCTACATCCGAGGAACTCAGGGGATCGAGGGCCTGGAATCCCGAATTGACGATGTTCGCCAGATCGCCGTGCATGGTGATCGTATAGGCGGCATTGGTGAAGTCCGTGCCCGCCAGGTCGCCATCGCCAACGCCGGTGATGGTGTAGGTGATGCTCTGGGCGCTGGCTTGGCCGGCGGCCAAGCCGACCGTCGAAACCGCGAGCGCGGCGGCGATCAGGAAATTGCGCATCGGGGACCCCCTCGTCCAGTTCGCCAAACGACGTTCTTTGTAGGCTGGACCCAATTTGCCCCGACGACAAGGGCACTCGCCTAAGGGGCGATTCTTCAATCATCAACCGCGGGCCGAGGCGGGCTCCAAGGCGTTCGCGAAAACTCAGCCGCCCGTCGGGAATGGCTTGCTGAGATAGCGCGAACCTCGCTCGCCGAAGCGCCAGGGGACGTCGATGGCTTTGGTGATGCCAATGCGCGGGCCGACGACGACCTCGGCGGGTGGCCCGGGGATCAGCTCGAACGGCGGCTCGAAGACCTTGAGCCCGTTCTGATCTCGGCTCACGCCCAGCGCCTGGCAGAGCCGCCCGGGCCCGGAGCAGAGGAGGCGCGGATCGTCCAGGCCGCGCCGGGCGATCATCACGTCCAAGCCCTCGGTCGGCTCCAGCGCGCGCAGCAGCACCGCGCTGCCCGCTTCGTCGCCGCAGACCAAGTTCATGCACCAGTGGATGCCGTAGGAACGGTAGACGTAGATCGCGCCAGGCGCCCCGAACATCACCGCATTGCGCGCGGTGGGTCCGGAGAAGCTGTGGGAGGCCGGATCCGAGTAGTGATAGGCCTCGGTCTCGACGATCCGGCCGCCGACGCCGTCCATGGCGATCGTCCAGCCGATCAGCTCGCGCGCGGCCACGGGGCTGGGCGATGTGAACAGCGTCGCTTGACGCGCCTGGACCTCAGAGCGCGAAATAGGGGCAACCATAAGCGGGAGGATTTCGCATGCCGTACGTCGAGGGCCAAACCATCCACGACGCCGACAGCCACGTGATGGAGCTGCCGGGCACGATCAACCGCTATATCGAGCCGAAATTCCGCGAGGCCTTCGTCGAGAAGACCGGGCGCAAGGATGTGCTGCCGGAGTGGTTCGCCAAGGCCGCGGCGCAAGCCGAGAACCCCGAGTTCCTGGCCGGCGCGGAGGCCAACATCCTCCTGCGCAAGAACTATGAGGCGCTGGGCGCCTTCAAGGCGTCAGATCGGCCCAAGACCCTCGACTACCTGGGCTTCGCCAGCCAGCTGGTGTTCACCACCGCCTGCCTATCCAATTTCGGCCTGGAGCAGATGGGCGAGGCGGAGCTGGCCGTGGAGGCCGCCCGCGCCCACAATCGGATGATGACCGAGTTCTGCTCGGTGGACCTCCGGCTGCTCGCCACCGGCTACGTGCCGCTGATCGACCGCGCCCGGGCGGTCGACGTCGCCCGAGAAGCCCTGGCGCTCGGCGCCAAGGCCCTGGTGATCCCGTCGCGGCATCCGAAGGGGTTTTCGCCCAGCCACGTCGAGCTCGACCCGCTCTGGGCCCTGGCCCAGGAAGCCAGGATCCCCGTCCTCTTCCATGTGGGCGGCGAAGAGAAGATGCACCACGACTACATCGACAACGGCCTGCCGTTCGTGAAGGACTTCCACGGCGGTGACGAGAACTTCACCTCGCTCACCTTCATGGCGATCCCGCTGTCGATCTGGCAGACGCTCTCGGCCCTGGTGATCGATGGCGTCTTCGACCGCTTCCCGCGACTGAAGTGGGGCGCCATCGAGCTGGGGGCGTCATGGCTGCCCAGCCTGATGCAGTACCTGGACTCCGGCGTCGCGGCCTTTGGCAAGGAGGAGCGGCTCCAGAAGCTCTCCGGCAAGCCCAGCGAGATCCTGCGCCGCCAGTTCCGCGCCACGCCCTATCCGCACGAGAACACTGGCTGGATCATCGAGAACACCGCGCCGGAGATGCTGCTGTTCTCGTCGGATTTCCCGCATATCGAGGGCGGGCGCAATCCGCTGAAGCGGTTCAACGAGAGCCTGGACGGCGTTTCCGACGAGGTGAAGCGCCGCTTCTACCGCGACAACTTCATCGACCTCATGGGCGCGGGCCTGGACCCGTCGCTGCACGACCTGCCGAAGCTTCAGGCCGCCTGACGCCTGCGCCGCGGGGCCACGGTCATGGCGCGGTTGATGGAGTCCATCAGCGCCTGGATCTGGATCGGCTTGGGGCTGTGCTCGGTGAAGCCCAGGTCCAGGTAGCGCTGGCGGCCGCCTGAGGTCACGTCGGCGGTGAGCGCCACCACAGGCGCGTTGCGGTTGGGGCCGGCCTGGCCTCGCAGCTGTTGCAGCACCTCCACGCCGGTCATGCCCGGCATCTGGATATCCAACAGGATGAGGTCGAAGGGCCGTTCCTCCATCCGCGCCAGCGCCTCGGCGCCGCTGGAGGCCTTGGCGACCTCGTGGCTGAAGCTCGCCAGCAACTGGTCCAGCACCAGCAGGTTCACCGCGTTGTCATCGACCGCCAGGATCTTCAGCCCGCTGAGCGGCGCAGCTTCATCTTTGGCCGCCACGGGGTTGGCGGGGGCCGGCGCGGCGGCCAGCGCCAGGGGTAGCTTGATGTGGAAGGTCGAGCCTTGGCCCACCTTGCTCTCCGCCCAGACCTTGCCGCCCATCAGCTCGACCAGCTGCTTGGCGATGGACAGGCCCAGGCCCGTGCCGCCGAACTTGCGCATCTCGGACTCATCGCCCTGGGTGAAGCGGGTGAAGAGCTGCGGCAGGTGTTGTTCGGCGATACCGATGCCGGTGTCGCGGACCGCGAGGTGCAGAAGGACTGCGCCCTCGCCGTTGGGCATGGCGTCCGCGATCACCGAAACTGAACCGGTGTCGGTGAACTTCAGCGCATTGCCGACCAGATTGAACAGCACCTGGCGCAGGCGAAGCGCATCGATCAGGGCGAAGGACGGCACGGTCTCGGCGATGCTGAGCACCAGGGCCACGCCCTTCTCGTCGGCGCGCGGCCCCCAGAAACCCACCAGCCGCTCCAGGAAGAGCCGCATATCCTCTGGCGCCGGCAGGATGTCGAGCCGGCCTGCATCGATCTTCGAGACGTCGAGGATGTCGTTGAGGATCGAGAGCAGGTATTCGCCACTGTCGATCAGCACCGTCAGACGCTCCTTCTGCACGGGATTGGTCTCGTCGCGCTGCAGCAGCTGGGCCATGCCGAGGACCCCGTTCATCGGGGTGCGGATCTCGTGGCTCATGGTGGCCAGGAAGTTGGACTTCGCGCGGCCCGCCTGACGGGCCTCTTCACGCGCGGCGTCGGCCGCGGCGCGTTCGGCCACGGCCTGGTCGCGGGCGGCTTCCAGCTCGGGGATCATGGCGACGTTGTCGTTGAAGGCCGTGTGCAGCATCTGCACCGTGCGCGTGATGCCTTCTATCATCAGCCCGGTCAGGACCGTCAGGCTGGCCAGGGTCAGGAGCGCGGCGGCCGCCGCCCACGGCGTCAGGATGGCGATGATCAGGACGCCAAGCGCCACGACCACCGGGGTCATGAAGCTCCAGAAGATGCGCCGGGCCATCAGGCTGGCCGAAATGGCGACGGCGACCAGGGTGGCGGCCTGCAGCAGGAACAGCATGATCTCGCCGCGGTGACCGCCCAGCGCGACCAGAAGGGTCGGGATCACATAGCCGGACATCCGCGCCGCGCAGAGTGGCGCGAGGCGCCGGAACCCGTCTTCGTCGGGTGTCTCGGCCGCGGTCCGCAGCCAACGGCGCACCATGGCTTGGCTGATCCCATCGACGGCGCAATAGGCGGCGAACGTGGCCGCGCCGGCCATCGGGTGGCCCAGCATCACCAGGCCGAAGGCGATCAGGGCGTTGAAAAAGACATGGAACGCGAACGGCTGCACCATGCTGGAAAGCGTCAGCTGATAGACGCTGAGGCCGATCTCGCCCATGGCCCGCGCCGCGCGCTCCCGAGCGAATTCCCAGACCCTGCGTTTCATGCGTCATCACCCCACGACGGGGCCCAGCATGGGACGCCAATAGTAAAGCTTCGGAGAATCCCCTAGGCGAATCTACCTAGGGCGCAAGGGCGGCGGCGGAGGTGGCCTCCATGTCAAGGGCCCCGTCCATCAGGCCGTCGGCCAGGCCAGGCGCGAGGCTCAAGACCTGGCTGGAATAGACCCGCGCCAGGGCGCCCTTGCTCTTCATCCAGGGATCATCCGAGCCGGCGGCGGCCAGGGCCTGACGGCCGAGCATCGCCCCGCCGATCACGTCGCCGGCCAGCTTCAGATAGGGCGTGGCGGCGGCCAGGCTGTCGGCGCCGCGATTGGCCAGCAGCCAGTCGGTGGCCCGCTCCAGGGCCGCGACCCCAGCCGCCAGCCGGCGGCCGACGGCGGCCAGGTCGGGGACTTCGGTCAGGCTCTCGGCGGTCAGCGCCAGCTCGGCGCAGAGCGCGCGCATGACCCCGCCGTCCTCCATGCCCACCTTGCGGCCCACCAGGTCGATGGCCTGGATTCCGTTGGTGCCCTCGTAGATCGGGGCGATGCGCGCGTCGCGGTAGTGCTGGGCCGCGCCGGTCTCCTCGATGAAGCCCATGCCGCCATGCACCTGCACGCCCAGGGAGGCGACCTCGACGCCGACGTCGGTCGACCAGGCCTTGGCGATGGGGGTGAGCAGTTCCTGGCGCGCCTTGGCGGCCGCGCGCTCCTCGTCGCTGGCGGCCAGCCGGGCGAGATCGGAAAGCACCCCGGTGGTCAGGCAGATGGCGCGGGCGGCCTCGATCTTGGCCTTCATCAGCATCAGCATCCGGCGCACGTCCGGGTGGCCGTAGATCATCCCGTCGGCTTCCCAGACGGTGCGGCCCTGCTTGCGCTCCTGGCTGAACGCCAGGGCCTGCTGGAAAGCCCGCTCGGCGATGGCCACGCCCTGGACGCCCACCTGCAGGCGCGCGGCGTTCATCATCACGAACATATGCGGCAGGCCCTGGCCGAGCTCGCCGACCAGCTCGGCCTGCGCGTCCTCGTAGAGCATGACGCAGGTGGGCGAGCCGTGGATGCCCAGCTTGTGTTCGATGGAGCCGGCGCGGAAGTCGTTGCGGGATCCGAGGCTGCCGTCGTCCTTAATCTCGAACTTGGAGGCCAGGAACAGGCTGATGCCCTTCACCCCGGGCGGCGCGTCCGGCGTGCGGGCGATGATCAGGTGG
>NZ_SSMZ01000345.1 GCF_004799395.1 Phenylobacterium sp.
CTGGAAGCCTACGGCGCCGCCTACACCCTGCAGGAAATGCTGACGGTGAAGTCGGACGACGTGGCGGGACGGACCAAGGTCTACGAGTCGATCGTCCGCGGCGACGACACCTTCGAGGCCGGCATTCCGGAAAGCTTCAACGTGCTGGTCAAGGAAATGCGTTCCCTGGGCCTCAACGTGGAGCTGGAGAACAGCTGACGGACGCTATTGCCCTCCCTGGCCCTCCTTTGCTTGCAAGGGATTTGGCCGGGGAGGGCGCTCCGCCCTCGCTGTTTTCCCTTAAATATTTTCGCGGGCAGATCCCGCAGAAGGAACCAAGATGAACCAGGAAGTCCTGAACATCTTCAATCCGGTCCAGGCCGCTCCGACCTTCGACCAGATCCGTATCGCGCTCGCCTCGCCGGAGAAGATCCGCTCGTGGTCGTTCGGCGAGATCAAGAAGCCCGAGACCATCAACTACCGGACCTTCAAGCCGGAGCGCGACGGCCTTTTCTGCGCCCGCATCTTCGGTCCGACGAAGGACTACGAGTGCCTGTGCGGCAAGTACAAGCGCATGAAGTACAAGGGCATCATCTGCGAGAAGTGCGGCGTTGAGGTCACCCTGGCCCGCGTCCGGCGCGAGCGGATGGGCCACATCGAGCTGGCCAGCCCGGTCGCCCACATCTGGTTCCTGAAGTCGCTTCCGAGCCGCATCTCGATGATGCTCGACATGGCGCTGAAGGACATCGAGCGCGTGCTCTACTTCGAGCACTACATCGTCACCGAGCCGGGCCTCACGCCCCTGAAGCAGCACTCGCTGCTCTCGGAAGACGAATACATGCGCTTCCAGGACGAGTTCGGCGACGACAGCTTCACCGCCGAGATCGGCGCCGAGGCGGTCCAGGGCCTGCTGAAGGGCCTCGACCTCCACAAGGAAGCCGACAAGCTGCGCGAAGAGCTGGTCACCACCACCTCGGAGATGAAGCTGAAGAAGGCGTCCAAGCGCCTGAAGCTGATCGAAAGCTTCATCGAGAGCGGCAACAAGCCGGAGTGGATGATCCTGACCGTGGTGCCGGTGATCCCGCCGGAACTGCGCCCGCTCGTCCCGCTGGACGGCGGCCGCTTCGCCACCTCCGACCTGAACGACCTCTATCGCCGGGTCATCAACCGCAACAACCGCCTGAAGCGCCTGATCGAGCTGCGCGCGCCGGACATCATCATCCGCAACGAAAAGCGGATGCTGCAGGAAGCCGTCGACGCCCTGTTCGACAACGGCCGCCGCGGCCGCGTCATCACCGGCGCCAACAAGCGTCCGCTGAAGTCGCTGGCCGACATGCTGAAGGGCAAGCAAGGCCGCTTCCGCCAGAACCTGCTCGGCAAGCGCGTCGACTACTCGGGCCGTTCGGTCATCGTGGTGGGCCCGGAACTGAAGCTGCACGAGTGCGGCCTGCCGAAGAAGATGGCCCTGGAGCTGTTCAAGCCGTTCATCTACGCGCGGCTGGACGCCAAGGGCCTGTCGGGCACCGTCAAGCAGTCCAAGCGCATGGTGGAGCGTGAGCAGCCGGCGGTGTGGGACATCCTCGACGAGGTGATCCGCGAGCACCCGGTGCTGCTGAACCGCGCGCCGACCCTGCACCGTCTGGGTATCCAGGCGTTCGAGCCCAAGCTGATCGAGGGCAAGGCGATCCAGCTGCACCCGCTGGTCTGCGCGGCCTTCAACGCCGACTTCGACGGCGACCAGATGGCCGTCCACGTGCCGCTCAGCCTCGAAGCTCAGCTGGAAGCGCGCGTGCTGATGATGAGCACGAACAACATCCTGTCGCCCGCCAACGGCCGGCCGATCATCGTGCCGTCGCAGGATATCGTGCTCGGGCTCTACTACCTGTCGCTGCTGCGCGACGGGGAGCCCGGCGAAGGCAAGGCGTTCGCCGACCTCAACGAGATCGACCAGGCGCTGGACGCCGGGGTGGTGTCGCTGCACTCCAAGATCCGCGCGCGCTACGCTGAGATGGACGCCGAGGGCAATCTGGTCCGCAAGGTCATCGAGACCTCGCCGGGCCGGATGAAGATCGCGGCCCTGTTCCCGCAACACCCGGCGGTCGGCCACCGGCTTCTTGAGAAGAACCTCACGAAGAAGGAGATCGGCAACCTGATCGACATCGTCTACCGGCACTGCGGTCAGAAGGCGACGGTCATCTTCGCCGACCAGATCATGGCGCTGGGCTTCAAGGAAGCGGCCAAGGCCGGTATTTCCTTCGGCAAGGACGACATCGTCATTCCGCAACGCAAGGAACCGATCGTCACCGAAACCCGCAAGCTCGTCGAAGAATACGAGCAGCAGTACGCCGACGGCCTGATCACCAAGGGCGAGAAGTACAACAAGGTGGTCGACGCCTGGGCCAAGGCCACCGATCGCGTCGCCGACGAGATGATGGCCGAGGTCTCCACCGCCGGTAAGGACGCCAACGGCCGCGACCTGGAGATCAACTCGATCTTCATGATGAGCAACTCCGGCGCCCGCGGTTCGCAGGCCCAGATGAAGCAGCTCGGCGGGATGCGCGGCCTGATGGCCAAGCCCTCCGGCGAGATCATCGAGACGCCGATCATCTCGAACTTCAAGGAAGGCCTGACCGTCCAGGAGTACTTCAACTCCACCCACGGCGCCCGTAAGGGCCTGGCCGACACCGCGCTGAAGACCGCCAACTCCGGCTATCTGACGCGCCGTCTGGTCGACGTGGCGCAGGACTGCATCATCACCGAGGAAGATTGCGGCACCACGCGGGGCATCACCCTTCGCGCCGTGGTCGAAGGCGGCGACGTGCTGGTCTCGCTGGGTCTGCGCATCCTGGGACGCTTCGCGGCCGAGGACATCAAGGACCCGAACACCGGCGAAGTGGTCGTGCCGGCCGACACCTATCTGAACGAGAACATGTGCGACCTCGTCGAGGCCGCGGCCGTCCAGTCGGTGAAGATCCGCTCGGTGCTGACCTGCGAGACCAAGGTCGGCGTCTGCGGCGCCTGCTACGGCCGCGACCTGGCCCGCGGGACGCCGGTGAACATCGGTGAAGCGGTCGGCGTCATCGCCGCCCAATCCATCGGCGAACCCGGCACCCAGCTGACCATGCGGACTTTCCACATCGGCGGCACGGCCCAGGTGGCCGAGCAGTCGTTCTTCGAAAGCGGCAACGACGGCGTGGTCAAGATCGCCGGCGGCAACACCGTGGTGAACTCGCAAGGCCACCTGATCGGCATGAGCCGCAACCTGGCCCTGACCGTCCTGGTCGATGGCAAGGAACGCGAAGCCTACAAGCCCCCCTACGGCGCGCGCCTGCGCGTCAAGGACGGCGAGAAGGTCAAGCGCGGCCAACGCCTCGCCGAATGGGACCCCTACACCACCCCGATCATCACCGAAGTGGGCGGCAAGGTGCGGTTCGAAGACCTGGTGGAGAACATGTCGGTCCGCGAGGAAGCCGATGAAGCCACCGGGATCACCAACCGCGTGGTCATCGACTGGCGCGCCTCCACCAAGGGTTCGGACCTGCGTCCGGCCATGGCGGTGATCGGCGAAGACGGCGCCTACATGCGCATCTCCAACGGCGGCGAGGCCCGTTACCTCCTGCCGGCGGGCGCGGTTCTGTCGATCGGCGACGGCGACGAAGTGAAGCCGGGCGAAGTCATGGCCCGGATCCCCACGGAAAGCGCCAAGACCCGGGACATCACCGGCGGTCTGCCGCGGGTAGCCGAACTCTTCGAAGCCCGCCGTCCGAAGGACTGCGCGGTGATCGCGGAGATGGACGGCCGGGTCGAGTTCGGGCGCGACTACAAGAACAAGCGCCGGATCAAGATCACCCCCGAAGACGGCGGCGAGGCGGTCGAGTTCCTCATCCCCAAGGGCAAGCACATCGCCGTTCACGACGGCGACGTGATCCGCAAGGGCGAGTACCTGATCGACGGCAATCCGGACCCGCACGACATCCTGCGGATCCTGGGCATCGAGGCCCTGGCCGACTTCCTGGTCAACGAGATCCAGGAGGTCTACCGACTGCAGGGCGTGCCGATCAACGACAAGCACATCGAGACGATCGTGCGTCAGATGCTGCAGAAGGTCGAGATCCTCGAACCCGGCGACACCGGCCTGCTCAAGGGCGACCACCTCGACAAGATCGAAGTGGACGAGGAGAGCGCCAAGGCCGAAGCCCGCGGGGGCCGTGCGGCGCTCACCCAGCCGGTCCTGCTGGGCATCACCAAGGCGAGCCTGCAGACCCGCAGCTTCATCTCGGCGGCGTCCTTCCAGGAAACCACCCGCGTCCTCACCGAGGCGTCTGTCCAGGGCAAGGTCGACACCCTGGAAGGCCTGAAGGAGAACGTGATCGTGGGTCGCCTGATCCCGGCCGGCACCGGCTCGTACCTGCGCAACCTGCAGCGCATCGCCGCCAAGCGCGACGAAGCGCTCACGGCCAGCCGCGAAGAGGCCATGGAGCCGCTTCCGGAAGCCATCGCCGTCGAGGCGGAGGCCGAGAAGGTCGAGTAGTCCAAGAGCTCCAGTCAGTAAGCGTACCGAGCGGCCCGGGAGCGATCCCGGGCCGCTTTGGTTTTGCGCCCCACAACCGGGGATTGATCCATGTGGAAATGCATGTAGCCTAGCCTTCAATCTGGGATCGGGGGGTTCCTTTGAAAATCTGTCTGGCGGCGCTGGCCGCAGCCGCTGTTACGGCGACGCCGGCGCTCGCCGAGCCGCCACCCGCCTCAGCCTTCGGCCGCATCCCGGCGATCGTCACCGCCAAACTTTCGCCGGACGGGAAACGGGTCGCCATCCTGGGCGGCGCTTCCGACCAGCGGTTTGTCTCCATCGGCGCCATCGACCAGACGGACGTGCCGACGGTGCCGTTGGGCAACGTCGAGGGCGTCGGCCTGACCTGGGCGGGCAACGACTATGTGCTGGCCAGGATCGCGGTCCTCGACAAGCAGGGGCCGCGCACCGAGTACCGGCTGGAACGAAACATCGCGATCAGCGCCAAGGGCGAGCTGCTCAACGTCCTCCTGGGTAAGGACTCGATCTCAAGGTTCATCATCCACCAGGCAGTGTTAGGGACGCCCGCCGCCACGCCGACGCGCGCCTTTGTCGAAGGCCTGGTGCTTTCGGAGGGGCCGAGCTCCGATATGAACACCCACATCGCGCGAAAGGGGGTCGAAAATCCCTTTGTCGCCGCCTTGTGGAGCGTCGATCCTCAAACCGGGACGGGAAACCTTACCGAGCGGGGCGACTACGACACTGTAACCTGGGAAGTGGACTCGACCGGTCAGGCGCGCGTTCGCCTCGAGATCGACCAACTGTCTCACGACTTCTCCGTATGGGGCCGGCCCAAGGGCGCGCGCCAGTGGTCGAGGGTCTGGGCGGGCGGCGACTATGACAGCCGACGGCAGTTCTACGGCTATTCCGAACCGGATGACGCCATCTACCTGGGTCTGGACGGGCAGCTTGTGCTCAAGAGCCTCACTGACGGAACGACCAAGCCCCTTGGCCCCGCTCAGCCGATGACCAATCCGATCCTGGTCTGGGATCCCTATCGGATCACCGCGGTTGGGATCAGGACCGGCGGCGAGAAGCCTGAATTCGACTGGCTCGATCCTGAGATCGGCGCGGTTCACACCGCTCTCAGCAAGGTCTTCAAGGACAAGGCGGTAGAACTGACCGGCTGGTCCACCGATCGGACCCGCTTTGTCGCCAAGGTCGACGCGCCAGGCGCGCCGTCGGTCTGGTATCTGTTCGACAAGACCCGCAAGGAGCTTTCGCCGATAGGCGAGGAGTACCCCGAACTGAAGGGCGCGGTTTTCGGGACCACGCGCTGGATCACCTATAAGGCGCGCGATGGTCAGGAGATTCCCGCCTACCTTACATTACCTCCCGGCGCGCAGGCACAGGGCGCCAAGGCGCCACTGATCGTCCTGCCCCACGGTGGGCCGGGGGCCCGTGACACCTACGAATTCGACTTCCTGGCGCAGTTCCTGGCCACGCGAGGTTACGCCGTGCTGCAACCGCAGTTCCGCGGATCGTGGGGCTTCGGCAAGGCGTTCGAGGACGCCGGGCAAGGCGAGTGGGGCGGCAAGATGCAGACGGACCTGTTGGATGGGATTGCCGCTGCTGCCGCCTCCGGCGACATCGATCCGACCCGCGTGTGCATCGTCGGCGCGAGCTATGGCGGCTACGCGGCGCTGGCGGGCGTAACGCTGCATCCGGACGCCTATCGCTGCGCCGCGTCCATCGCAGGCGTTTCGGATCTTGGCCTGTTCGTGGTGGAGCAGGTTCGACTGTTCGGCACGGACACCGGCGGCTTCCAGGAACTTAGGAAGATGCTCGCCGGATCTTCCACTGCGAAGCTGGTCGCCACGTCGCCCGCGCACCAGGCCGCCGCCATCCGCGCACCCGTGCTGCTGATCCATGGCGACAAGGACACGGTCGTACCCTTCGAGCAAACGCAGCACATGGCCGATGCGATGAAGGCGGCGGGAAAGCCCGTGGAGATGGTCACGCTCGTCGAC
>NZ_SSMZ01000346.1 GCF_004799395.1 Phenylobacterium sp.
GTCCTGAACCCCGGCCCCAAGGGCGCGCTCGCCAGCCTGCTGCTGGGCTCAGCCGATCAGCTCGCCGTCATCGGCGATAATGGCAAGATCCTGATCTTCCCCACCGCCGAGCTCCCCGAGATGCCGAGAGGCAAGGGCGTCAAACTTCAGTCCTATCGCGAAGGCGGCTTGCGCGACGCGACGGCCTTCGCCGAGGCGGATGGGGCTGGGTGGATCGACACGGCGGGCCGCACCCATGGCTGGGCGGAATGGCGCGACTGGATCGGCAAGCGCGCCGGGGCCGGGAAACTCGCGCCCAGAGGCTTCCCGGCGAGCAAGCGGTTCAGGCCGAAATAGCCATCCGCCGCGCCCGGCTCACCCGCAGCGCGGCGCCCAGGCTGGCGAAGCCCAACAGCAGCAGGGCCCAGCTCGACGGCTCTGGCACGCCGGGCGGCTGGGTGATCACTGGCGGCGGGGGCGCGACCACGTCGCCGGTCATGTCGATGAACAGATGGTAGGTCTGCTCGCCGATCCCGCCGAGGTTCTCGTCGGCCAGGTTGAGCTCCAGCGTCTCGTTGAAGTCGCCGATCCTGCTCGTGCCCATGGTGATCCCAAAGGCGCCGCTGGCGCCGCCCACGACGAAGCCGGGAATATTCTGGAGGAACTCGAACGGGCCGCTTCCGGTCTGCGAAGTGTTGTTCAGCACGAGGCCGTCGGCGCCGAAGCCGCCGAGGTTGAACAGCGCCTCCTGGAATGTGGTGGCGAGCGCGCCCTGCTGCAGGGTTCCGAAGTTCAGGTCCAGCGTCGTCTGCGTCGAGCCCGAGTTGAAGGAGGCCACGGCGTGCTGGACGTAGCTGTAGAACAGGACGTCGGTGGACACGGTCTCGCTGAGCGTCGCGGTGTCCGCGTTGACATTGCTGGTGTTCGAGGCCGGCAGGTTGAGGCTCACCTGCTGGTTGTCGAGGACCTGGATCGTGGCGCCGGCGGTTCCACCCGGTCCGTTGGTGGCGAAGGCGCCCAGTTGGGCGATGTTGCCCTGCACCGAATGCTCGCCGATGGTCTGAAGCTGGTTGAAGACGCACGGATTGGCGCTGGGCTGGCAGGTCACCGTCATGGTCCCCTGCTGGGTGTTGATCGCCGGGCCGCCTCCCGGAAGGGTGATCGCCGAGCTGCCGCTCATCGTGAAGGCATAGGGCTGGCCGGACACCTGGGCGCTGCCGTGCGCGTTCAGCTGCACCAGCGAGGCGTAGTCGAAGGCGGCGCTGAGCAGAATCCCCTGGCTCAGGTTGAAGCTGTTGAAGGTGATGCCGAAGTTGGTGGAGCGCTGGGTGCTGGTGCCGGTGAAGTCGTCGAAGGTCGAGGTGGCGAGGGCGTTCGGGATGGGGATGTTCTGCTGGATTTGATGCACGTTCTGCGCCTGAGCCGCCCCCGCCGCCAGAAGCGCCGCCGCCGCGCCGGCCGCCAGACCCGCCGCCATCGTCCATGCTTTCCGCGTCGCCATGATCCATCCCCCCGATCAGGTAAGGGACTCATCATAGAACCTTGTTTTTCCGGGCGATATTGGACCAAAGGCCTACGCCTTTAGTCGTAGGCTCGCCTATGTGGCGAGTTCCCAGGGCCGCATCTCACCTTCGACAATTTGCCCGGTTGCCCCGCCGCCCGTTCCGGCCTTCCATGGCGCGGGGGATTTTCATGCCGACACGCCGCATCGCCGCCGCCGCGCTCACCGCGGTCCTGACCGCCATGGCGCTGGCCTCTGCACACGCCGGCCCCTACCGCGCGCCGCGCACCCCGGACGGCCAGCCGCAGCTCCAGGGCCTCTGGACCGCCAACGCCTCCACCCGGCTGGAGCGCCCGCCCGGCGCGCCGGCGGGCTTCACCACCAAAGCGGAGGAGTTGGCCTACGAGAAAGCCGCCATGGCCCGGATCGCTGAGGGGGGCGAAGCGGGCCTGGGGCAGGGCGCCTCGGAGTGGCAGGTGCCGTTCCCGCTCGGCCGCCTCGACGGGCGCCTGCGCACCGGCTGGATCACCGATCCCGCCGATGGCCTGGTGCCCTATCGCCCGGAGGCGAAGCTGCGCCAGCGCGCGCTCGCCGCGGCCACCCTCGCGTCCGCCAATCCGGAGGACCGCACACCATCTGACCGCTGCCTTGTCGGCGGCCAGGCCTCGGCCAATCCGCCGATGCTCAACACCGCCGTCGCCGGCGGCAAGCGGATCGTCCAGACGCGCGACGCGGTCGTCATCCTGTCGGAGATGAACCATGACGTCCGTATCATCCGCCTGATCGACCCAAAGACGGCGAAGGCGGCCCACCTGCCGCCCAACCTGCGCCCCTGGATGGGCGACTCCATCGGCCATTGGGAGGGCGAGACCTTGGTCGTCGAGACCACCAACCTCAACCCCGGCGAGGGCGACCGCGGCCTGTTCCTGATCGGCCCCGACGCCCGCGTCACCGAGCGCTTCACCCGCACCGCCCCCGACGAAATCCGCTACGCTTTCGAGGTCGAGGACCCCGCCACCTACACCACCCCTTGGCGGGGCGAGATGCCGCTGCATCCCGACAAGGGCCCGATCTTCGAGTTCGCCTGCCACGAGGGCAACTACTCAATGCCCCTGATGCTCCAGATCGCCCGCGCGGCGGACAAGGGCCAGTAGAGTTCCCGACCCGCGGTCATCGACGACAACGGCCAGACTTCCCCGCCGCGGAGCTGCCCGAGATGCCGGGGGGCAAGGACGTCAAGCTCCAGTCCTACCGCGAAGGGGGCTTGCGCGCAGCATGTCGAGCAGGTGCTGGGAGACATGGATGACTTCGGCGGGATTGAACCGGCTCGCGTGATCGAAATCACTGATTGGGGTCTGATCGCGCAAAGCACAGTTCTCGCGCTACGGAACGCGATGATCGATCTCGGTCACGATCCGGATGCGTGGAAGACTTGAGGCAGTCCAAGCCCGGCACGCTCCGCGCCCGGACCTTACCGCCCCCTACTTCCCGCCCTTCGCCGCCGCTTCGCGTTCCTCCAGCCTCGCCCCGGCCAGGATGCCCGGCAGGGAATAGTTCCCCTCGTGGCAGGCGAACTCGAACATGCGGCCGGGCGCGGGGCGCAACGCCATCTCGCCGCGCCAGGCCCGCGCGTAGAGCACCGGGTCCTCGACGGTGAATTCATAGATGAGCTCGTCGCGCGCGGTGCGGGTGAAGCGCTCGGTGACCCGGGAGGTCTCGACGGCCATCAGCCGGCCGCCGCGCAGGATCGCGCCGGGGTGTCCGCCCCGGGTCTCCGCCACCAGGCTCGCGCCCTCCCAATGGCCGACGCCGTCGCCGGTCCACTGCGGCGGCTGGACCGGCCCCCGCGCGGCCGCCCCCATCCGGATGATCCGCACCTCGTGGTACTTCTCGCTGACGATGACCACGGCGTCGGGCGTCTGGACCAACTGGAAGAGGTTGGCGTCGGGGCCGCCGGACATCGGCGCGCCGGCGGCGGCGTTGGCCAGGCATCGGGTGGTCCCGGAGAGCCCCTCTGGGTTGGCGAACTGCTCGGTCCTGGCCCGCGCCACAGCCGCCAGGCCCTCCGCTGTGAACGGGATCCTGCCGTCCGGCGGATCGACGATCCAGGAGGACCGGATCTGGCCGCGCACTCGGGCGAGGCCGTCGCCGCGCTCGCTGCGCTCCGTCTCGGCCTGGCCCAGTACATCGTCGGCGTTGGGGACCGGCATGCCGCCCAGCCTGCGCCGCGGCGCCTCATAGGCCTCCGCCTCGGCCGGGGTCAGCACCAGGGCGTGCAGGGCCGGCGGCCGCTCGAGATCGGTGTAGGTGCCGAGCGTCCAGACGCCCTCCAGGTCCGCCGGTCGTGGGACGCGCGCCCGCGCCGCGCCCGCGCCGGCGCCCAGGCTGGCGCCCGCCGCCAACCCGCCCAGCACCGCTCTGCGAAGCACCCCCGCCATGCCGCCAGTTCGCCACGACCGGCCGTCCCCGTCACCTGCACAATTTTGGCCGTGGAATAGGAGGCAGGAGAACTTGTCCCTCCCCGGGGAGAAGGTGGCCCCGAATAGGGCCGGATGAGCGGAGCGCCCATCCCGTCTTGGCCGCCAACCCCAGAATGATCCGCAACCTTCACCGAGCGTTACCCCTGCATGGCCATCGATCCCCACGTCCTCACCACCCTGAAGCCCCAGCCCTACGCCGACCTGCGCGGCCAGGTGCGCGATGGCGACATCCTGCTGTGCTCGGCCACCGACAGCGTCTCGCGGCTGATCCGCTGGGCGACGAAAAGCCCCTGGAGCCATGTGGCCATCGCCTACCGGCTGGACGAGATCGACCGGGTGCTGGTGCTGGAGTGCGTGGAGAAGATCGGCGTGCGCGCCGTGCCGCTGTCGACGTTCATCGCCCGCACCAGCTCGGGCGTGCATCCCTATCCGGGGCGGATCCTTTTGGCGCGGCACGCCGCCATGGCGGCCAAGTCCCGCAGCCGGCCCTGGACGAAGATGGCGGCCTTCGCCTTCGAGCGGCTGGGCGACCGGTTCTCGGCCGGGGAGATCCTCAAGATCGGCCTTAGGATCGCCATCGGCCGCTTCCGCCGCAAGATGCCGCGCCACCTGGGCCCGAAGGACGAATACATCTGCTCGGAATATGTGGCCCGCTGCTTCCACGCAATCGGCGTGGAGATCCCCTGGGATGGCCTGGGCTTCGTCGCCCCCGCCGACATCGCCAATGCGCCAAGGGTCGAGGCCGTGGCGCTGTTCAGGACCTGAACGCGCCTCCTCTCCCCCGGCGAAGCCGAGAGGGAGAGGGTAGGGAGAGGGCGCGGGATGTGACTCAAAATTTGACTTCGGCCAATTCCGATGTTCTCCGTTTGTTCACGTCGCGTCAACCGGAGAAACAGGCCCGCGCCGAGGCCATGCTGGGGGAGCTCGCGGAGCTGGCCCTTATGGCGTCGCGCGAGCTGGCGGTCCGCGTCCGTGAGAGCGAGGACGCAGACGAGATCGTGGCGCTGGCCGCGGCCTTCGAGAAGTCCTCGCGGGTGGTGCGCCTGACGCTGGCGCTCGACTTCAAGCTGGAGCGGGACGCCGCGCGCGAAGCGCAGGCCGAGGCGCCCAGCCGCGCCCGGCGAAGCCGAGCCTTCGACCCCGCCGCCGGCGAATACAGGCTGACGGACGATCGGGAATGAGGGGCTAGTGAGAAGGCTTACGCCGCCGCCGTCGCGTCGGCGCCTTCGCGCGCCGCCCCTGCGTCCAGCGCCGCGTTCAGCGCCTTGAACAGCTCCTCCACGCGGATGGGCTTGGCCACCATGCCGTCGAGGCCGGCCAGGCGGTATTCCTCCAGCTGGTGGGCCATGGCGTTGGCGGTGAGCGCCAGGATCGGCGTGCGCCAGCGCCCCGTCGCGCGCTCCGCGGCGCGGATCGCCTCGGTGGCGGTCACACCGTCCATCACCGGCATCTGGATGTCCATCAGGATCACGTCCCAGGCCTGCTCGCGCCAGGCGGCGAGCGCCTCTGCGCCGTTGCTGACCATGCGCGGGTCGACGCCGCCCTGTTTCAGCAGGGTGCTCAGGACGAGCTGGTTGACGCTGTTGTCCTCCGCCGCCAGCACCTGCAGCGCAGGGCCCGCGCCGCGGGTCTGCGCCGCGGCGTTGTAGGTCGGGGCGGGCTGGGCCTCGTCGCCGACGCGCGGCAGGGGCGCGGCCAGCTCGAACCGGCTGCCGAAGCCTTCGTCGCTGGCCGCGGTGACCTGCGACCCCATCAGGCCCGCCAGCTGGCGGCAGATGGCCAGACCCAGGCCGGTCCCGCCGAAGCGCCGGGTGGTCGAGGCGTCGACCTGCTCGAACTTATGGAACAGGTCCTCGATGCGGTCAGGCGGGATGCCGATGCCGGTGTCGGACACGGTGAACACCACGTCCTCGCCGCGCCGCGCCACCGCCAGGCTCACCGCGCCGGTGTCGGTGAACTTCAGGCTGTTGGCGATCAGGTTCGACAGGATCTGGCGGATGCGCCCCGGGTCGCCGTGGTAGCGGCCCTTGGCGTCCTCGGCGACCTCCAGCGAGAACGCCAGCGACTTGCCCGCCGCCACGCCCTTGAAGGCGTCGAACGTCTGCTGCGCAAGGACCGAGACGTCGAAGTCCATCGGCTCCAGTTCGAGCTTTCCTGCTTCGATCTTCGACAGGTCCAGCACGTCGTTGAGGACGCTCAGCAGGACCTCGCCGGACTGGCGGATGATGTTCAGCCGCTCGCGCTGGGCGGGCGCGAGCTCGTCGGCCTCCATCGCCTGGGCCATGCCCAGCACTCCGTTCAGCGGCGTGCGGATCTCATGGCTCATGGTGGCCAGGAAGCTCGATTTTGCGCGGTTGGCCGCCTCGGCCTGGTCCCGGGCGCGGGTCAGCTCCGCCTCGGCCGCCTTCTGGGCGGTGATGTTCAGCATGGCGCCGACGAGGCGCAGCGGATTGCCGTCGACGTCGCGCACCAGCTTGGTCGCGGCGGTCGCCCAGACCTCTTTGCCGTCGGCGCGGTTGATGCGGTACTCGGGCCGGTAGGGCGTGTCGGACTCCACCGCGATCCGCCAGGGCTCGGCAATCCTCTCGCGATCCTCCGGATGGATGGTGATGTTGGTGTCCCTGGCGATCTCGGCGGGGTCCAGGGAGCCGTCGAAGAAGCTCTCGCCGGTGCCGATCGTGACGATCTCGCCGGTCGCGTAGGTCTGTTCCCAGACATGCACCTCGGCGATCTCGACGGCCATCTTCAGCCGCTGCTCGGACCGCTCGGTCGCCTGGAGCAATTCGACGACATCGGTGATCTCGACGGAGACCGACATCAGGCCGCCGATCTCGCCGGCGTTGTCCCGCCAGGGGCTGATCTGGGTCCGCAGCCAGATCTCGCCGTCGCCGCGCCGCGCCCGCACCCGCGGCGCGGTGATCGTCTCGCCCTGCAGGCATCGCGCGCAGACCTGGGCGAACGGCAGGAAGTATTCCGGATCGATCTCGAAGACGGTGCGGCCGAGGTATTCGGGATTCGACGCCGTGCGCATGCTTTCCTCGGACGACGGGCTGGCGGCCAGCACCCGCATCTCCCGGTCCACCATGAGGACCCGGATGGGCATCGTGCAGACCAGGGCGACCAGAGCCTCCCGCACGCTCGAACGGTCCTCGGCTGCGGCCGGCGTGGCGGAGGTCGGTTCCTTGCGTGGCTTCAATGGGTCCTCCCCAGGGCGAGGCGTCCAGGACCGGGCGTCGCGACCCGCGCCCCAATTCCAGCGAACCGCCGGGGGGCCTCCAAGGCTCTAGGCGCGGGGCGTTAAGGCCGTCGGAATCCGCGACTAGGTATAAATACAGGGGCAGATGTGCGCGCCGGGCGCAGAGTTCTCGGCTCCCGACAGTTCTTCGCACTTCCGGTGTGAGCGCTCGACGCGGTGCGCGGCGCGGCCCTAGCATGCCGGAAACCGCGGCCTCGGCGGCGGACTGGACCAGACGGGAGAAAACCACGACCTACTGCGTCGGCTCCGCGGCTATGGCCGTTGCGGCGGCCATCACCCTGCCGGCTTCGGCGACCAACCTCTACTCCACCGGCTTCGAAGGCCCGACCTTCACCCCCGGGACCGGTCGCCCGGCGGGGCGGCTGGTCGGTGTTCAGCGCTTAGAACCAGCCAGTCGCGGCCCAGGTCGAGGGCGGCGTGGCGGCAAGCGGGCCGCAGGCCGTTGTCGTCGACGGCTCAGTGACCGTCCAGACCGGCCCGTTCTATGAAATCGGCCTGACCTCGCCCGGGACGGTCGACCAGTCGGCCGACATCATGCTGACCCCGGCCGACAACTCCAGCTGGCAGTCCGCCGCAACCGGGCTCGGCCAGTTCGTCGGCGGTATCGACATTTCCGGCAACAGTATCTCGGCGATCTTCGGCGCCTATCCGACGATCGGCACGTTCAGCTACGGCGTGTGGCATCAGGTGGACCTGCTGCTCGACGACACGACCCAGCAGTATTCCGTGGCCCTCGACGGCGCGAGGCTGGCCTCGGGCGTGGCCTTCTGCGGCACGAACGGCGCCTGCAACGGCGCCATTGCACCGGTCTTCGGCGAGATCCTGTTCGACACCTTCGGCGGCTCCGGCAACCAGGGCTATCTCGACAACCTCAGCGTCGACAGCGTGCCCGGCGGCGTGCCGGAGCCGGCGTCATGGGCTCTGATGCCGCTGGGCTTCGCGGGCCTGGGTGCAGGCCTTCGCGCCCGCCGCGCGCGGGTCGTCCTGGCCTAGACCTGCCGTCCGCGAGGTCAGGCGGCCAGGCGCATCTCGGTTTCCCGGGCTGCCGTCCTGGCCGCCGCGGCGGCGTCGCGCCGTTCGAGGACCGCCATCCAAAGGTTCACGCCGCCCAGGACGACGATGAAGCTGCCGAACATGGCAAACAGGCAGACGACGACGACGATTGAGATGAGCGGCATGGCGGGTCCTTTCCCAGACGTCTCGAAGTCTGGGACCGCCCGGCCGGCGTGGCCTTGATTCAGGTCAAGTCGCCGCGCTCGCCGCCTCTCGCCGTGCGCGGCTCGCCCGCAGCGCCGCGCCCAGCCCGCCGAAGCCCAGGAGCATCAGGGTCCAGGCGCCCGGCTCCGGAACCCCGCCGGGCAAGGCGTTGCTGATGCCGTCGCTGAGCTGGATCGAATAGATGTCCGGGTTCAGACCGATGGGGTCGACGCCGATGAACGGGTCGGCTGACGCCACAGCGTCGCCTGTCGTCAGGTAGCCTTCCTCCGCCCCAATGAAGATGGTCAGCGTGCGCACGGCGCCCGACGCGGACAGCAGGTGCAACGCGCCGTCGAAGGCGCTGCCCAGGGGACATGAGCCGTCCGTACACACGCTGGCGCTGGCCGCATCCTCGCCCGATCCGTCGGTGTAGATCTCCGCGAAGGCGGAGTTCGGATAGTTCGCGGAGGTGAACAGGTTCGTGGCGATCGAGATCGGCACGATGTCGCCCGCCGCGCCGCCGGTCACCTCGAAGGAATAGCTCAGCGTCGCGAAGGCGTTCTCGGGCAGGCCCGAACCGTCGCCGGCGTGCGCCGACATGGCGACATAGGGTTCCCCGGCGATGATCGCGTGCGACCCGGCCACCGTGCAGTTCGCCGGGTCCGAGGTGTAGGGGCCGTTGGCGTCGTTGCAGCTCACACTCGACGTCGCGGCAGGCAGACCTGCTCCCGACGCCGCCGCCGGTCCCGCCAGGCTGAGCCCCAGCCAGGCCGCCGAAACCGCCAGGGCCACGCGGCCCGTAAGACGCTTTGCCGCCACACCCTTGCCAGCCACACCCTCGATCGTTCGCATCGTCGCCGCTCCCAGCCACGCCACTGTCCAAACCCGCACCGTGAGCCCGTCCGAAGCCGGGCGCATGATCAAGATTGATCATGCCGGCGCGGAATTCCGCGGCTTGCCGCCCATCCTCGCCGGCGCGACAACGCCGCCATGACCGTCCCGCACGACGAATTGCC
>NZ_SSMZ01000347.1 GCF_004799395.1 Phenylobacterium sp.
AACGCGGTGCGGACCACGACCGTCGGGGGCACGACCTCAGGATATTCGCCGATCGGCAGGGTCGGCAGCGCGATCAGGCCCGCCAGCAGGATCACCATCGAAATCACCGCGGCGAAGCGCGGCCGGGTGATGAAGAAGTCCGAGAAGGTCATGCTGCGGCCGTCGAGACAGAGCTCGCCGCCGGATTGAGACTCAGCATCGCGAGGATGATCATTGCACCGTCTCCAAGTCCGCGAGTTCGGCGGGGCCGATGGTCGGGGCGGAGGTGTGGGGGGTGACCGCGTCACCCGGCTTCACTTTCTGCAGCCCCGCGGTGACGATCTGGTCGCCGGGCCTGAGGCCTGTGGTCACGATCCGAAGGAGGCCTGTGCTGGGTCCCAGCACCACCGGTCGCATCTGCACATGGCGGGTCGCGTCGACGACCAGGACATAGCGCTTGCCGAGGTCTGTCCCCAAGGCGCCCTCGGGCACCAGCGCCACGGTCTGCACGGCGCTTGAGACCAGGCGGACCCGGGCGAAGAGACCGGGCGTCAAGGCGCGGTCGGCGTTGTCCAGCAGGGCGCGGGCGCTGATCGTACCGCTGCCGGCGTCGACGGCGTTGTCCAGGAAGGCCAGGTGGCCCCGGTGCGGGAAGCCGGTCTCGGTCGCCAGGCCCACCAAGACGGCGCCGCCCTTCCCTCTCTGACCGCCTGCGTATTTCAGGAAGGCCTGCTCGTCGGCGTTGAAGGCGGCGTAGATCGGCGCTTCGGAAACCACCGTGGTCAGCAGGCTGGCGGGCGTCACGAGATTCCCGCGGGTGATCACTGCCTTCGACACGCGCCCGTCGATCGGTGAGACGACCTTGGTGAACTCGAGGTTTAACCGCGCCGCCTTGAGCGCGGCCTTCGCCGCCTCGACGTCCGCGCCGGCCGACGACGCGGTCGCTGAAAAGCGCTCCAACTCGCCCTGAGCGATCGCATTCTGCCGCATCAGCCGTTCGGCCCGGTCAGCATCAGAGCGGGCAAGCGTCGCCTGCGCTTCGCCGCGCTTCACCGCGGCGTCGAGGCGATCGACTTCATCCTGGTAGGGACGCGGATCGATCTCGACGAGGATCTCGCCGCGTCGGACGGGCGCGCCATCCTGAAACCGGACCTTGTCGATATAGCCCGCGACACGGGGCCGGACCTCGACGTTCTGGACGGCTTCGAGCCGCCCGGTGAAATCGTCCCACTGCCGAAGCGCCCGGAAGGTGACGGGGGTGACCTCGACGGCCGGCGGCGCCGGTGGTGGCCCGGACGGCTTTTGCCCGGCGCAGGCGGCCAGCACCAGCGCCAGAAGGCCCGACGCAGCCGCTGATCGGCGCGACACCAGCCGCCGCCCGAGCGTGGGAATCTCTGTTCGGAAGAGCCGAGGCGCTGTCATCTGCATTCCCGTCACGCGATCGGAGTGACCGACGTCTGGTGGATTGCATTGGACGCTAGGGGCCGGCCCGCTCAGCGGCTTGCACGGCGCCGTCGGGGTTGAACAATTGGGCCATGGAGTTCGGTCGGACGCCGCCGCGGCGGCCGCATGATCGCTACGTACAATCTGGCGGTGACTTCCCTCTCTAGTCCTGGCGCTTCAACGCCTGAGCTGCGGCTACAGGCGTCACCCTTCGCCAGGACAACGCCCGTGAACGATCTCCTAGACCTCGCCCTGACCGCCCATGGTGGACGCGATCGCTGGAACGCCTTCACCGCGCTGCGCGCGGAAGTCTCGATCGGTGGGGCGATCTGGGAGTTCAAGCAGCAGCCGGGGCTGCTCACCGACAAGGTCTTCGCCATCGCGACCCATCGGCAGAGCGTGGTGATCACGCCCTTCACTGCCCTGGATCGCCGCTGCGTATTCCAGCCCCACAGCCTGGTGCTGGAAGGTCTTGACGGGACCCTAATCGAAACCCGCGAAAACCCGGAAGGCGCCTTCGCCGGCCAGACCGCGACCAGCCCCTGGGACAAGTTCCACGTGGCCTATTTCGCGAGCGAGGCGCTGTGGACCTATCTCACCTCGCCCTTCCTCTATGCGTCGCCGGGCTTCGTGACCGAGGAGATCGAGCCTTGGGAGGAAGACGGCGAGACGTGGCGGCGGCTGAAGGTCACCTTCCCCGACCACATCTTCAGCCACGGCCGCACCCAGGTGACCCACTTCGGACCGGATGGACTGATGCGCCGCCACGACTACACCGTCGATATCCTGGAAGGAGCGAGCGGCGCGAACTACCCCAGCGACTACGTCGAGGTCCAAGGGCTGATGCTGCCGAGCAAGCGGGGCATCTACGCATACGACGGGGCGGGCCGGAAGGTCCCCGAGCCGCTGCTCGTCAGTCTCGACTTTGGCGCGATGACGTTCAGCTGACTTTGCCCCATTCGAAGCCGAGACCGTCATGCGACTTGACCCCTTCGAACCCATCCCTTCATCGCTGCCGGGCGCGGTCTGGCTGGAGATCATCCGTCGTCCGACCTCGACAGCGTTCGCTGCGGCGTTTGCGCCCGATGTGGTCCTCGAAGGAGGGGTGCTGCTGCAGCCTGTCGTGGGTCCAACTGAGGTGCGCCGAGTTTTCGAGGCGACGAAAAGTCTCTATGACGCAATAGGCTTCACGCTCGAAGAGACTGTCGCGGCGAGGACTTACCTTCACTGGGAGGGCCGCTTCGAGGGGCGTCCGGTCAGCGGCTTGACGGTCCTGACCCGAACGGCCACCGGCCTGATCGGTTCGATCGCCCTATACCATCGGCCCCTCGCACAGGTCGTTGGCTTCGCTTCGGAGCTCTCGCGGCGGCTCCGAACCACCTGACCGTCTACGGCGATCAGGCGTTTTCCGGCGCGGCGCCCGTACCAGGTGTCTTGCGATCTTTCAGTCCGGTTGCGGCGATGGCGATCAGGTTCGCGATCAGGGTGAGGCCCAGGATCGCCAGCACTAGGGAGGAGCGACCGGCCTGGATGAGCGGCAGGAGGAGCGCCGGCGACAAGGCGGCGCCGACGCGATTGGCGGCCCAGGCGATCGACGTGGCGCGTCCGCGAACAGCCGGCGCGAAGAGTTCGGCGCTGTAGGTGGTCAACGCCGGCAGATAGAGCGCGCTACCCACGCCGAAGACGATGATGCTGGCGGCCATCGGGACGAAGCCCGGGACGGAGAAGAAGACCAGCGTCGACAGCGCCATGACGACGACGCAGGCCGCCATCATCGGACGCCGTCCCATCCGGTCGATGACGCCGCCTCCGGCCAGGGCACCGAGGGCGGGACCAAAGGTGGCGAGCGCCACGTAGAAGAGCGTGTCGGACAGGTTGATGTGGCGGGCCAACAGGATCGGACCAGTCAGCAGGGGGAAGGCGACCCCGGCCCAGGGAATGAGGAAGTAGACCAGGCACAGGACCAGGAACCTGACCGGCGAGACGGGCCGCGCTACAGACGTGAGAGCCGGCTTCGCGTCGTGTCCGTCTGCTACGCCTGCTCGAGCATCACGTTTCCTCGCCGGGCTCCCGAGGTCTCGGGAGTTTGCGAACCTCGCGCCCACCGCCAAGACTTCGGATCGCCGCCCCCTAGCGTCCAGCCAGTGCGGCGCCTCGGGCGCCAACAGCGAGACGCCCCACGATGCGGCGCACATCGCCGCGGCCGCGAGGAAGAGCCAACGCCAACCCTCAACGCCGGCCACCGGGTCGGCGGTCAAGCTGCGCAAGGCGAAGAGCGCGGCCGGAGGCGCCAGATAGGCGATGGCGCAGACCGTGAAGATCAGGGCGCCGCGACGGCGTTGCGGCAGGATGTCCGTGAGATAAGCCATCATCAGCGGCGGATAGGCGCCGAGCGCACAGCCCGACAGCAGACGCGCCAAGGACAAGGTCCCGGAGGTCGGACTGAGCCCGGCCAACAGGGAAGTCACCGCAAGCGCCGCCACCGTCCAGGTCAGCGTCTTGCGGGGCCCGAAGCGATCTGCGAGCCACCCTGCTAGCGGCGCGCCGGCGATGGCGCCGACATAGACCGAGCTCAGCAGCCAGGACAGCGTGGCCCCCTTCAGACTGTGAGGCGGCGCGGAGAAGATGGCGGCCATGCCATTGCCCAGCGCGATCTCCACGAAGTCCATGGCGAACCCCACCGCGCAGAGCCCCACCACGAGCAGGTGCAAGACGGTCAGCGGTGAGCGCTCGATCGACCCGAGCGCCGTCGTCTCCGCTGCCGGCGGCGCAGTCTCTCGGGGCAAATTCGGAATCCGTGGGTCAGAGGGCGTCGGCGGGCGACCATACACGGCATGCCTCATCCGTCGCCCCGCGCAAGCCGGCCGCTTTACAAATTTTGCAAGTCTTACCTCGAAAGCCCGGATCGCTACGCCCACACCTGCATCGGCGTCGAGACAGGGGTATGGGTGTAATGGCGATCGAATGCGACAAAGCAGGTCGCCGGCGGCGCCGCGCGCTGCTCGGGGCGGTCGCCGGCCTCGCCCTGGCCCCCGCAGTGGCCTGGGCGCAGAGCGCGACGGATGTCGAGACCCTCGTCGTCACAGCGGCCAAGCGCGAGACGAAGCTGCTCGAGACGCCGATGAGCATCGTGGTCGTCGACCACGCGACGCTGCAGGCGACCAACGCCGACACTTTCGCCGACGTCGCCAGGCTCGTCCCGCAACTGACCTACACGGACTCCGGTCCGGGCAATAAGCGCTACGCGTTGCGCGGCCTGCAGTCGGCCGGCGAGCCGGAGGTCGCCCTCTACTACGACGAGATTCCGATCAGCGGCCTGCCCGGGGGCTCCCTGGACACCGGCGACAGTCAGCCGGACATCAAGCTGTGGGACGTCGATCGCGTCGAGGTGCTGCTCGGTCCGCAGGGTACGCTCTACGGGAACGGCTCGATGGGCGGGGCGATCCGCATCATCTCCAAACGCCCCGTGCTCGACAGCTTTGAGGCGGCG
>NZ_SSMZ01000035.1 GCF_004799395.1 Phenylobacterium sp.
TGCAGCTGGGTCTCGGCGCGGCTGACATCCAGATCCGACACCAGCCCCTCGGTGAACCGGTCGTGGGTGATGCCATAGGCCTTTGTGTAGGCCGTAACCGCGTCCTCCAGCAGAGCCGCTTCGGCGTCGAGGCTGCGCAGGCGCACATAGTCGTTGGCGAGGCTGGCCTGCAGGCTGAGGCGGACCGACTCCAGGTCCGCGGCGCTGGCCTGGGCCTCGGCGCGTCCGGCGGCGACCAGGTTGCGCACCCGGCCCCAGAGATCGAGTTCGTAGTCGGCGGAGAACCCCAAGGTGTCGGCCGAATAGATGTCAGGCTGACCCGCGCCGCGTAGCGGGCGGTTGTTGGACTGCCGGTTGCGGCTGATCTGGCCGCCAGCGCCAATGGTCGGCAGGCCGTAGGACGAGGCCTCCTGGGCCAGGGCGCGGGCGGTGTCGTAGCGGGCCACGGCCTCGGCGAGAGTCGGGCTGTCGGTCGCCAGCTGTGTCTCGTAGCGGTCGAGCAGCGGGTCGCCATAGGCCTGCCACCAGGCGCCGCGGCGCAGCTGGTCGGCGGGCGTGGCCTCGGTCCACGGGCCGGTCTCCTTGAAGGCCGTCGGCACGCTGACCTTCGGCGGGCTGTAGGGCGGCGCCAGCGAGCAGCCCGCCAGGAGCGCGGCGGCGGCGGTGGCCAGGAGGATGCGAAAGGATTTCATCCGCGGCGTGCCGCCGGCGCGGCCACCCGCACCTTCTCGCCGTCTTCCAGCGAATCCGGAGGGTTGTCGATCACCCGGTCTCTGGGGCTCAGGCCCGTGGCGATCTCGACCGTGGCGCCGAGGTCGTGGCGGATGGTGATGTAACGCAGGCGCGCGCGGCCCTGGGCGTCGACGATCCCGACGGCCATGCCCTTCTGTCGGAACATCAGGGCGCTTGAGGGCAGGCGCAGGACGCCTTGCGCAGAGGGTGCCAGCTTGAACGTCGCCTGGGCGTAATCACCTGGCTTCAGGGCTTGGTCGGGGTTGTCGATATGCAGCTCGGCGGTGAGCGCCCCGGACTGCGCGCCGACCGCTTCGGACGTGCTGGCGAGCTTCGCCTTGAATTCGCGGCCCGGATACTCGGGCACGGTGATGCTGGCCTCCATGCCCGGCGTGAGCTGGGAGGAATAGACCTGTGGGACATGGACATAGATGCGCAGCTGGTGAACGTCGGCGACCGTGAACAGGCCGGGATCGTTGGGCGAGCCGGCCGCCACCAGGGCGCCGACATGGGCGGTGCGCGTCGTCACCACGCCGTCGAAGGGCGCGACGATGCGCTTGAAGGATTCCAGCGCCTGCAGGCGGTCGACGTCGGCCTTTGCCGCCTGGACGTCGGCGCTGCGCTCGACGAAGTCGCCGGTCTTCTCATCGGTCTCCTGCTGCGAGACAGCGTTCTTGGCGAGCAGGCGGTTCCAGCGATCAGCGGAGGTCTTGGCTACGCCCTGTTTGGCGGTCGCGGTGGCCAGCGCCGCCTTGGCCTGGGCGAGCTGCTGGTCGAGGTCCGGCGTGTCGATGTCGGCCAGGAGCTGGCCGGTCTTCACATGGGCGCCGATGTCCACGTCCCATCGGCGGATATAGCCGCTGACGCGGGGGTGGATCGCCGCCACGTCGTTGGCCTCCACGTCGGCCGGCAGGACCAGGGGCTCGGAGGCGGTGTCGGTGACCGGCGCGATCACTTCGACGGTGGAGATCGCGGCCGTTGAGGCCGTGGCCTTCAGGTCCTCACCGGCCATGCCGCGCGTGACCAGGCCGGCCGTCACCACGGCGGCGGCCACGCCGGCGGCGATGAAGGCGGCGGGTTTCAGCCAGCGCTGCGGGCCGTGGTGCAGGACCTCGGGCACGTCGTGCGGACTAGCGGGGGGCTCAGACGACATAGGCTTCTCCTGTCCCGGGCTCGGGTCCTTCGTGCGGCGCGCTCTTGGGGGCGGCCTGCTTGCGATGGACCAGGCTGAAGACCACGGGGACGAACATCAGGGTGGCGATGGTGGCGAAGATCAGCCC
>NZ_SSMZ01000036.1 GCF_004799395.1 Phenylobacterium sp.
CCCCGGCCGCGGGCGCCGCAGCCGCGGGCGCCCGCGGCCGGGGCAACCGCCGACGCGACCTATGTCCTCTATAAGGACCAGCCCAGTGGGTCCGGCGCCTCGCTGTTCAACTTTGACTACGGGCCTCCGACTTCGCCAGCCACCAGTCTTCTGGGGCTGACACCCGACAAGGCGCCGCCGGCCACCAGCCTCAAGAGTTTCGTCCTGGCGGTTCCGACCCTGTTCGGCGGGCAGTCTGGCCAGAGCACTGCTTTCGACTTCGCCCCAGCCGCGCTGTTCGAAACGCGTGGCCCTGCGACGTTCACGGACTATGTCAATAACTACGCCACTCGCCTGGCCTATCGCACCCGGCTCAGTGTTGGCGCATTGAACGGCGACAATGGCGGCGGCGACGCCACCAAGGCGGTGGCCTCGCGGATCGCGGCGGGGTTCAGCGTCTCCCTGCTCGACTATTCCGATCCCGTCATGACCGGGCGGCAAGGCGGGACGAGCTTCTTGGTCAGTTGCCTCGCCGGCGTCCGGATGAAGGCCGAACCGATCTTAAGCCTTGGAGAGAAACAAGCAGCGATCACGCCAGCAGAATCGGATGAGCTTGAACTATTGAATCCGATCAACGTGGCGCTCGTCACGAAGGGGCATACTCCGACAGACGCGGACATGGCGAGGTTCCGTCATACGGCCAATCCTTACATCCCGGGGTCCGAGGACACAGCGCCACCCGCGGCTGCCGCGCTGACACCCCAGCAAACGAAGGCCGCCGCTGCCTTGCAGAAGATCGATGCCATCGATGATCCGAAGGTGAAGGCGGCGGTGCAGGCGATCTGGGACGCGCTCGCCGCTGACGCCAAGCCGCCTCCACCCCCGGTCGCGCCAACAAGCATCCTGACGCCCGACCAGTTCAAAGCCGCGATCCTGGCCGAGGTGACCCGATTAAAAGCGAAGCGCGACACTCAAACGACCACGATCGATGCATCAACCAAGAGTGCGCTGGACAAGGCTGGGGTGACCGCTTCGCTGTCGTCCTGCGCCGACCAGGCGAGCCGTCTGGCGACCTTCGCTCCCAACCTTCAGTTCGGCGCCGGCGACGTAGAGAGCGGCGCCCCGGGCCAGCTCGATCATTTCAAGACCGACAGCCAGGTGGTCTGGGGCGCCTTCAAGTTCCCGCTCGCGCCGACTGTCTTTGCTGCTGCCGTCCAGGGTGCTGCGGTGGACCAGATTCCCCAGCATGCCGTTTTAGGATTCGTGTCTGGCCGATTCGGCTGGAGCGAGCTGGTCGTCACCGGCAACAAAACGACCCCACAAATGGTCGCCGACACCAACGAGGCTTGGTTGGGCCTCGAATGGATTTCCGCCAAATACAGGCTGACCGGGCAATATGGTTGGAACGACGTTCGCGCCCGGCTGCTGGCCGATCGCACCTTCGATAAATCCGGCGAAGCCTATCTTCTGGCTGGTCAGTTCCAACTCGGGAGTGACAAATCACCGGTTTGGCTGAGCCTCAGTTATGGCAACGGCTATGGCACCGCGACGACTCTCAAGGCGCATACTGCCCTGGTGACCCTGAGCTACAGCCCCGCCAAGCCGCCGGACTTGACCGCATCGAAGTAGGCCGCCGACTGGTTAGCCGTTGGGGTAGTGGTACTGGACGCCCTCGACGTCGTTCCACGCGTGGTCGGGATTGAGCACCACGTCATTGGTGGTGAGGACGATGGGCAAGAGCTGCGCGCCTACTGCGGACTGACTGGAGCCGCCGGTGCAGCCACCGGCACGGCGTCCGGCAGGTATCGCACAACAATGTAGCGGCTCTCGTGTCCTTGATGGCCCGGTGAATGCCAAAGCCAGAGGCGCTCTCGTGGAAGAACCCTCCGCCATAACTGCCGTTGGCGTCCACCGAAGCCGACGAAGCAATGCCCAACCGACGATCGCCCGGTCGAGCTTTTCGGCCCCCTTCCATCTATTGCTCTCTATAGAGGGGCGGCATTGCAGCCGCCGGTCAGAAATCAGCAAGCAAAAGAGGTCGTCATTACTTCATGATAACCTCCCGCGCCTTCACAGCGCACCATAGTCGGAGAAGTAGCCGCCCTTGGGATCGGCGACCCAGTCGCCGCGGGCATAGCTTCCGTAGAGGATGATCTTCAGGATTCGGCCGGCTCGGCGATGCGGCGCATTGCGACCTTTCAGGGCATCTTCGAACTCGGCAA
>NZ_SSMZ01000037.1 GCF_004799395.1 Phenylobacterium sp.
GCACGATCGCTACGTCCAGGCCGCGATCACCGCCGGCGCCGTGCGCCGCGCCTATCTGAAGGGCCTGGTCCATGACCGGCGCGCCCGCGAGCTCATGACTTGGCGTCGCCGGCGGATTGCAGCCCTTGGCCTCGCCCAGGCCCTTCAGATAGGCGCGGCGCACGGCGCCGGCGGTGATCGCGGCCTGGACGTAGCGATCGTGCTGCTCGGCGCCGGAGAGCTTGCGAATCCAGCCGCGGAACGGGATCACGTCGCTGGCCGCGCCGGAGGCGACGGTCAGAGCGGTCATCCTGCCCTTCTCGACCATGCCTTCCTCCTTCTGGGTCGGCGCGTCGAGGTCGTCGCCCAGGGCGTCGTCCAGCGGTCCCAGCCCGTCCAGCAGGTCCGTGCAGCGTCCTGCGCCAGGCCGGTCATAGGGATCGGCCATGGCCTGCAACAGCGCCGGCGGGATCTTGGTGCGAAGGACGTTGAGGTCGCGCAGGGGCGATTCCGCCACGCCCTTGACGCCCGAGCGATTGGCCTCCGCGGTGGTCTCCACCTTCGACTCGCCGTTGTTGGGTTCGGTGACACAGCCGCACAGCCCAAGGGCCGCGGCGCTGAGGAGGAGGGCGTTCGCGTATCGCATCGACCGGCACCTTAAGGCACATCCAGGCAAGTTCAGGGCGGTCGCGCACTTGCGCGCGCACGGAGCGGCGCCTAAGGTCCGCGCCGCTTCGCCAGGGCTGTTCTAAGGCCCGCTCGCGTCGTGGGCCGGTAGCTCAGTGGTAGAGCATTCGACTTTTAATCGAATGGTCGTGAGTTCGAACCTCACCCGGCCTACCAGAGCATATTTTTGTATGCTCCCCCCTTGTAGGGACTGAAAATTCAGCAGTTCCTGTCAGCGTCTCGCCGACCCCGCCGCTCCAATCCGCCATATCCCCGCGCGGAAATCGGCGGCGGGCAGACGCTTCGGTTCCGGGTCGCGGTGCGGTCTCCACCTTCTCCAAAGATCCTAGCGCCCTGCGGCCGGCGGGTGGGCCTCCACGTAGCGGGCGCCCTGCAGCATGCCGGGCAGCGAGTTGTTCCCCTCGTGGCAGGCGTACTCGTAGATCGGCTCGGCCAACGGCGTGAAGAGCATCTCGCCGCGCCAGGCCTCGCGGTAGTTGGCCGGATCCTCGACGGTGAAGGCGTAGCGGATCTCGCCCTTGGCGGTGCGGGTGAAGCGTTCGACCACATGGGCGTCCGGGCCGATCAGGAATACCGGCGCGCGGAAGGATTCCTCCGGCCGGAAGCCCACGGTGTCCACCACCAGGGTCGCACCTTCCCAATGGCCGACGGAGTCGCCCGTCCAGACATGGCCGCCGGGCGCGTCGTGGCGGCCGCCCAGGCGGACTATGCGCAGGTCGGTGTTGATCTCCGACTGGATCACCACCGCATCCTTGGTCTGCACGATGCGGTATCCCGCGGCGAAGGGGGAGTTCTGCATCGGCGGCGACAGGGCCGAGAAGGTGGGGGTCAGACAGCGTTCGCTGGTGTTGCGCGACTCCGGGCCGTCGAAGTCCGCGAAGGCCTTCGCCCGGATCACCCTGCGCCGCTCCAGCCCCGCGTCGGTGTAGGGAACGCGCCCGTCCTTGGTGCTGGTGATCCAGGCGGTGCGCATCTGGCGGTCGATCACCGCCAGGCGCCCGTGGGGCCACCATTCCGACTCGCGGCCGCCGAGGTTGTCGTCGGGGATGATGTTGTCCCATACCGCCTTCTCGATCGCCGCCAGGTCATCGGTCTTGCCCACCACCGCGGGTACGCCGGCCGGCCGCTCCAGGTGGGTCAGCGAGAAGTTGGTCCACTGGCCCTGCAGGTTGGGCGCGCCCCAGGATGTGCGTGGCGCATGGTAGGCCTGCGTGGGCGCTGCGGCGGCGGTCGTGGCGAGGGCGACTGAGGCGAGCACGGCGGCCCACCCACCGGCCGCTCTGCGATAGACAGATCCCGCCATGGCTTCCTCCAGGCCGAAGCTTAGCTATAACGCCGTTTGCTCGGCGGCGCGCAATTTTCCTGTGAGCTTCCCCGATAGGATCGAAAACCCAACAGCGGTTGAAACGAGGACGGAGGCCCTGTTCATGTTCGGCGCGGCATACAGCTGGTCCGCGGCCATTAGGTCTTGGACCGTTGGACTTTCGTCGACAACGGCAAGCCCCTGGAGGTGCGCACGCCCCGGACGCTGTCGACCAACAGCGAGGTCATCCACCACTGGATCCTAGCCGGCCACGGCCTCGGTATGAAGGCTCTTTGGAACGTTGAAGGGGACCTAGCCACCGCGCGACTGGTCGAGCTTCTGGCGCCCTACCGCGGCAGCGAGATCAACCTCTATGTAATATATCGGACACGGACACGGAC
>NZ_SSMZ01000038.1 GCF_004799395.1 Phenylobacterium sp.
ATCTCTGTCGAGATCGGTCGCGGCACCGTGCCGACCCCCAACCAGCCCAGCTTCCTGGAGCTGGAAGAGGCGCTCAACACCATTCCGGCCGAAGGCGCCGCCTAGGCGCGACAGCGCCGGGCGCGAGCTCTGGCGGCCGTCCCGGACCGCCATCACGAGAACCTTGGGTCGGGTGTTCTCCCGTCCGCGAAGCAGCGCATAGTCGTCGCCGCGCCCCTTGAGTCGGGCGCTTCGGCCCTTCGCTTTCGAGGATGCAGCCCATGAACACGCCCCTGCTCAGCAAGCTCCTGGTCGCCGGCGCCGCCGTCGCGGCCCTCTCGGTCGCCGCCTGCTCGAAGGCCGAGAAGGCCGACACGGCCAAGGCTGCGCCCGCCGCCGGCTCCTCCTCCGCCGCCGCCGCCGAGGCGGCCCAGAACGCCGCGGCCGCCGCCGCCGACGCCGCGGCCGACGCCAACAAGGCCGACACCGCCGCCACGCCGCCTGCGGCGACGCCCGCTCCTCCGGCCGCCGACGCGCCCGCGGCGGCCCCGCCGAAGAAATAGCCGGCGCCTGGCGACAGGCCTTGCCCGGGGCCGTCCGCGAGGGCGGCCCTTTTTCGCGGCCACGCTATATCCTGCTCCCATGGCCGATCCGCCCCCGAACAGCCCGCTCGACTGGAGCGACGACGGCCAGCCGCGCTCGCGGCTCTATGACGACGTCTATTTCTCCGCCGAGGGCGGCCTGGCGGAGGCCCGCGCGGTGTTCCTCGCCGGCTGCGGCCTGCCGCAGGCCTGGGCCGGCCGGACCCGGTTCACCATCGGCGAGCTGGGCTTCGGCGCCGGGCTCAACGCCGCCGCCCTGATTGAGCTTTGGAGCCGCGAACGGCCGGCGTACGGGCGTCTGCACATCTTCTCCGTCGAGGCCCACCCGATCAGCGCCGAAGACGCCCGTCGCGCGCTGGCCCATTGGCCCGAGCTGGCAGGCCTTGCGGCGCGGCTGACCGCCCAGTGGCCTGGCCAAGCGCGTGGGGTCCACAGGGTTGAATTCGCCGACCTGGGGGTGATCCTCGACGTCGCGGTGGCCGAGGTCGCCGAGGCGCTGGCAGGCTGGTCGGGCCGGGCGGACGCCTGGTTCCTCGATGGCTTCGCGCCGGCGCGCAATCCAGCCATGTGGGCCGACGAGGTGCTGGCGCTGGTCGCGGCCCGCTCGGCGCCGGGCGCGGCGGCGGCCACCTTCACGGTTGCGGGCCAGGTGCGCCGCGGGCTCGTCGCCGCCGGTTTTACAGTGGCCAAGGCGCCCGGCTTCGGGCGCAAGCGCGAGCGGCTGACCGCGGCGATGCCGGGCCCGGCGGCGGCCGCGTCGTCGGTCCGCCGCGTGGTGATCGTCGGCGCCGGTATCGCCGGAGCCTCGGCGGCCCGCGCCGTCCGCGCCCTGGGCGGCGAGGCGCTGGTCTTCGACGCCGAGGGCCGAGGGTCCGGCGCCTCGGGCAACCCGACGGCTCTGGTGACGCCGCGCCTCGACGCCGGCCTCGCTGAGCCCGCCCAGCTGTTCGCCCAGGCCTTCCGGCGCGCCATCGCGCTCTATGAGGCCCAGCCGGCGATCATCGTCAGCCGCGGCGCCCTGCAGCTCGCCACCCAGCCACGCGACGCGGCCCGCTTCGCCAAGGTCGCGGATTCGGACCTCTTCGAGCCCGGTGCGTTGCGGATCCTGTCCTCCGATGAGACCGCGGCTTGGCTGGGCGAGGACGCGCCCGAGGGCCTGGCGCACCGGGACGGCCTGGTGATTGAGCCCGCCCCCCTCCTGGCCGCCTGGGCGCCGGTGGTGCGCTCCGTCGCGGTCGCGCGGATTGAGCGCATCGGCGAGGGCTGGCGACTGCTGGACGCCGACGGCGCGGTATTGGCGCAGGCCGATGCGGTGATCGTGGCCGCTGGCCTGGCCTCGCTCGGTCTGGTCGAAGGCCTGCCACTGAGCGCGGTCCGCGGCCAGGCGAGCTTCACCGCGTTGCCCGACCCGCCGCCGGCCGCGGCCTTCGGCGGCTATGCGATCCCGACACGCGACGGAGTGCTGTTCGGCGCCACCAATGACCGGGACGATGTCGCCCGCGACATCCGCGCCGAAGACCACGCCCGCAACCTCGCCGCCCTGGCCGAAGGCCTGCCGATGCTGGCGGCGCGGCTGGCCGGCAGGCCCCTGGAAGGCCGCGCTGCGATCCGCGTCGCCACGCCGGACTACCTGCCCGTCGCCGGCGCCGCGCCCGAGGCGCCGGCTGGCCTGTTCGTGCTGAGCGGCTTCAGCGCCCGGGGGTTCACGCTCGCGCCGCTGCTGGCCGAGCATGTGGCGGCCCTGGCGCTCGGCGCGCCGTCGCCCCTGCCGGCCGCCCTGGCGGCGATCGTCGAGCCCGCCCGCTTCGCCCGCCGTGCGGCGCGCCGCGCCTAGGCCCTTCCCGGTTCAGGCGAGTTCACCTGAACCGGATAAGAAGGGTATATCTTCAAAGGTTTAGAGCGCGTCGGACGGTGAACCGGTCTCCACTTCACCCTGACGCGGTCTAGGCAACCAAGCTTCGCCTCTGTAGGTTGAAGCGGGGGGACGGTCTTTCGTGAGGATCCGACCGATGAAGACAGCCACCGCCATAGCGTTCGCCGCCGTCGCGTCGCTGACAATGTCCGCCGCGGGCGGCCACGCCCAGGACAAACCCGCCGACAAACCCGCCAGCAAGAACGAGTGTTTCTGGTCGCGCAATGTCACCAGTTTCGCCGCGCCCGACGACCACACGGTCTACATCAAGGTCAACCTGCGCGACGTCTACCGGCTGGACCTGATGGTCTCCTGCCCCGACGTCGACTGGGATCAGCGGGTCGCGCTCGTCTCAAACCGTGGCGCGGGCGGCAGCATCTGCGGCCCGCTGGACGCCGAGATCGTCAGTCACGCCACCGGGCTTGGCCCTCAGCGCTGCCCGGTGAAGGCCCTGCGCAAGCTGACGCCTGAAGAGGTCGCCGCCCTGCCGAAGAAGGCAAAGCCCTAGACATCAGGTCGTCCGCCCTTCCGTGACGGGCGGACCTTCCGGTTCGGGCAGGAACGGCCAAACCAGGGCGTGGACGAGGGTCTCTGGCCGGTGGTCGAGGCCAGTCGGCGGGAACACTGCCGCCGGCCTGTAGCTTCCCAGGATCACGTCGAAGATCGGGAACAGGGCGGCGAAATTCGCGCCGTGGTGGGCCGGGTCGCTGGAGTGATGCGTTCGATGGTACGACGGTGAGTTCAGAAGCCAGCTCAGCCGCCCGAAACTGACCCGCAAATTCGCGTGGCTGAAGTAATTGTAGGCGCTGAGGGCCGCGTAGACCGTGAGCGTCGTGACCGACGGACGGAACAGGATCGCCGCCACGGGCCAGATCGTCAGCGCCTTGATCAGACTATCTCCCCACCAATTCCGGTCGGTCGTCGTGGCGTTCATGCAGGGATCGGAGTGGTGCAGCGAGTGCATCCGCCAGAGGAACGGGATCGCGTGCTGGGCCCGGTGGAACAGGTATTCGCCAAGGTCCATGGCCAGGATGTAGGCCACGGCAGCCGCGACGGGCGGCCACGCCGGGTTGGTGACGGCTGGAAGGCCGAGACGATCGGCGAAGGCCACCATCGAGCTTGCGACCACCGGCGCCATGAAGATCGCAGGGACCAGCCTGGCGAACAGGATCGCGATGTTGAGCAGGCGCTGGCTCGGGTCCTTGCGGGCCGGGAACCGACCCTCCAGAAGCGTCAGCCCCAAAAGGGCGATGGCCATGAGGAAGAGGTCCATCATCGTCCTAGCACCCCGCGCCAAGGGGCGCCGAGTGCGTCCTCCGCGTCAGCGGAGGGCTTCGGCCTGCCGGGTCGGAAGAGATGGTGGACGTGACAGGGATCGAACCTGTGACCCCCTCGATGTCAACGAGGTGCTCTCCCGCTGAGCTACACGTCCAAACCGTCGTCTCGGGAAGGCGGGGATATACCGACGAGGCCCTTCCCACGCAAGCGCGAGAGGCGCGATGCATATTAAGCCGCGATCATCCGCTCCACCTCGGAGACGATCTCGCGCAGGTGGATGGGCTTGGAGAGCACCTTGGCGCCGGCCGGCGCCTGGCTGCCGGCGGCGAGCGCCACGGCGGCGAAGCCGGTGATGAACATGATCCTCAAGTCCGGATGCAGGGCGGCGGCCTGGCGGGCCACCTCGATGCCGTCCAGTCCCGGCATGACGATGTCGGTCAGCAGCAGGTCCCACTCTTGGTCGAGGATAGCCGCGGCCTCGTCGCCATCGGCGCAGGCCACGACCTCGTAGCCGGCGCGTTCCAGCGCACGCGCCAGGAAGCCGCGGAGGCTGTCGTCGTCTTCGGCCAGGAGGATGCGGGGCATGGGGACTCTTGCGGCGGCGGACTTTGAGGATCGTCAGGGAACACCCAACATAGCTTCGGATGGGTAAAGGCGCGATGAAGCTTTGACCCACGCCGAGGCTCAGCGTTCTATGTCGGCTAATGAACGCCTGGGAGCCCATCGCCGTCGAGGACACGCCCGTGGCCGGCGCGTTCGGGCTGCGCCGCGCGGGCGCGGACGGCCAGGCGCCGCCGACGCCGCTGGTCTTCGCCTCGCCGCACTCAGGCCGCGACTACCCCGACGACATGATGGCGGCCACGACCCTGGACGCCCAGGCGATCCGCCGCTCGGAGGACGCCTTCGTCGACGATCTGATCGCCGGAGCTCCCGGGCTGGGGGCCGCGACGCTCACCGCCCGCTATGCGCGGGCCTATATCGACCTGAACCGCGAGGCTTTCGAGCTCGACCCCGGCATGTTCGAGGACGAGTTGCCGGAGTTCGCCCGCGCCCGCACCGCGCGCGTGGCGGCCGGCCTGGGCGCCATCGCCCGCGTGGTCTCCGAAGGCCAGGAGATCTACGCCCGCAAGCTCACCTTCTCCGAGGCGCGCGGGCGAATCGAGGTGGCGCACCGGCCCTATCACGCGGCCCTGGAGCGGTTGATCGCTGAGGCGCACAAGGCGCACGGCTTTGCGATCCTGATCGACTGGCACTCCATGCCGGCCGCCGCGGCGCGGTCGGGCGGGCGCGACCGGCCCTGCGATTTCGTGCTGGGCGACCGGTTCGGCGCGGCCTGCGCGAACCTGCTCACCGCCCGCGTCGAACGTGAGCTGGAGGCTCTGGGATATCGTGTCGCCCGCAACACCCCCTACGCTGGCGGCTACACGACGGAGCACTACGGCCGGCCGTCGCGGCGCACCCATGCCCTGCAGATCGAGATCAACCGCGGGCTCTATCTGGATGAGCAGGCGCTGACGCCCACCGCCGGCTTCGAACGGCTGAAGGGGCATCTGGAGCGCCTGACCGGCGCGCTCGCGGCCGCCGACTGGAGTTCGCTGAAGGACTAACCTCCCTCCCGCCGCTTCGCGGGGGAGGCACAGCCCAAAAAAAAGCCGCGCCCGAAGGCGCGGCAGTTCATAGGGAGGAAACGCCCAGGAAGGGCAGAGGCGGCAAGGCCGCCTCACGAATTGAATGTACGGTGCGATGCACAACGACGCAAGCGGGTGCGACAAAAAACCTGCATTTTCATGACGGTGACCTAAGAAAACCTAGGCTTTTCCAGGTCTTGCGCAGCGGCGGCCAACCCCCATTTAGGGTGCACCGCACAACAGCTTGGCCGTTGGGGGGCTCGCGCCGGGCCGCCGGCCCCAACTCCAAGCTGGCGGTTGCGCCTTCTCTCCCCTACAAGCGCGCCTTCCTCGCCCCCCGAAATCCTCGTTTAAGAATCCCATGTCGCTCCGTAACATCGCCATCATCGCCCACGTCGACCACGGCAAGACCACCCTGGTGGACCAGTTGCTCGCCCAGTCCGGCGTGTTCCGCGCCAACGAGGCTCATGCCGAACGGGCGATGGATTCCAACGACCAGGAGCGCGAGCGCGGGATCACCATCCTGGCTAAGTGCACGAGCGTGCTGTGGCACGGCGAGGCCGGCGACACCCGGATCAACATCATCGACACCCCCGGCCATGCCGACTTCGGCGGCGAGGTTGAGCGGATCCTCGGCATGGTGGATGGCTGCGTCATCCTGGTGGACGCCGAGGAAGGCGTCATGCCCCAGACCAAGTTCGTGCTGGGCAAGGCGCTGAAGATGGGCCTGCGCCCCATCCTCTGCCTCAACAAGGTCGACCGGCCGCACGCCGATCCCGACCGCGTGCTCAATGACGTCTTCGACCTGTTCGCCGCTATGGGCGCGACCGACGAGCAGCTGGACTTCCCGCACATCTACGCCTCGGGCAAGAACGGCTGGGCCACCCTGGACATGGCCAAGCCCAACGACACCCTCGCCCCGCTGTTCGATCTGATCGTCCGCCACGTGCCGGAACCCAAGGTGGTGGAGAACAAGGACAAGCCGTTCCAGATTCTGTCGGTGCTGATCGAGAACGACCCGTTCCTGGGCCGACTGCTCACCGGCCGCATCGAGAGCGGCAAGGCGACACCCGGCCTGGCGATCCACGCCCTCGGCCTGGACGGCAAGGAAATCGAACGTGGCCGCATCACCAAGGTCCTGGCCTTCCGCGGCCTGAAGCGCCAGCCGATCGAGGACGCTGAAGCCGGCGATATCGTCGCCATCGCGGGCCTCTCGAAGGCGACGGTGGCCGACACCCTGTGCGCCATGGACGTCACCGAGGCCCTGCCGGCCCAGCCGATCGACCCGCCGACCATCTCCATGACCGTCAGCGTCAACGACAGCCCCTTGGCGGGCCGCGAAGGCGACAAGGTGCAAAGCCGCGTCATCGCCGCGCGCCTGCTGAAGGAGGCCGAGTCCAACGTCGCCATCCGGGTGACCGAAACTGCCGACAAGGATGCCTATGAGGTGGCCGGCCGCGGCGAACTGCAGCTGGGCGTGTTGATCGAAGGCATGCGCCGTGAGGGCTTCGAGCTCTCCATCAGCCGTCCGCGCGTGGTGTTCCAGACCGATCCGGAGACCGGCGAGCGCCTGGAGCCCATCGAGGACGTCATGATCGACGTCGACGACGAGTTCACCGGAATCGTCATCGAGAAGTTGTCGGCCCGCAAAGCCGAACTGAAGGACATGGGTCCCTCAGGCGCGGGCAAGACCCGCCTGTCGCTGATGAGCCCGTCGCGCTCGCTGATCGGCTATCAGGGCGAGTTCCTCACCGACACCCGCGGGTCCGGCGTGCTGAACCGCGTATTCAGCCACTACGAAGCTTACAAGGGCGCCATCGACGCCGGCCGCAAGGGTGTGCTGGTGTCCAACTCCGACGGCGAGACCACGGCTTTCGCCCTGTGGAACCTGGAAGACCGCGGGACCATGTTCGTGGGCGGCGGCGAGAAGACCTACCAGGGCATGATCATCGGCGAGAACTCGCGCCAGGACGACCTGGACGTCAATCCGATGAAGGCCAAGCAGCTCACCAACATCCGGTCCGCCGGCAAGGACGAGGCCGTGCGCCTGATCCCGCCGCGCCGTCCGACCCTCGAGCAGGCCATCGCCTATATCGAGGAGGACGAGCTGGTGGAGGTCACCCCGAAGTCGATCCGCCTGCGCAAACGGGTGCTGAACCCCAGCTTCCGGAAAAAGCGCGTCAAGGAAGACTAGCCGCCGGCCGCGGGGCGTGAGACTCATTGAGCCTCGGAGTTCCGCCATGACCGTCGCCGTCCAGTCTCCCGCCAAACCGCCCCGCCACTATCCGACCCCCGCCGCCAAGTGCGCCGACCTGGTGGTGCACGTCGTGGGCCTGACCCTGGCCCTGGTGGGCGGAATCATCCTTTTGGCGCTGGCGGTGCGGGCTGGATCGATCACCCAGGTGGTCGGCGTCTCGATCTATGCGGCGGGCGTCCTGGCCATGCTGGCCTTTTCCACCGCCTACAATTTCGCCAAGGCGCGCTACCGGCCGGTGCTGAGAAGGCTCGACCACGCGGGCATCTTCCTGATGATCGCCGGCTCCTACACGCCCTTCACGATCCACAATCTGACCGGCGGCTGGGCGTGGGGCATGACGGTGGCCATCTGGTCGCTCGCGGCCTTCGGCGCCTTGAGCAAGATCTTCTGGATCGGCATGGACCGTCGCATCGGCGTCGGAGTCTACCTGGCGCTGGGCTGGCTGGTGGTGGTGGCGCTGAAGCCCATGATCGATAGCGTCTACTGGGTCGCCCTGCTGCTTCTGCTGGCCGGCGGGGTGCTCTATTCGACGGGCGTGATCTTCTATGTGAACAAGCGCCTGAAGTTCTCGCGCGCCATCTGGCACGGCCACGTGGTGGCCGCCGCGGCGACGCACTGGGCGGCCGTCTTGCTCGGCGTCGTGCTCTTCAGCCGCACATAGCTTCAGGCGGGGTAAACGCGCTCCATCCAGGTGTCGCCGCGGGCGTAGTCGTTGCGCGCCGGCGGGCCGATATCGGTGAAGCCCATGGCCCGGTAGAGACCCAGCGCCGGCGCCAGGCTGGAATTGGTCTCCAGATAGAGCCGCCGCGCGCCCATCTCGGCGCCGGCGTCGATGCAGCGCTGCATCAGCATCCGCCCCAGGCCGGAGCCGCGCAGGGTCTCAAGTACGGTCATCTTGGCCACCTCGTAGCCGCCGTCCTCCATCGGGATCAGGGCGACGCAGCCCACCGCCTCGCCGTCCTTGAAGGCCATGAAGATGCGTCCGCCCGCCACGACGATCTTCCCCTGCGGGTCGCCCAGAACCTCGCGGTCCTTGGCCTCGATGGCGAAGTACTTGGAGATCCAGGCCTCGTTCAGGATCTTGAACGCCTCAGCGTGACAGGGCTCAAACTCGACGATCTCCATGGACGCAGGCGCTCCGGTCAGGTCATGAAGGGGCAATCGCCGCCCCGACAGATGATCTAATGCCCAACCCGATCTACTCAAGCCTGCCGATGACCGTCTTCGAGGAGATGTCCGGTCTCGCCAGGACGCTCGGCGCCATCAACCTTGGCCAGGGCTTCCCCGACGATCCGGGGCCGGAAGCGATCCGCGCCAAGGCGGCCGACGCAACCCTGAACGGCTACAATCAGTATCCGCCCATGGCCGGCCTGCCGGAGCTGCGCCAGGCGGTCGCCGGCCACTATGCCCGCACCCAGGGCCTCGAACTCGACCCGATGAGCGAGATCACCGTCACATCCGGCGCCACCGAGGCCCTGGCCGCGGCCTTCTTCGCGCTGATCGAGGCGGGCGACGAGGTGATCGTCTTCCAGCCGCTCTACGACGCCTACCTGCCGCTGATCCGCCGGGCCGGCGGTGTCCCGAAGCTGGTCAGTCTGGCGCCGCCGCGCTGGCGGTTCGACCGGGCGATGCTGGAGGCGGCGTTCAGCGACGCCACCAGGTTCGTGGTGCTCAATAACCCGAACAATCCCTCGGGCGTGGTGCTGCCTGACGAGGACCTGGCCCTGTTGGCCGAGCTCTGTGTGAAGCACGACGTCATCGCCATCTGCGACGAGGTCTGGGAGCAGGTGGTGTTCGGCAATGCAAAGCACCGGCCGCTGATCGCCTTCCCCGGCATGCACGATCGCTGCGTGAAGATCGGCTCGGCGGGAAAGATGTTCGGCCTGACCGGCTGGAAGGTCGGCTTCATGTGCGCGGCGCCCGATCTGACCTACAGTCTTGCCCGCGCCCACCAGTTCCTCACCTTCACCACCCCGCCCAACCTGCAGACCGCCGTCGCCTGGGGCCTGGACAATTCCGAGGACTGGTTCCGACGGATGCCGCGCGACCTCGAACGCTCCCGCGACCGCCTCAGCGAAGGCCTGAGGCGCGAAGGCTTCGCGGTGCTGCCCAGCGAGGGCACCTATTTCGTCAACATCGACCTGACCGCGTCGGGGATCGCTGAGGGCGACCGGGACTTCTGCCTGCGTGCCGTGAAGGAGGCGGGCGTAGCCGCCATCCCGGTCTCGGCCCTCTATGAGGAAGACCCGGTGACCCACATCGTGCGCCTGTGCTTCTCCAAGCGCGACGAGACGCTGGACGGCGGGATCGGGCGGCTGGCCAAGGCCCGGGAACTCAGCGCGGCGTCGCCAGCCAAATGACGTGCCGGGCGCCGCGCTTGCCGCCGGTGGCGCGGACCGGGACCTCCTCGGCCTGATAGCCGGCGCCCTCCAGCCGCCGGGTGAAGCCGTCGTCGCGCCCCGCAGACCAGACGGCAAGCACCCCGCCGGGCCGCAAGGCCCGTCTCGCCGCATTCAGCCCTCCGACCGAATATAGCCTGTCGTTGGCGTCACGGTTGAGGCCGCCGGGGCCGTTGTCGACGTCGAGCAGAATGGCGTCGAAACGTCCCCGCGCCGCGGCGATCACCCCGACAACGTCCGCTTCAATGACGGCCACCCGCGGATCGTCCAAGCAGCCCTTGAACAGTTCGGTCATCGGGCCGCGGGCCCAGCTCACCACCGCCGGGACCAGCTCCGAGACGACCACGCCGGCATTGTTCGGCAGCTCCGCCAACGCTGTGCGCAGAGTGAAGCCCATGCCGAGGCCACCGATCAGCACCTGAGCGCTGGGCCGGCCGTCGATCCGCGCGCAGGCCAGCGTCGCCAGGGCCCTCTCCGACCCGCTCAGCCGGCTGTTCATCAGCTCGATCGAGCCTGACATGATCGAAAGCTCGGCGCCGCGCCGCATGAGGCGCAGTTCCCCCCCATTGGGGATCTTGGCGGTGTCCAGGTGAACCCAGGGGATCATGGCCATCCATCGCATCCGCCGGCGTCTAGGACGAGTCACCCTGCCTCAAATCCCACCGACCTTGCGAAGATGACCAACATCTTGCGCCTATGCCTTTCCAAGCCTGACAAGACCCTCGACACCGGGGCCGAACGGCTGGCCACGGCGGGAGCTTGTCAGCCGGGCCCGCCAGGGCTCAGCATGGCTGCTCTGGAGGACCGCCATGCCCGCCACCCTGCGCCACTTCGCGATCAACGCCACGGAAGTGCCTCGCGCCAAGGCCTTCTACGAGACCGTCTTCGGCTGGAGTTTCACGCCCTGGGGCCCGCCCGGCTTCTACCAGACCCGCAGCGCCGGCGAGGGCTTCTTGGGCGCGCTGCAAGGCCGCCGCGACATCGGCGGGCACGTCATGCCGGGCGTCGAGGTCAGCTATGGCGTGGATGACATCAAGGCGACCATCGCCGCCATCGAGGCGCACGGGGGGAAGGTGATCATGCAGCCCTTCCGCATCGACGGCGTGGGCGAGCTGATTTTCTTCCAGGACCCCGAGGGCAATATCGCCGGCGCCATGCAGTACGAGGCGGATCAGTGGTGAGCCCGAGCGCGGTTGGGGTGCTGGGCGATGCGAAACTGCAGGCCCTGGTCGACCGGCTGCAGGCTCAGAGTGTGGCGCAGGAGGCTGCGACCGGCGCCTACTTCGTCGAGCGCATCAAGGCGGGCGACCTCAGCTGGGAAGGGTTCGACGATCGCCTGACCCAATTCATGGCCGACAAGCTGGTGGCGCTGGAGCCGATCAAGGCGGAGTTCTGCCACCTGATGTGCCGCAGCCTGCAGGCAAGGCGCGTGGTCGAGGTCGGGACTTCGTTCGGCGTCTCGACCCTCTACCTGGCGGCCGCGGTGCGGGCGAACGGCGGCGGCGTGGTGATCGGCACGGAGCACGAACCGGCCAAGGCCGCCGCGGCCACGGCTCACTTCGCCGAGGCCGGCCTGTCGGAACTGATCGACCTGCGCGAGGGCGATCTGCGCGAGACCCTCAAGGTCATCGAAGGCCCGGTCGACTTCGTGCTGATGGACATCTGGACCGAAATGACGCGTCCGGCCATGGAGCTGATCACGCCCCACCTGCGCCCCGGCGCGGTGGTCATCGCCGACAACACTGTCCAGGCGGCGCGGGGGTATCAGCAGTTTTTCGAGTTCGTGCGCGACCCGGCGAACGGGCTGACGACGATGACCCTGCCGTTCGAGGGCGGCCTGGAGATGGTGGTGAAAGCGTAGCCCCCTTCCGCCGCTTCGCGGGGGAGGTAGGGCTCAGCACGTACTCCCGCCGTCCACGACGATCGTCTGCCCCGTCGTCCACGCGCCGGCGCGGCTCGCCAGATAGACCGCCGCTCCGGCCAAGTCGTCCGGCTCGCCCAGGCGGCGCAGCGGCGTGCCGGAGCTGGCGCGTTCCTCGCCGGCCGGGGTGTCCCAGAGCGCCTTGGCAAAGTCGGTCTTCACTAGGCCCGGCGCCACGCAATTCACCCGGATGTTGTGGGGGCCCAGCTCCTTGGCGAGGTTGCGGGCCAGCTGCATGTCGGCGGCCTTGGAGATGCAATAGGCGCCGATCACCTCCGAGCCGCGCAGGCCGCCGATGGAGGAAACGATGATGATCGCCCCATCCTTCCGTTCCTTCATCTCCGGCGCGACCATCTGGATCATCCAGTTGTTGGCGATGATGTTGTTGGAGAGGATTTTCGAGAAGGCGTCGTCGCCGATGTCGAGCTGGCTGCCGTAGAACGGGTTGGACGCGGCGTTGCAGACCAGGATGTCGATCTTGCCGAACGCCTTGCGCGTCTCGTCCATCAGCCGCTGAAGGTCGTCTTTCGAGGAGATGTTGGCGGGCACGGCGATGGCGTGGCCGGCCGAGCGGGCGTTGATCGCGGCGGCCACCTCCTCGCAAGGGCCGGCCTTGCGGGACGAGATCACCACCTTGGCGCCATGGGCCGCCATCTGCTCGGCGATGGCCTTGCCGATCCCGCGCGACGACCCGGTGATCACCGCGACCTTGCCCGTCAGGTCGAACAGCTTGCCGGTCAGCACGCCCGGCTTATCCATCACGTCGCTCATGGCGAGGCTCCCTAAAACGCTCGTTCGATTTGCCGGCCATTTGCGATGCCGGCCCCTCGAAGGTCAAGCGGGCTGGGCGGCGAGATGGCGCTCCATGCGGGCGACGCGCATCGGTCCGGCCTGCGGGTGGTTCACGTCGATCTCATCTATCCTGCGGAAGCCCAGTCTCTCGTAGAAGCCCGCCAGCGGTGGGTCGCAGTCCAGGCGCAGCCGCCAGCGGCCCTGCATCAGGGCCAGCGTCGCGGCATGCTCGACCAGGGCCGAGGGCGCGCCCTGGCCGGCGTAGGCGCGCCGCACGGCGAGCTTGTGGATGTAGCTCGCCTCGCCGGCGGGATAGTCGGGCCAGAAGAGGGGGTCTTCCGGCTCCAGGATCATCACCGCGGCGATCTCGCCCGCCACCTTGGCGGTCAGCATGTGGCCGCATGCGACGATCGGGGCCGTGAACGCCTCGCCCAGCAGCTCGGGGTCCCACAGCGGCGCGCGCCAGGTGGCGATCCAGCGCGCCGCTTCCTGCATCACCTCGGCGACCGCCAGCGCCTCGCCGGGCGCGGCCAGCCCGATCTGGAAGCTCGCAGACGCCATGGCGACTCCAAGTGAAGGAACCCGAACCTACCGGCGGCGCGCGGCGGCGACAATCGCCACGCGGGGCTCTAAGCTTGGCGGAAACGCCGGGGAGTTGGCATGCGAATCATCGGGCGGATCGCGCTCTTCCTGTTCGTCGCGATCCTCGTGGTGATTGGCGTCGCACTGGTGCGGACCCTGATGTACCGCCCGCCGGGCCAGGTGAGCTCCATCGACGTCCGTGTCTCGCCGCCCGTCCCGTTCGATGTCGACCAGGCCGCCCAGCATCTGTCGCAGGCCGTCCAGATCCAGACCGTGAGCCACCAGAACCTGGCCGACGACCAGCCGGCCGAATGGACGCGCCTGCATGACTTCCTGATGGCCAGCTATCCGGCGGCGCACGCGGCCATGACCCGCGAGATCGTCGGCAAGAACACGCTGATCTACACCTGGAAGGGCTCCGACCCGACGCTGACGCCCATCGTGCTGATGGCCCACCAGGACGTGGTTCCGGTGACCCCGGGCTCGGAGGCGGACTGGAAGCATCCGCCGTTCTCCGGCGCCATCGCCGACGGCGCGGTCTGGGGCCGCGGCTCCGTGGACGACAAGGGCTCGCTGATCACCCTGTTCGAAGGGGTCGAGGCGCTCGCCAAGAGCGGCTTCAAGCCGCGCCGCACGGTGATGATCGTCTCCGGCGAGGATGAGGAGACCCACGGGACCGGCGCCCAGGCCGCCGCGGCCCTGCTGAAATCGCGCGGGATCAAGGCGCAGTTCGTGCTCGACGAGGGCCTGGCGGAAATCACCGACAACCCGGTGACGGGCGGCAAGCTGTCGCTGATCGGCACGGCCGAGAAGGGCTATGCGACCCTGAAGGTGACTGCCAAGGCGGAGGGCGGCCACTCCTCGGCCCCGCCGGCCGACGGCGGCGGCGTGGTCACCCTCTCGCACGCGGTGACGGCGATCAACGACCACGGCTTCCCCATGGACTTCCGCGGACCTGGCGCGGCCATGCTGCAGACCGTGGCGCCTCGGGCGTCGTTCCCGGTGCGCCTGGCGGTGGCCAACAGCTGGCTCTTCAAGCCGATGCTGATCCGGCAGATGGGCGCCACGGCCTCTGGGGCGGCGATGCTTCACACCACCATCGCGCCCACCATGCTCCTGGGCAGTCCGAAGGAGAACGTCCTGCCGCAGGACGCCGCGGCCTGGATCAACTACCGCATCGCGCCTGGCGACACGTCCGCGAGCGTCATGGCCCGCGCTAGGGCGGCGGTGGGACGGCTGCCGGTGGCGCTAACCTGGGTCGACGCCCCGTCGGAGCCGTCACGGGTGTCCTCCACCGCCTCGGACGGCTGGAAGATGGTCTCGGCCGTCGCCGGCAAGGTCACCGGCGCGCCGGTGGCGCCCAGCCTGGTGACCGCCGGCACGGACAGCCGCTACCTGCAGGGGGTCGCCACCGACGTCTACCGCTTCCAGCCCATGGCCTTCGGATTGAGGGACATCGAGATGATCCACGGGACCAACGAGCACCTCACGCTCACGAACCTGCGCCAGTGCGTGGACTTCTACGCCCGCCTGATCGCCACCGCGGCGAGCTAGGACGTCCTTAGTCCTGTCTGATCCGCAACTGGCCCTCATAGTCCCGCTTGCCGATCGGCACGCCCCTCATCCGCAGGATGTCGTAGGCGGTGACGGCG
>NZ_SSMZ01000039.1 GCF_004799395.1 Phenylobacterium sp.
ATGGCCGGCCTGATGCTCGCCGGCCGCGCGCATTCGTCGGTCAAGTCCCACAACAACCACATCGGCGTGCCGCTCACCCTGGCGCGCATGCCGCGCGACACCGAACGCGCAGTGTTCGAGATCGGCATGAACCACGCCGATGAGATTCGCCCGCTCACCCGTATGGTCCGTCCGCACGCCGCGGTGGTGACCACCGTCGGGCCGGTGCACACCGAGAACTTCCCCGACGGCGAAACCGGCGTCGCCAAGGCCAAGGCCGAGGTGTTCGAGGGCCTGCAGAAGGGCGGCGTGGCGGTGCTCAACGCCGACAACCGCTGGTTCGGCCTGCTGAAGGGCGAGGCCGAGAAGGCTGGCGCCCAGGTGCTCACCTTTGGCCGCGCCGAAGGCTGCGACGCGCGGCTGATCGACTTCCAAGGCGCGGGCGACCATGCCGTGGTCCAGGCCCGTTTCCACGGCAAGGGCCTGGACTTCCCGATCCTGCAAACCGGCATGCACTGGGGCCTCAATTCCATGGCCGTGCTGCTGATGCTGGAGGCCCTGGACGTGGACCTTGGCGACAGCCTGGCCGCGCTGGGCTCCTTCGAGCCGCTGGAGGGCCGCGGGGCCGAGAAGACGATCCAGCTGGCCGGCGGCGCCTTCACCCTGATCGACGAAAGCTACAACGCCAACCCCGTGTCCATGGCCTCGGCCATCGCCACCCTGGGCGCGCGCAGGACGGCGGGACGCAAGGTCGTGGCGCTCACCGACATGCTGGAGCTGGGCCCGAAGGCGAGCGGCTATCACGCCGCCCTGGCCGAGCCTCTGGCCGAGGCCAGGGTCGATCTGGTGTTCGCCGCCGGTCCCTTGATGAAATCCCTCTGGGACGCCCTTCCGCCGACTCGGCGCGGCGGCTACGCCGAGAACGCGGCCGACCTGGCCGCAGACGTCGCCCGGGCCGCAGAGCCTGGCGATCTGGTGATGGTGAAGGGCTCGAACGGGTCGAAGGCCGGGCTGATCGCCCAGGCCTTGGCGCGCCTCGACGTCCGGCCAGGGGAGGCCGGCTGATGTTCTATTGGCTCTATGAGCACTTCTCGATGGGCGGGCACAGCCACGTCACCGTCCTGAACCTGCTCCGCTACCTGACCTTCCGCACCGCCATGTCGATCTTCACGGCACAGGTGATTGTGGTCGCCATGGGCTCGCGCTTCATCCGCTGGATGCAAGCCAAGCAGGGCAAGGGCCAGCCGATCCGCGCCGAGGGCATCCAGCGCCACATCACCGAGAAGGCCGGCACGCCGACGATGGGCGGAGTGATGATCCTGGCGGGTCTGATCGTCGGCACCCTGCTCTGGGCGGACCTCTCCAACGTCTATGTCTGGGCCGTGCTGCTGGTCACCGCCGGCTACGGCCTCCTGGGATTCCTGGACGACTATTCCAAGGTCACCAAACAGACCACCGACGGCATCTCCGGCAAGATGCGGCTGCTGCTCGAGGCGCTGATCGCCATGGCGGCGATCAGCCTGATCATCCTCTTCGCCGCCAAGCCGCCGGAGGACCCGTCGCTGCTGACGTCGGTGACCTTCCCGCTTTTCAAGGGCGCGGTCGTGAACCTCTCCTGGTTCTATCTCCTGTTCGGCGCCTTCGTGATCGTCGGCGGCGCCAATGCGGTGAACTTCACCGACGGCCTGGACGGGCTGGCCACCGTGCCGGTGATGATCGCAGCCTCGGCCTATGGCCTGATCGCTTACCTGGTCGGCAACTTCGTCTTCGCCAACTACCTGCAGCTGCACTTCGTCCCCGGGGTCGGCGAGATCGCCATCTATTGCGGGGCGATGATCGGCGCCGGCCTCGGCTTCCTCTGGTACAACGCCCCGCCGGCCCGGATCTTCATGGGCGACACCGGCGCGCTGGCCCTGGGCGGCGGCATTGGCGCGGTCGCCGTTGCGACGCGGCAGGAGATCGTGCTCGGCGTCATCGGCGGCCTGTTCGTGGCCGAGACGCTTTCGGTGGTCATCCAGGTAGCCTGGTTCAAGCGGACCGGCCGGCGGATCTTCCTGATGGCTCCGATCCATCATCATTTCGAGAAGCTCGGCTGGTCCGAGTCGACCGTCGTGATCCGCTTCTGGATCGTCTCGATCATGCTGGCCCTTCTGGGCCTGGCCACCCTGAAGCTGCGGTAGGGAGGGCATGGGCGCGTCATGATCCCGGTCCGCGGCTTTGAGGGCAAGACCGTCGCCGTGTTCGGCCTGGCCCGCACCGGCCTGGCGGCGGCGCGCGCCCTCATCGCCGGCGGCGCCGACGTGGCGCTGTGGGACGAGAGCGCCGAGCGCCGCGCGGCCGCCGAGGCCGAGGGCCTGCCGCTGGTCGACCTGACCACCGCCGACTGGAGCCGGTTCGCCGCGCTCATGCTGTCGCCCGGCGTGCCGCTGACCCATCCGACGCCGCACTGGACCGTCGAAAAGGCCAACGCCGCCGGCGTCGAGATCGTCGGCGATATCGAACTCTTCGCCCGCACGGTGAACGCCGCGCCGGAGCACAGGAAGCCGAGGATCGTCGCCATCACCGGCACCAACGGCAAGTCGACGACCACGGCGCTCATCGGCCACGTCTGCGCCCAGGCCGGCCGCGACGTGCGCATCGGCGGCAACATCGGGATCGGCGTCCTGGACCTCGAGGACATGCACGGCGGGGCGGTCTACGTCCTGGAGATGAGCTCCTATCAGCTCGACCTGACCTCCAGCCTGCATGCCGACGTCACCGTGATCCTCAACCTGTCGCCCGACCATCTGGAGCGCCACGGCTCGATGGAGGGCTATGTCGCCGCAAAGCGCCGCATCCTCTTGAACCAGGGCAAGGGCGACACCGCGGTGATCGGCGTCGACGATCCCTGGGGCCAGCAGATCTGTACCGAGATCACCGCCGCCAACCGCCGCACCATCGTGCCGATCTCCGCCAACAAGGCCATGGGCCGTGGCGTCTATGTGCTGAACGGCCTGCTCTACGACGCCACCGGCGAACGCGCCCAGGAAGTCGCCGACCTCAACCGCGCTCGCTCGCTGCCCGGCCGCCACAACTGGCAGAACGCGGCGGCCGCCTACGCCGCCGCCAAGGGCCTCGGCATCGCGCCGGACGAGGCCGCCGAGCACCTGCTGAGCTTCCCCGGCCTGGCGCACCGCATGGAGACCGTGGCCACTCTGGGCCGCGTGCGCTTCGTCAACGACTCCAAGGCCACCAACGCCGACGCCGCGCGCCAGGCGCTCTCCAGCTATCCGAAGTCCTACTGGATCGCCGGCGGCCGGGCGAAGACCGACGGGATCGAGGCGCTGGAGGATCTCTTCGGCCGCGTCGCCAAGGCCTATCTGATCGGCGAGGCCGCGCCCGCCTTCGCCCGGACGCTGAATGGCAAGGCGCCCGCCGTGGAGTGCGGGACGCTCGATGTGGCGGTCGCCCAGGCCTACGCCGACGCCTCGGCCAGCGGCCAGGATGCGGTGGTTCTGCTGTCGCCGGCCTGCGCCTCCTTCGACCAGTACGCCGACTTCGAGGAACGCGGCGAGGCCTTCCGTTCCGCCGTCCAGCGCCTGGCCCATGCGGCAAGAGGCGCGGCATGACGGTTTTCCGACTCAAGCTAGCCTCGCTCTCCGTATGACCGCCGCCACGCCCCAGGCCACCCACGCCTTCGCCCGTTCGGATCGCAGCGCCATCGGCGTCTGGTGGTGGACGGTGGACCGCTGGATGCTGGGCGTCGTGGCGCTGCTGATCGCGGTGGGCGTGGTCATCGCCTTCGCGGCCAGCCCCGCTGCGGCGGCCCGGATGAACATCGGCGACCCGTTCCACTTCGCCGTGCGCCAGTGCGTGTTCGCCGTCATGGCCGCGGTGATCCTGATCGTCACCTCGATGTTCGACGTGAAGACGGTCAAACGAAGCGCCTTCTTCATCTGGCTGATCGCCATCGCGGTGATGGTCGCCCTGCCGTTCCTGGGCCACAACGCCAAGGGCGCCACGCGCTGGATCGAGCTCGGCGGCTTCTCTCTGCAGCCCTCGGAGTTCATGAAGCCGGCGCTGATCGTGCTGGTCGCCTGGATGTTCTCGGAGGGCCAGAAAGGGCAGGGCGTGCCCGGCGTCTCCATCGCCTTCGCGCTCTACCTGATCCCGGTCGTGCTCCTTCTGATGCAGCCGGACGTTGGCCAGACGGTGCTGATCACCGCCACCTTCGGGGCGGTCTTCTGGATGGCAGGCGTGCCGTTGTCGTGGGTGATGGGCCTCGGCGTCGTGGCCGTCGCAGGGCTGGGATCGACCTATTTCCTGCTGCCGCACGTGGCGTCGCGGGTGGACAAGTTCCTGCAGCCGGACAAGGCCGACACCCATCAGGTCGACGCCGCGCGCGTCGCGCAGGCCGCGGGGCGGCTTTTCGGGCGGGGCCCGGGCGAAGGCGTGCTGAAGCGGTCGATCCCTGACGCCCACACCGACTTCGCGCTCTCGGTGGGCGCCGAGGAGTTCGGGCTGGTGTTCCTGATGCTGGTGGTGACGCTGTTCACGATCATCGTCGTGCGCGGCCTCTATCGCGCGATGAAGCTCTCCGACCCCTTCGAGCAGGTGGCCGCGGCCGGCCTGTTCGTGCTGGTGGGCTTGCAGGCGATCATCAATGTGGCGGTCAATCTCGACATGATCCCCACCAAGGGCATGACGCTGCCGTTCATCAGCTATGGCGGCTCGTCGATGCTGGCCATGGGCCTGACGCTGGGCCTGGCCCTCGCCCTGACCCGCCGCCGTCCCGGCGCCTATACGGTCGGGGAAGGCCTCGCCAAGGCCGGCGCGTTCGCTTAAGCGCACCTGAGCATGCGTAACATCGCGGTTCTCGCCGCCGGGGGCACCGGCGGCCATCTGTTTCCCGCCCAGGCGCTGGCCGAGGCCCTGATCGCCCGCGGCTGGTCCATCGTGCTGGCCTCCGACGAGCGGGTGGCCGGCCTGTCCCAGGACTTCCCCGCCGAACACCGCATCGGCCTGTCGTCGGCCACCTATCGGCGGGGCAACCCGCTCAGCATGGCGACGGCGGGCTTGGCGGTGCTGCGGGGCGCGGCGCAGGCGCGCGCCCTCTATCGCGAGCTCGGCCCCCGGGTGGTGGTGGGGTTCGGCGGCTATCCGTCCGCGCCGGCCCTGGTGGGCGCGATCTTCGACAGGCGCCGCACGGTGATCCATGAGCAGAACGCGGTGATGGGGCGCGCCAACCGCATGCTGGCCGCCCGCGTCACGCGCGTCGCCTGCGCCTTCCCGACCCTGCTCAAGGCTCCGCCGCAGGTGGCCCGCGCCGCGACCGTGGTGGGCAATCCGGTGCGCCCGGCAATCCGCGCGTTGGCCGACCTGCCGTACACGCCGCCGGTCGCCGATGGCCCGATCCGCATCCTGATCACCGGCGGCAGCCAGGGCGCACGTCTGCTCTCCGAACTGGTCCCGGAAGCCATCGCGGCCTTGCCTGACCCCCTTCGCCAGCGCCTGCTGATCCAGCAGCAGACCCGCCCGGAATCCATGGAGGCCGCCCGGCGCACCTACCGCAACGCCGTCGTCGACGCCGAGATCGCCCCCTTTTTCCGCGACATGGCCGGCCGGCTCGGCGCTGCGCACCTGGTGATCGGCCGCTCCGGCGCGGGCAGCGTCTGCGAGTTCGCGGTGGCCGGAAAGCCCTCGATCCTGGTGCCGCTGGCCATCGCGCTGGACGACGACCAGGGCCAGAACGCCAAGCTCTTGTCCGACGTGGGCGGCGCCGAAGTGGCCCGCGAGAGCCAGCTTACCGTCGCCAGCCTGTCCGGCGCCCTGGAGAAGCTGCTGACCAATCCCGACCGCCTGGCGCGGATGGCGGCCGCCGCGCGCAGCGTGGCCATTCCCGACGCCGCCGAACGGCTGGCCGACGTCGTGGAAGAGACCGCCGGCGCCTGACGGCCGTGGCGAGGGCGCGCCGAGCTGCGCTACTGTTGAGGCGAACCTGGAGAGACCTGATGCAGCGTGCGGCCGCGGCGATCCTGATGGCGCTGGGCCTTGCAGGTCCGGCGAGGGCGACGCCGCTCGCGGCCTGGGTGCAGATGACCGGCGCGGGCGCGGAGGTCCGCGCCGTGGCCGAGGGCGAGGCCTGTCCGGTCCTGACCGTCGACGGAAAGGCCCGCCCCATGAGCCTGCGCGCCGCACGCGACGACGCCTTCCCCAACCTCATGTGCGAGGCGGCCCTGCCGCGCGGCGCCAGGACCGCGAGCGTCGAGGGGCGCGCACTGCCGGTCCCCAAGGCCCAGCCGCAGCGGTTGGTGATCCTGGGCGACAGCGGCTGCCGGCTGAAGGGCAAGGTCATCCAGAACTGCAACGATCCGGTCGCCGGCTGGCCCTTCGCCAAGGTGGCGGCGCTGGCGGCGGCGCAAAAGCCCGATCTGGTGATCCATGTGGGCGACTACTACTACCGCGAGACGCCGTGCCCCGAAGGCCTCGCCGGCTGCGCGGGAAGCCCCTACGGCGATCGCTGGCCCTCCTGGAAGGCGGAGCTGTTCGACCCGGCGGCGAGCCTGCTGGGCGCGGCGCCCTGGGTCTTCGGCCGCGGCAACCACGAGGACTGCGTGCGCGGCGGCAAGGGCTGGTTCCGGCTGCTCGACGCCGACCCCAAGGCGCGGAGCTGCCCGGCCCACAGCGACACCTTCCTGGTGGACATTGGCGGCGTCACCCTGGCCGTCCTCGACAGCGCCGACCCCGACGATACGAAGCCGATCGCGGCTGAGGCCGAGGCCTTCGTCAACGACCTGAAGCCGCTGGCGGCGACGAAACAGCCGGCGTGGCTGGTGACGCACCGCCCGCTCTGGGAGGTCTTCCGCACCGGTCCTCTGCTCACCGACACTGGCGGCAACGTCAACGAACGCCAGGCCGCCAAGGCGCAGGGACTGGGCCGCACCGAGCTGGTCGTCGCCGGCCACCTGCACACCTTCTATAGCCTCGACTTCGGCGCCGGCCGGCCCGGCCAGCTGGTGGTCGGCACCGGCGGCGATGTGTTGGACTCCGCCAAGGCCGCCGCGCCTGTGCTGGCGAAGATCCAGGTCGACGGCGCGCCCGCTACCGTCTTCGACATGGACCGGTTCGGCTACTTCGTCTTCGACCGCGTCGGCGGGGGTGCGGCCGACGACTGGAAGGGCGTGTTCCGCGATCTCACCGACGCTGTGATCGCCACCTGCGCCCTGCACGCCGGCCGAATGACCTGCGTCGCGGCCTGAACGGCGCGCGCACGGATATTTCCCCCGCCCTTGCAATGCGCTAGCACCGCCGGATGACCCGTCGCCCCGTGCCCTTCGACATCGGCCCCGTGCACTTCATCGGCATCGGCGGCATCGGCATGAGCGGCATCGCCGAGATCATGCTGCGCATCGGCTATGCGGTGCAGGGCTCCGACGCCAAGGCCAGCGCCAACACCGAGCGGCTGGAGAAACTGGGCGCCAAGATCTTCATCGGCCATGACGCCGCCCACGTGGAGGGCGCCTCGGCCATCGTCTATTCGACCGCGGTGAAGGCCGACAATCCGGAGATGGTCGCCGGACGCGACCGGCGCCTGCCCCTGGTCCGCCGCGCCGAGATGCTGGCCGAACTCATGCGCCTGCAGTTCTCCGTGGCCGTGGGCGGCACGCACGGCAAGACCACCACGACCTCGATGGTCGCTTGCCTGCTGGACGCGGGCGGCCTGGATCCGACCGTGGTCAACGGCGGGATCATCAACGCCTACGGGACCAATGCGAAGGTGGGGGCCGGCGACTGGATCGTGGTCGAGGCCGACGAGAGCGACGGCACCTTCCTGAAACTCAAGTCCACCGTGGCCATCGTCACCAACATCGACCCCGAGCACCTGGACCACTACGGCGAGTTCGAGGCGGTAAAGAAGGCGTTTCGCGACTTCGTGGAGAACATCCCCTTCTACGGCTTCGCGGCGATCTGCACCGACCATCCGGAGGTCCAGGCGATGTCGGCCCGGGTCGAGAACCGGCGTCTGGTCACCTACGGGGTCAATCCGCAGGCCGAGGTCCGCGCCGAGAACCTCAGCATGGGCCCCGACGGCTGCCATTTCGACGTGGTGATCCATCCGCATGATGGAGAAGCGATCCGCTACGACGGCCTGCACCTGCCCATGGCTGGGCACCACAATGCGATGAATGCACTGGCCGCCATCGCCGTGGCCCGCGAGCTGGGGGTCGGGGCGGAGGACATCCGCAAGGGCCTGGCGGCCTTCGGCGGCGTGCGCAGGCGTTTCACCACCACCGGCGTCACGGGCGGCGTGCGGATCATCGACGACTACGGCCACCACCCGGTGGAGATCGCCTCGGTGCTGAAGGCCGCCCGCGCGGTCACCGAAGGGCGCGTGATCGCTGTCGTCCAACCGCACCGCTACTCGCGCCTGGCCGACCTGTTCGACGAATTCTGCAGCTGCTTCAACGACGCCGACGTGGTGATCGTCGCCGACGTCTATCCGGCCGGCGAGGCGCCGCTGCCGGGGATCGACCGCGACGCCCTGGTCGAGGGCCTTCGCCGCTACGGGCACCGCCGGGTGCTGGCGCTGGACAATCCCGCCGGCCTGCCGGGGCTTGTTCGCGAGGAAGCCCGGCCCGGCGACCTGGTGGTCCTGCTGGGCGCCGGCGACATCACCGCCTGGGCCTACGCCCTGCCGGACCAGCTCACCGCCCTGGCGGCCAAATGAGCTGGACGGATCGCCTGCCGGCGGTTCGCGGCCGGCTTCTGAAGGACGAGCCGCTGGGACCCTTCACCTGGTTCCGGGTCGGCGGGCCGGCGGACGTCCTGTTCCTGCCGCAGGACGATGAGGACCTGGCCGGGTTCCTCAAGGGTCTCGGTCCGGCCGTGCCCGTGACCTTGCTGGGTGTCGGCTCCAACACCCTGGTGCGCGACGGCGGCGTGGACGGCGTGGTGATCCGTCTGGGGAAGGCCTTCGCGACCGTCGAACCTCGCGGCGGGGCCCGCATCTTCGCGGGCGCCGCGGCGCTCGACGCCACCCTGGCGCGCGAGGCGGCCAAGGCCGGGATCGCCGGCCTGGAATTCTATCGCGGCGTACCCGGCTCGGTTGGCGGCGCCCTGGTGATGAACGCCGGCTGCTATGGTTCGGAGACCAAGGACGTCCTCGTCGAGGCCTACGCCCTGGCCCGCGACGGCCGCCGGCTGACACTGACCAACGCCGAGCTGGACTACAGCTACCGCAAGTCGGCCCGGGCCGCGTCGGAGCCGCTGGTCTTCCTGGGCGGGCTCTTCGAAGGGCGCCCCGACGATCCCGCCGCCATCGTCGCACGGATGGACGAGATCACCGCACGCCGCGAGCAGACCCAGCCGATCCGCGAGAAGACCGGGGGTTCAACCTTCAAGAACCCGCCCGGCCATTCGTCCTGGAAGCTGATCGACGAGGCAGGCTGGCGAGGCAAGCTGTTCGGCGGCGCGATGTTCTCGCCGCTGCACGCCAACTTTCTGATCAACACCGGCGAAGCGACGGCCGCGGACCTTGAGGGGCTTGGCGAGGCGGTCCGTGCGGACGTTAAGGCCAAGGCTTGCGTCGAACTCGAATGGGAAATCAAACGCATAGGCCGGACGTGAGTATTCGCCTCTGGGGGGAGCTCGTTTGCGCTAACCCCTAACGCCGGGTTAAGGTGAGGGGCGGTCTGGAATTGGACGTGGGCGCGCGGCCTCGTCCTGCTGGATTCTGGGAGTTCGTGGATGAGTATGGTTCGCACTCTAGGCCTGGGCGCGGGGTTGTTCTTCGCGGTCGCGACCGCGGCGATGGCGAACGACGTGTCGCTGCCGGCCTATGGCAATGTCGGCCATCAGAACACCGCTGCCTACGTGTTCACGGCGCAGTCCTCCGGCGACCTGGAATCCTATTTCACCGGCTCGACGGCCACTGACACCGAAATCCTTGGCGTGCTGGTCAACGGCGTCGAGGAAGGCACCATCAGTCTCGCCAACCATGGCACGCCCCTGGGCTATGAATGGAATTTCGGGCCGTCCTTGTCCCAGCCGGTGGTGGTGGCGACAGGCGACACCATCACCTTCTTCATCAATGACGAAAACCCGACGCGCGACATCGTTCCGGGCCACGACAACATCTTCTATTCCAACGCGAACATGAATTCGTACAACAACCAGCCGGTGCAGCACATCTTCTCGGCGGCATTTGGCGGCGGCACGATCAGCGCCGGGGGTCAGAGCGCCTTCGTTCCCGCCGGCACCTATGTCGGCTTCGAAGACCTGCCGGCCAACGTGGCGGACTGGAACTACAACGACGAAACCTTCGTCTTCAACATCGTTGCGCCGACGACCAGCTTGGGTCCGACGGGTTCGCAAAACTCCCCCGGCGGCATCCCAGAGCCCGCCACCTGGGGCCTGATGCTGGTCGGCTTCGGCGGACTGGGCGCCCTGTTGCGCCGGGCGCGCGCGAAGGGCCTGGCCACGGCCTGATCCTTCCCGCCGACACGGCTGCAACGCCAAGGCCCCGGCTCACTTCCGGGGCATTTTGCTGGGTCAATTGGGCGCAATTCGAGAAAACCCACGACGCTGGGTCGCCTCACCGGCGCGACCTGGGGGAGCCGCGGGACCTGACCCCGCGCACCGTCGGCGCTTAGCAGGTCCCAACCGCCTCTTGACCCGGCGCCTCGGCTCCGTCACCGCCATGGCATCGCCTGGCA